>CALJZP010000061.1 GCA_937983545.1 uncultured Azonexus sp.
GATGCTGGTGATCTCGTTCAACTTCCCATTGATCGTTCCCAACTCCCTGATGCCGGTCACGCCGACAATCACGATCAACAGCAGGAGAATGGCATAGCCGATAGCCAGCCGGGCCTTGATGGATGTATTGCGCATTTTGCCTCCGAAAAACGATTTGACTGCCAAGCCGCTTTATTATTTTCGGTATTGCTGGTGTTTATACTAATTTAATTTTCTGCGTCGGGAAAGCCCATAATAAAAGGCCGGTTATTTAATTTTTCGCGCTGAGTGACGGCATTGAATGACCGTTGCCCGTCTTTCACCGGAAGCAGGGGATCTCCGTCCGAACCGGGCAAGGAAACACGAACGCCGCTCCAAATGAAAACGCCCGATGAAATTCATCGGGCGTTTTGCTGGGCCATCGGTCCGTTCGAACTCTCACTACTTAGTGGTAGGCCTTCTTCGAAGCCAGCTTGGAGGCCATGAAGCAGGCCAGGGTGAAGATAACGACTGCGAAACCGATGCCGAAGTAGGAAAGTTCGTCCATGAATGCCTCTGTAGGATTGGGGTTTATTAGAGGCGATATAGACAGCCGCCAGAAAAAAAGTTCCGCTCCTTCGGTAATTTTTTTGCCGTGCGAAGAATCACTCCCCGCGCGCCCGGCGCACGGTGACCGATTCGCCGCCGACACCCCAGTTATCGGTATCCACCTCGTCGATGACCACCACCGTCGTCTTCGGATTCTTGCCGAGTACATCGACCAGCAGCTGGGTCGCCCCCTGGATCAGGCGCGCCTTCTGCTCGGCGGTCGCCCCTTCGCGGGTGATCTTGATATTGACGTAGGGCATGGCGGCTCCTGTCAGCGATTCACATCGACGACGACCCGACCGCGCACCTTGCCTTCGACCAGTTGCGCCGCCGTCGGAATCGCCTCGGCCAACGATACCTCGTGCGTGATCATGGCCAGCTTGTCGACATCGAGGTCGCGCCCCAGGCGCTCCCAGGCGACCAGCCGCTCCGCACGCGGGCACATCACGCTATCGATGCCGACCAGCGTCACGCCGCGCAGGATGAAGGGCGCCACGCTCGAGGGGAAATCCATGCCGCCGGCCAGACCGCAGGCCGTCACCACGCCGCGATATCGGGTCGTCGCGCAGATGTTGGCCAGCGTGTGGCTGCCGACGACATCGACCGCTCCCGCCCAGCGCTCCTTGCCGAGCGGCTTGCCGGGTGCCGAGAAGACACTGCGGTCGATGATTTCGGTGGCACCGAGTTGCTTCAGGTAATCGGCTTCTTCCGGCCGGCCGCTGACCGCCACCACGGCGTAGCCGAGCCGCTTGAGCACCGCGATGGCCACGCTGCCGACACCGCCGGCCGCACCGGTGACGACGATCTCGCCGTCGCCCGGCTTGACGCCCTGCCGCTCCAGCGCCAGCACGCACAACATGGCCGTATAGCCGGCGGTGCCGATGGCCACGGCCTGTCGCGCGGAAAAGGCCGAGGGCAACGGCACCAGCCAGTCGCCCTTGAGGCGCGCCTTGCCGGCCAGGCCGCCCCAGTGCGTTTCACCGACACCCCATCCGTTCAGCAACACGCGGTCGCCGGCCTTGTACGCCGGATTGTCGCTGGCCTCGACCGTCCCGGCGATATCGATGCCGGGCACCATCGGGAACTTGCGGACAACGGGGCCCTTGCCGGTGATCGCCAGGCCATCCTTGTAGTTCAGCGACGAATAGTCGACACGGACCGTCACATCGCCTTCCGGCAACTGGCTGTCGTCGATATCCTTCACGGCCGCGCGATAGCCGGCCTCGTCCTTCTCGATCAGAATTCCCTTGAACATGCGTCTCTCCGTTATCAGGTCTGCAATCCCGGCCGGGCCACCAAACCGGCATCCCGGCGTTCCACCTGCTTGAGTATAGCCAACAGGATGACACCGACCACCATCACGCCGGCCGCCAGGTAGAGGCCGATGGAATAGTTGCCCAGACGGGTGGCCAGCCAGCCGACCACGGCCGGTCCGATGATCTGTGCCACGCCGTAGGAAATGGTCATCTTGCCCATCATTTTCGCCGGGCGCGTCGGGTAATAGCGTCCGGCCATGGTCAGCACCAGACTGACCATGCCGATAAAGGTGCCGCCAAACAGCAGCGCACCGAACATCGTCGCCCACAAGCCGCCGATGGCCACCGGCAGGATGATTCCGACGATCTGCAACACGGCGGCCAGTATCAGCGCATTGAGGTCGCCGGTATAGCGGGCGATCAGATCCCAGTTGAAACAGGCCGGTGCCGCCGCGAGACCGATCGCCAGGAAGGCCAACGCCCCCTGCCCGGCCAGGCCAGGCAATCGGTCGACGATGGCGACGATGAAGGTGGCGCTGATCACATAGCCGAAGCCGGCACAGAAGTACGAGGCCATGAAGAGGCCGAGAAATAGCGGGCTCGGCGGGTTGTCACGCATCGCCGCGCCGCTCTTGGTCAGCGCACTGTTGTCCGGTGCCGGCAGCCAGGCCAGCGCCGGTACGATCAGCAGGCAACCGATGGCCGTGAAGACGAACCACTGCTGCCGCCAGTCGAGCACGCCGCCCATCAGCCAGACCGCCACCGAACACCCGGCAATCCCCAGGCCGATGCCCGAGAAGTGGATACCCAGTTCCGGACGATGGTTGTGGCGGATCAACCAGTTCAGGATCAACCCGGTACCGAGCAGCATGCCGGCAGCGCTGCTCAGGCCGGCGATGAAACGCGACAGCATCCACAGCCACGGATCGGTCGTCAGCCCCATCATCAGCGTACTGAGAATGGCCACCACCATCCCGATCCGATACAGGCGATCCTTGAGCACCAGATCGCTGATCAGCGACGCGATCAAGGCACCGCTCAGGTAGCCGGCGTAATTCAGCGCCGCCAGCCAGCCGGCTTCGGCCAGCCCGAGCCCGGCCTGTTGTTGCATGATCGGCAAGAGCGGCGTGTAGGCGAAGCGGGCGACCCCAAGCACCAGCAGCAAGCTGAAGATGCCTGCGGAGAGCACTTTGAGACGTTCGATCTGAGAGGGCATGCGGATATCCTGACCTGTTGGTGGAGACACGATAAAGAGCGTAAAGTATCTGCACAAATGATTTGTTTAGAACAATTCATTCTTTAATCGAGATATTTCATGGAACTCATCGCCCTCCGCACCTTTCAGGCCGTCGTCGAAGAAGGCGGCATCCTCGCCGCGTCGCGCAAATTGAATACCGTCCAGTCCAACGTGACCGGCCGCATCCGCAAGCTGGAGGAAGAGCTGGGCGCCGAACTGTTCTTCCGCAAGGGCCGGGGGCTGGAACTCGCCCCCTCGGGCCGCGTGCTCCTTGACTACGCCCGACGCATGCTGCAACTGGAACGCCAGACGGCCAACGCCGTCCGCCAGGTCGGCGAGAGCACGGGCGAACTGCGCATCGGCGCGATGGAGACCTTCGCCGCCCTGCATCTGCCCAACGCCCTGAAGGGGGTGCGCGCCAGCCATCCGCGCATGGAGGTTCGCGTCTATACCGATACGACCAGCGCCCTGACCGAAAAAGTGCTCGACCACAAGCTCGACTGCGCCTTTGTCGCCGGCCCGATCATCCATCCCGACCTACGCTTCGAGGAACTGGTCGTCGAGGAACTGGTGCAGGTCCACGCGGCCGGCACCGATCCGGTCATGCTGCCGCTGATCATGTTCCGCGAAGGCTGCGCCTATCGCACCCGGGCAATCGCCTGGCAGCGCAAGCAGGGCCATGCGCTATCCGATGCCATGGAATTCGGCACGCTGGAAGGCATTCTCGGCTGCATTGCCGTCGGCCTCGGCTGGACCTTGATGCCGCGCCGGGTCGTCGAACAATCGGCGCACGCCGCCGATCTGGTCATCGAGTCCGTTCCCCCGGATATCGCCCGCATACCGACCGGCATGATTACCTTGCGCGACGGCCCGCGCATGCCGGTCCTGAAAACGCTGAGCGATGGCGTGGCCGCGTCCGCCCGGTGTCCGTTGGCCGCCTGACAACGCTCAGGACTTGAGCAATTCCTCACGCGACCCGAGCCAGCGCTGCAGGTGCTTCTCGGCGAGCGCGGGATGGGTGGTCAGCATTTCCTCGGCCTCCTCGCGCGCCATGGCGATCAGGTCGGCATCCATTTCCAGGT
>CALJZP010000062.1 GCA_937983545.1 uncultured Azonexus sp.
TTTCAATCTCGCCCCGCTCAAGCAACCCGACGTCGCGTCCTACATCGAGTTTCGCCTGCGAGCCGCCGGTTATCACGGCCCCAACCCATTCACCGACGAAGCGATACGGATGATCACCCGGACCTCGGAAGGGCTCTCCCGACGCATCAACATCATTGCCGACAAGGCCCTCCTGGCCGCCTACTCCGCCGGAAGCCACAAAATCGATAGTGGGGAAGTACGAATCGCCGAACAGGATGCGCACTTTTCGCCTCTGCAGCCAAAACGTCCATTCAACCTTCAACCCTTGCTGTGGGGCGTAACCGGCGCGGGCGTTGCGGCCATGCTCATGGTCATGACACTCAATCTTGGCCGACAGCAGGGTGCAATACCCGGCGAACACGGCACCCCCGAACTCGCCAAGCAACCTGCCCCCGCCGTATCCCAGCCGGTATCCGGCACGCCGGCGCAACCCGCCCCCCCCTCCGCCCCGGACAAGCTTCGATTCGGCCCGCTGACCCGCCAGCACCTGGCCCAGTACGAAGAGTGGGCTAAGAACACCCCACGCAACCACTACTTCATCCAGTTACTGGCCACCGACGCCACGCACACCGGCGAAATCGAGGGCTTTCTGTCACGCGCCGCAACCTCCCTTGAGCCGACGCAGATACGCGCTTATCGCTCCAGCCTCTCCGGCCGCGACCGCATCGGGGTGATTTATGGCGACTTCACTACACGGGAAGCTGCCGTCGCCGCCATGCAGGCACTCCCGGAGTCGATCAAGACCATCCAACCCTTCCCCCGACAAGTCAGCCGGCTCCATTGAGCCGCAAACCGGCAGCCAACGCTGCGCCTTCACCATAGAACGTGCTAGCATCGTACCGATAGCCCAATAACATGCGACCATATCGTTCAGACAAGGCATAACCCGATGAAAATCGGATTCATCGTCACCCCGCTCACTGCCCTCCTTCTTGCCGCCTGTGCCGCGCCGACACCGCGCGAGCCGCTCAAAGGACACCTGAATAGCGACAATTCGCCGGCTGCGGCATCCGGCACTATTCCCGCCCCGGTCCAGCAAACGCTCGCCTTGCCCAAGCCACGCCCGAGCCGCAAGGCGGAAACCTACAGCGTCGTGGTCAACAATGTACCGGTTCGCGACCTGCTCTTCGCGCTGGCCCGGGATGCCAAGGTCAATGTCGACATCCACCCGGGAATTACCGGAAATGTTACGTTAAATGCCATCGATCAGACCCTGCCGCAGCTGCTGACCCGAATTGCCAAGCAGGTCGACATGCGTTTTGAACTGGACGGCCCCAACCTGGCCGTCATGCCTGACTCGCCCTTCCTCAAGCACTACAAAGTCGATTACGTCAATATGGCCCGCAACGTCACGGGAACCGTATCGGCCAACACCCAGATCGCCACCGGCACCCCGGGCAGCGGGACCGGCACCCAGCCGAGCAGCGCGGCGGGAGGCAACATCTCCAATACGCGCATCGAGAACACGTCCAAAAACCAGTTCTGGGAATCGCTCGAGAAGAACATCAAGGACATCCTGCGCGAAACCGACAAGGTTCTGCCGGAAGGCTCCAGCGAAACCAGCTACGAACAAAACAACGAGCAGACGGCAACCGGTGCCGCAGCCCTGCCGCAAACCGGACGGCGCGCCGCACAAACTATAGCCAACGCGCTACAAGGTAATCCAACACCGAGTTCGGCCAGCCAGGGTGCCGCTACGACACTCGTGCGCCACAGCACTTTCCGCGAAGCGGCATCGGTGATCATGAATGCAGAAAGCGGCGTGATCACCGTGCGCGCCACACAGCGCCAGCATGACCGGATACAGGAGTTTGTTGACCGTGTCGTTAATTCGGCGCGTCGCCAGGTGCTGATCGAGGCAACCATTGTTGAGGTAACCCTCAATGACGGTTATCAGCAAGGGATTAACTGGGAAAAACTGACATCGGGAGGACTGTTCACATTCAGCGGCAGCGCGCTGACCAAGAATACGGCCAATCTGACCTATACAAAAGGCGACCCGGCGACTGCCATTACCATGCTGAACACTTTCGGCACCACCAAGGTGCTGTCAAGCCCCCGCCTATCGGTAATGAACAATCAAACAGCCTTGCTTAAAGTGGTTGAAAACTTCGTGTATTTCACCGTCAAGGCAGACACGGTCACCACAGCCAACGTCAATGCAGTAACCACCTACACGACCACGCCACAATCGGTCGCCGTTGGCCTCATTGTTAGCGTTACGCCGCAAATCAGCGATGGTGACATCGTCACACTGAACGTCAGGCCGACTGTCACATCGGTTGCGGGGACTGTTCCTGACCCCAACCCTGACCTCAAGAAAAACAGCATTGACAATCTGGTTCCAGTCATTCGAACCAAGGAAATCGAATCCATCATGCGCGTCAGCAGCGGGAATACAGCCGTGCTGGGCGGCCTGATGGAAGACAAGATCGACTATCAGACTCAGCGCGTACCGCTGCTCGGCCAAATTCCAATCTTCGGCGAGGTCGCCAACAATCGAAACAATCTGGCGCGAAAAACCGAGCTGGTCATCCTATTGCGCCCTGTCGTGATCAAGGATGCCAGCCTCGAGGGCGATTACGCGGCCATGAAAGGCTACCTGCCGGGCGACAACTTCTTCGCCCAGCCGAACGAAGCTCAGCCGTTCAACATCGCCCCGAGCCGCTGAGAGACGCGCATGAGCCTGTTGATGGATGCCCTGAAGCGGGCGGAACTAGCCAAGCAAGAGGCCGCACGTGCACAGTTTGGCCTGCCGCCGAATACCCCGTCGGAATCCAAGCTCAGCCTCGAACCGATCAGCAGCGACAAGAGCAGTACGCCAACCAATCCACTCCCCGACCTGGCCAGTTATATAGACGCCGTCGACGCCGACCTGGCGAGCACCTCGCTTCCCCAGGCCGCCTCACCGGACGCCCAACCAGCCGCCCCCCTCACGCCGCGCGACCAGCCGGCGGAGCAGGTCAATCGCGACAGCGTTCGCAACGCCTTCGCCGCAAAACAGCCTGCCGCATCGCCGCCATCCCGCCTGCCGCTCTGGCTGGCCTTGGGTACCCTGAGCGTAGCCGGCCTGTCGATCGGAGGATACGTCTGGTATCAGTTGAACGCGATGAACCGTGGCTCGCTGACACATTCGGCGCCGCCAGCCACATCGCAGCTCGTTCCGACGGCACAGGGCATTCAGCCTGCCGTCGCCGCACCGCCCATGCCCCCTCCTGCCGCGCAGGCATCACCTGATGGCGTGTTTTTTCCACCTCGCCGCGAAGCCCCCCCGGCCCCGAGCCGCATCGTCGAGGCCGCCGCCCCCGATCCCGCACCGATTCGCCTGACACGCACCCGTCCGGAAGCCGATCCTGCCCTGTCGCGGGGGCACGCCCGCCTGCAGGGTGGCGAACTCGACTCGGCTCGTCGCGATTACGAGCAGGTTCTGCAGCACGATCACAACAATACGGATGCGTTGCTGGCCTTGGCCGCCATCGCGCAGCGTCAGGGGCGGGCTGCCGATGCCGAGGCGCTCCGCCAACGCGCCTGGGTTGCCAACCCGAGCGATCCGGCGACGCAAGCCGCGGTACTGGGCGGCAGTGCATCGGACATGGACCCGCAGAACACCGAAAGCCGTTTGAAAACCTTGCTGTCTGCCCAGCCCGAGTCTGCCGCTCTGAATTTCGCGCTGGGCAATCTCTACGCCCGCCAAAACCGCTGGCCGGAAGCTCAACAGGTCTATTTCAACGCCGTTGCTGCCGATGGCGACAACCCGGACTATCTGTTCAACCTGGCGGTCAGCCTCGACCATCTGCGCCAATCTCGCCTGGCCGGCCAACATTACCGCATGGCCCTGGAAGCAGCTGCGCGCCGGCCAGCCGCCTTCGACCGCGCCAGGGTCGAGAAACGCCTGGGCGAACTGACGCCTGAAGTGCCGCGTTAGGTCCACGATGAGCACTTCCATCCTCCAGCGTCGCCCGCTCGGACAAATCCTGATCTCCGAAGGCATCCTGTCGGAAGACCAGTTGCGTATTGCGCTGCTTGAGCAGATGAAGCAGAACCAGCCGATCGGCAAGCTGCTGGTCTCGCTCGGTTTTGTGACCGAAGCCACGCTGCGCCATGCGCTTTCGGAAAGCCTGGGCAAACAGAGCATCGACCTGCGCCATGCGGCCGTCGACCCCCAAGCGCTCAAGCTGGTGCCGCGCGACCTCGCAAAACGCCACCACCTGCTGCCGCTTGATTACGACGCTCCCAACCGGCGGCTCGCCTTGGCCATTTCCGATATCAACGACATCGTCGGCCTGGACCGGGTGCGCGCCCGACTGGAAGAAGGCACCGAGATCGACACCCTGCTTGCCGGCGAATCTGAAATCGACCATGCCATCGACCAGTACTACGGTCATGAACTGTCGATCGACGGCATCCTGCACGAAATCGAAACAGGGGAAATCGACTGGCACAGCCTGTCGACCACGGATAACGAATACAGCCAGCCAGTTGTCCGCCTGATCGATTCGATCCTCACCGATGCCGTCAAGCGGGAGGCGTCGGACATCCACTTCGAACCGGAAGCCAACTTCCTGCGCATCCGCTACCGCATCGACGGCATGCTGCGCCAGATTCGCGCCCTGCATAAATCCTACTGGCCGGCGATGACGGTGCGCATCAAGGTACTGTCCGGCATGAACATCGCCGAAATGCGCGCCCCGCAGGATGGCCGCATCGGCCTGACCGTCTCCGGACGCCCGATCGACTTCCGCGTCGCCAGCCAGCCGACCATCCATGGCGAAAATATCGTCCTGCGCATTCTTGACCGCCAGAAGGGGATCGTGCCGCTGGAAGAACTGGGCCTGGCCGAAGAGCATTTGCACCAGCTGAAACTGATGATCTCGCGGCCGGAGGGCATTATCCTGGTCACCGGCCCGACCGGCAGCGGCAAGACGACAACGCTGTACTCGGTGTTGAATCACATCAACAGCGAGGGCATCCACATCATGACCCTTGAGGACCCGGTCGAATACCCGATGGCCATGGTCCGCCAGACATCGGTCGCCGAGGCCGCCAAGCTCGATTTCGCCAACGGCATCCGTTCGATGATGCGTCAGGACCCGGACGTCATCCTGATTGGCGAGGTGCGCGATGCCGAAACCGCTGAGATGGCCTTCCGAGCGGCCATGACCGGCCACCAGGTGTACACGACCCTGCACACCAACTCGGCCATCGGTGCCGTGCCGCGCCTGCTCGACATCGGCGTGCTGCCCGACATCATGGCCGGCAACATCATCGGCATCGTCGCCCAGCGCCTGATCCGCCGCCTGTGCGAACACTGCAAGACCCCCTATCATGCCGAACCGCACGAGATCCGCCTGCTCGGCCCGCTTGCCGAAGGTCCGCGCACGGTACTGTTCCGGGCCACCGGTTGCGAACTGTGCGATTTCCAGGGCTACCGCGGCCGGGTGGCGATCATGGAACTGCTGCGCATCGATGCCGGCATCGACGAATTGATCGCGCGCCGTGCCACCACGCACGAGATTCGCAGCCGTGCGATGCTGCAGGGCTTCACCACCCTGGCCGACGACGGCCTGAACCGCGTCCTGGACGGCGTGACCTCGCTGGAGGAACTGGCCCGCGTCGTCGACCTGACCGACCGGATGTAGCGATGATCTTCGACTACAAGGCCGTCAGCGCGGAAGGGCGAATGACCTATGGGCGCCTTGATGCAATCAACCTGATCGACCTGGAGATGCGCCTCAAGCGCATGAATCTGGATCTGGTGACCGGCACGCCCGTCCAGCAGCGGGCACTGTTCGGCAGTCGCGGCGTGCCTCGCCCCGAATTGATCAATTTCTGTTTTCATCTCGAACAACTCACCCGTGCCGGCGTTCCCATCCTCGAGGGGCTGTCAGACTTGCGCGACTCTATCGAACACCCGCGTTTCCGCGAGGTGATGGCCGGCCTGATCGAAGGGATCGAGGGGGGGCAGACTCTGTCGCAAGCGATGGCTGCCCACCCAGGCATTTTCAGCGAGGTGTTCAGCAACCTGATCCGGGCCGGCGAATCGAGCGGGCAGTTACCAGATGTGCTTGCCAGCCTCAGCGAATCGCTGAAATGGGAAGACGAACTCGCTTCGCATACCAAAAAACTGCTGATGTACCCGGCTTTCGTCGCCAGCATCGTGCTCGCCGCCACCTTTTTCCTGATGATCTACATGGTGCCGCAGCTGAAGGTTTTTGTACGCAACATGGGACAGGCCCTGCCGCCACACACCCAGCTGCTGTTTTTCGTATCCGACCTCTTGGTCAACTATTGGTATTTATTTCTCATCACCCCCATCGTTGCCCTTCTCATCGGGCTGCAAATGGTACGCACCAATCCGCTGGCCAGACTGCGTTTCGACGGCATCAAGCTGCGCCTGCCGGTCATCGGGCCCATCCTGAAGAAAATCGTCCTGTCGCGTTTCGCCAGCACCTTCGCCATGCTCTACGCCTCCGGCATCCCGGTCCTCGAGTCGATCCGCACCACCCAGCACATCGTCGGCAATGGTGTTATCCGGCGTGGCCTGGAGCGCGTCGAGCAGTCGATTCGCGAAGGCCACAATGTCGCCAGCGCCTTTCATGATGTCGGACTTTTCCCGCCGCTGGTCGTCCGCATGCTGCGCATCGGCGAGAGCACAGGGGGGCTGGATAAAGCCCTGCTCAACGTCAGCTACTTCTACAACCGGGACGTCAAGGAATCGGTCGGCAAGGCACAGACCCTCATCGAACCTATGCTGACGCTTTTCATGGGCGCCCTGCTTGGCTGGATCATGCTCTCGGTCATTGGCCCCATCTATGATGTGATCAGTAAAATCAAGACGTGAAGACCCGACTCCTCTATCTCAATACGCACCGTCTTTCTGCCTTTGCCTGGCAGCAGGGCAACCTGCTGCCCGAGGGCGTCTTCGAGAACAACGACGACGGCCTGAACCTGTTCGCGCAATACCTCGCCACGCACAATCGGGGGCGTTTCACGTTGCTGGCCAACGTTGCCGAGGAAGGACATGCCCACGAAAGCATTCCGTTTCTGCACGGAGCGGACCGGCAGGCTCTGATTACCCGCAAGATCGGCCAGCACTTCCAGGGCACTCCTCTAGCCACCGCCATCTCGCTCGGCTACGAGAAGACCCAGCGTAAAAACGAAAAGCTGCTCTTGTCGGCACTGACCAACCCGGGCCATTTCGAGCCCTGGCTGCAACGACTGGCCGAGGCCGAGGTTGCGCTTACCGGGGTCTACAGCATTGCCCAACTGGGCGGATCGCTACTGAAAAAACTGGGACTTAGCTGCAGCCGCTGCCTCTTGCTGACCCAGCAAGATCACTCGATACGCTCCAGTTACCTGGTCAATGGACAAGCCCACTTCTCCCGAATGGCCCCCTTGTCGGATAGCAGCATTGCCGGGATTGCCAGTGCCTTTGCCGCGGAGTCAGGCAAGCTGCATCAATATCTGATCGGTCAGCGCCAGATCGGCCGCGACGAGAGCATTCCAGCCTTCATCCTGGCCCACCCGCTGGCGCTGCCCGCCATCGAAAAGGCATGCCCTGACCGGGGGCAGCTGAATTTCCGCATCGTGGACAGCCATACGGCTGCGACAAAGATCGCCCTCCACACCCTGCCCGAGGACAATCGCGCCGACCTGCTGTTCATGCAACTGCTGGCCATCGCACCGCCAAGCCAGCAATTCGGCAACGACAACCACCGCCACCACTTCCGCCTGTCGCAACTGCGCAACGGATTGCTAGCGACGGGTATCGTCGTGCTCTTGGCAAGCGGCCTGTACGCTGCCAAGCAGTTCTACGACGCCCATTACCTGCGCGAAGAAGCGCTGGCGCTTCGGAGCAAGGAGGCCGAATTGAACCGGCACTACCAGGAAACGGCCAACGCCCAGCCTCAACTGGAGATCGACAACGACACCCTGCGTCAGCTGACCAACCAATACACCGAACTGGCTCGCCAACAGAACCTTCCCGACCCGGCCTTCCGGCTGCTCGGCCAGGCACTGGAACGCATGCCGGCCATTCGCCTGGAAAGCCTCGAATGGCGGAACGACACCGCATACGACACCACGAAAAAGACGGCACAAGAGGTCACCGTGGTGCGCGGCTCAATCGCCCTTGCGCACACCGATCCGCGCAAGCTGCTCGGCGTATTCGACAATTTCGTAGACCTCCTGCGCGCCCAGCCTGAGGTTTCGATTTCGATCGTGCAAAGGCCACTCGATATCGAATCGGGCAGCGCCTTGCGCGGGGGCGATGGCGCCGAAGAAGGTACCAAACCCCATCCGTTCACCATCGAAATCGTGCGGAGAAAATCCTCGTGAAGCTGACGCAGCGAGACCTTCGCAAACTGCTGCTCCCCCTGCTCGCAACGCTGGCGCTCTGGGGTGCGGCCGGAATTCTGGCCTGGTGGAGCCACACCGAGACGAGAGGCGCAGCTCAGGAACGTGACCGCGCCACCGAAGGAAAAACCCGAATCGAAGCACGGCTAAGGCAATTTCGCAGCGAAGAAATCGATCTCAAGGAGCGCAGCCTTCTGTTCAAGCGCCTTAAGGATGTCGGCATTCTTGGCGAAGAACGTCGCCTCGACTGGATGGAGCAACTGCGCAGTACGCAACGCGACCTGCGCCTCCCGGGCCTCAAATACGAGTTTGCGATACAAGCCCCACTCAACCAGACCGCGCCTTCCGGCTACGCCTGGTTCAATAGCCCGCTACGCCTCCACATGCGCCTGCTGCACGAAGGCGACCTGCTGAGCACCCTCGAGCGCATTCAGCGCGAGGCCCACGCCCTGGTCATCGTGCGCACCTGCCGACTCGCCCCCTCCACAGGCGAACACAAGGACTCCTTCGCCCCCTTGAACGCTGACTGCGATATGGATTGGCTGACTGCCCGCCGGCCTTCAGGAAGGAATTGACGATGCGCCGCCTCATCCTGCCCTTTCTGCTCGCATTATCCAATGCCACCAGCGCCGAGCCCCCTCCCCTCGGCCGCCTCTTCTACGACGCCCAGCAACGCGCCTACCTCGACCAGCAACGCCAGCGCAACCCGTGGTTCGGGCAACAAAACACCGGCACGCCCGAGACCGGGCTGATGCTCAACGGCGAGGTACGCAGCAGCAGCGGCCGCCGGACGCGCTGGATCAACGGCACAGCCGACTGGGACAACAGCATCCCCGCGCCACGCGTTCCGGTCGGGAACACCTATTACCCGGAAAGCGGGCAGAGCGATGGGCTGCTGGGGAATGGGCGCATCGTGGTCAAGCCAGGGCACTGACTGCAAACACCATGGCAATCGCGAAGCGCACCCAGTCCGGGCTGGCTCTATTGCTGATACTGCTGGTCATCGTCGGCATCGGCGGAACGCTACTTGTTACCGCCGCCAGCCCGCAACAACAAAAGCTCGTGATTGACGAAAAAACGCAGTTGGCGCTCCGCCAGGCCAAAGAGGCGCTCCTCGCCTGGTCTGCCACCCATCGCACGACCCCGGGATATCTCCCCTGCCCCGAAGACACTAACCTGATCGGCAGCGCAAACGAAGGGAATGCACAAATCTCGTGTACGAATTCCGGGTTCAACAAAGGCCGCCTTCCCTGGAGAACCTTGGGGCTGGACAACCCGAAAGATTCTTTCGGGGAGCCACTCTGGTATGTCCTTTCGCCGGGCTTCCGTCAGACACCAGTCATTGGCAGCGTAGGAGTCGCGACCGGGCAACTGCAACTGGACGGAACCGTCAGCGATACGGCTGCCTTGATCATCGCTCCGGGCCCGGCGCTTAGCGGGCAAACCCGCCCCCCCGTCAGTGCCGCCTCCCCGCCCCTTCCCGGCAATTATCTCGACCTCGGCAATGCTGGCGGATCCTTCGTCAGCAACGGTCCGGCCAGCACGTTCAACGACCGGGTTATCGCCATTAGCTCCCAGGAACTCTATCGCGCACTGACTTTCCGGGTATTGGCCGAGATTCGTGGTGCTTTCGGCGTACAAAACGGTCTCTGGCGCTATTTCAATGATTATGGGAACTTCCCGCCCAATGGCACTGCACTAAGCACGCTGGTATTCGACGGTGCGACGACAGCCTGGCTCTCGCCAAGCAGCAACCCCAACCTCTGGTTCTCACAGGTTGCCTACAGCCAGCTGACGCCAGGATCAGCACGCCTTGTCATGGGAGGTACTACACTGACGGTTGTGCCTTGCTTAACGACGCCATGCCCATGACCCGCAAACAAAACCTAGCAGCCTGTCGGACTTGAGCCGACCGGATCAAAAGAATTGAGTTTGCGAGGCCGAAATTCGCTTATTTTTACTTGAAGACGCACGATTCCCCCTTGCTTTCGCTACTGCGGACGCAATACGGCCATGCGCTTCAAAT
>CALJZP010000063.1 GCA_937983545.1 uncultured Azonexus sp.
TGGCGCTGCGCAGCTTCAGCGAGCCCAGGGGTTTGGGAATGAACCCGGCCGGCACCGCCACCTCCTCGACGCGCAGGTTCTTCTCCGACTTCAGCATTTCGTCGAGGAAGGACACCACATGCGGACGGATCATCGCCGACGCGATACGCATGCCGCCGGTAAAGTCGGGCGAGACGATGGCATCGGCTCCCGCCTTGCGCATCTTTTCGATATTGCGTTGCTCGGTGCAGCGGGCAACGACCCGCAATTCCGGCTTCAACTGCTTGGCGGTGATGACGATCATCAGATTGCGCGAATCGTCGCCGGTGACTGCAAACAGCCCGCGGGCATCCGCCAGGTCGGCGGCCAGCAGGACATCGTCGTCGCTGGCATCGCCATGCAGGTAGAGGAACCCGGGATTTCTTTCCTTGTAGTCTTCCAGACGCTGCAAATCCTCGTCGATACCCACGAAGTGCCGGTTGGTCGCCTCCAGTTCGTGCGCAATATTGCGCCCGACGCGGCCATAGCCGCACAGGATGTAATGGCCTTTGAGTTTTTTGATTGCTTTTTCCATGCGTTTTCTCCGCAAGGTTCCATTGAGGTCGGTTTCGAGCAGGGCGACGGTGACGACCGAAAAGAGCAGGGACAGATTGCCGGCACCGAGGATGCCGATCACCACGGTCAGCATGCGCGCCGGCTCGTTGCTCGACATGTCGATGATCTCGCCGAAGCCGATGGTGGCGACGGTGATGAAGGTCATGTAGAAGCAGTCGAACCACGAATATTTGTGCTCGGTCAGCACCATGTAGCCGATCGTGCCGAACAGGTGCACGAACACCAGCGCACCGATGGCAAGATAAAGCAGCCGAAGGATGTAGCCGGCCTGCATGGTGCCTATCGTGGTCACACCACCGCTTTTGCTCATTCCGCGATAGGCACCGATTGCGTCATGAAGATGACGGCCTTGCCGCCATCCATATTGACATGCAGCGCCTCGACCAACGGCGGATTGACCGGCTGATCGGCATCCCATTTGATGATGAAATTCGCCCCGGACCCACCCGACGCGTCATTCAGTTCGACAAACAACTCCAGCGTGCCGAGCGGCGGGATCACGGCCCCGTTCGGCACGCGCTCCCCCAGCAGCTTGCCATTGGTATCGAAATATTTCGCCGACAGAACCCGCAGCGACCTGCGCGGATCGGTATTGCGGATGCTGACCAGGGTCGACAGGAGCACCGTCGACGCCTTGCCGCTTTTCCCCAGGTTGCCATACAGCATGTGTGAATAGACGGGGAGATACAGCACCTGCCCCTTGCTCAAGGCACGGACTTCCTGAGCGCTCGCCCCCGAAATCGCGCCCAGCACGCCCATCAACAGCCCGCAGAGCAGGCTCCGTGTCGCGGTCTTAAAACCCATGTTCCCCCCTTGTCCGTACCGACAGTACGCAGCCTTGCGGCCATTTTCCCCGATTCTGCCATAAGCCCGGAGCAGGAGCACGGCGAGACCCGGGTCGGATGCGAGCAAGGCGAGGACGAGGTTCAGCCGGTGGGACCGCCGAGCGCCTCGCGCAACATCCCGGGCAGCATGGCCCAATCAACGGGTTTCTCCACATGGCGTGCCGCCAGCGAGCGAACGCGATGCCGAAAAGCGTCGTCCCCCCGTCCGGTAATCAGGAAAACCGGAAACGCCGGACCGTGGCTCTGCCGGATGGCCGCACAGACCTCGGTACCATCCAGCCCCGGCATCTCGACGTCGAGCAAGGCGGCATCGAAGGCGCTCCGGCGAAACATCGCCAGTGCATCGTCACCATCGCCCGCCGCCTCGACCAGAAAATCGCCCCCGGCAAGCGCGGCCCGAAACAGCAGCACGGCAGTCGGGTCATCGTCGGCGACGAGGACGCGCCAAGGCGGACGACTCATTTGCCCAGCTCCGTCAACAAGGCGCCCAGTGCGGCCTCGGCGCGCCGCCATGCGGCACGCACCGCCTCGGCAGCGGCCGGGATTTCGTTCCAGCGCGCCTCACGCGCGGCCTCTTCGAGCGCCTTGCTGCACGCCGCCAAACGCGTCGCCCCAACGTTGAAGCTGCTCGATTTCAGCGCATGCGCGGCCTTGGCCAGCAGCGTGGCGTCGACATCGGCGAGACCCTGCTCCAGTTTGGCAAATTCACGTTCGGCCGCCTTGAGGTAGGCCTGCACGACCTGGATCACCAGTTCGTCCCCGCCATTGGGCGACAGCGCCCGGATTTTCTCGAAGGCCGCCCGATCGATTGCGGGCTCTTCCGACGAGCGTTGCTCCTTGCGCCCCATGCCGAATGGCGGCATCGGATCGCCCTTGGCCGTGCGCCGCCGTTCGACAGGCAGCCAGCGCGCCAGGATGGCTTGCAGCGCCTCCCCGCTATAAGGCTTGGCCAGGTAGTCGTCCATCCCTGCCGCCTGGCAGCGCTCGCGATCGCCGCGCATGGCGTTGGCCGTCAGGGCAATGACCGGAAGGCGTTTTCCGGTGCCGGCTTCGCGCTGGCGCAGGATTTCGGTCGCTGCATAACCGTCCAGCACCGGCATCTGGCAATCCATGAGCACCGCATCCACCCGCTCCTGGGCCAGGATGTCGAGGGCCCGCTGCCCGTCATCCGCGACAACCACCTCGAGTCCGAGGCGCAACAACTGCGCGCGCGCCACGATCAGATTGCTCTCGTTATCCTCGGCGATCAGCACGCGCCCCCGCAGTTTTACTGAAGCCTCCGCATTCGCCCCATCCGCCGCCGGGTCCTCGTGGTGCCGCGCAGGTGGTTCGGCCGGGATCGGCAAGGTGCCTCTGGGCAGGACGAGCCGGACGACAAACGTCGCACCGTGGTCGGGAATGCTATCGACTTCGATCGTTCCGCCCATCATTTCCACCAGCCGCCGGCAGATCGCCAGGCCCAGCCCGGTACCGCCGTACTTGCGGGTGGTGGAGCCGTCGGCTTGCTGGAAGTGCTCGAATATCCGTTTCTGGGCGTTGAGCGGTATGCCGGGTCCGGTGTCCCTGACCGTCAGCACCAGCGCCAGCTGGTCAGCCTCGCTCTCGCTTGCCTGAAGGCGCAACAGGACTTCGCCGCGCGCGGTGAACTTGATGGCGTTGCCCAGCAGGTTGGTCACCACCTGACGCAGACGCAGCGCATCGCCGCGCACCACCAGAGAACCACCGGGCGGCAGATCGGACAGCAATTGCAGCCCCTTGCGCCCGGCCGATTGCGCGAAGATGTCCTGCAACTCCACCAGCATGGCCTGCAAGTCGAAATCGACGCAATCGAGTTCCAGCTTGCCGGCTTCAATCTTGGAAAAGTCGAGAATGTCGTTGATGATTCCCAGCAGATGCTGCCCCGAGTGCGCCACGGCCTCCACGAACTGACGCTGGCTGGGCGTCAATTCGGTATTGAGCAGCAATTCGGTCATTCCCAGCACGCCATTCATCGGCGTCCGAATCTCGTGGCTCATCGTTGCCAGAAATTCGCTCTTCGCCAGACTACCCGCCTCGGCAGCCTCCTTGGCCAGACGCAGTTCGCGCGTGCGCTGCTCGACGATCTGCTCCAGGTTGCCCAGATGCGCCGACAGCCAATGATCCCGTTCGCGAATCTGCTCGAGCATCTGGTTGAATCCGTTCACCAGCTGTCCGATTTCGGTCACCGGACTATCGGCTGCACGCGCGTCGAGCCGACCCACCGACACGTCGGCCATATGCCCGGTCAACTCCTGCAACGGTTCGACGAGCCGGCCGACCAGCCGGGACTGCAGATGCTGGGCAATCGCCAGTGCAGCGAGCATCTCGATCAGTATCAACCCGAGATAGCCGAGCAATTGCCGGTACAGTTGCCCCAGGTCGACGGATACCCGCAACCAGCCCTTGGGATGGCCGCCCACCTCGGCCGGGGTCAGGAAATCGATACGACGCCAGGAATAGTGATGGCCGGCGACAGGATCGCTC
>CALJZP010000064.1 GCA_937983545.1 uncultured Azonexus sp.
GGCGCGAGCCGCCTCGATCGCCGCATTGAGCGCCAACAGGTTGGTCTGTTTGGCAATCCCCTCTATTTCTCCCAGCATGCCCCGGACCTCGCTCATCTGCTGAATGATGCGATCGGTCATTTCAACCAGCGACATGGCCAGCCTGGAGTTCTCAACGACGCTATCAACGAATTGACGCAACGTAGTCGACGTCTTGGCTGCAAAGTTTTGAAACTCGCTGACCGCCCCCTCTTCGCCTCCACCACTGATGACCAGCATGCCCAATGACTGCTGGCGCTGGAGTTGAGCATTCATGCCATGAAAACTAGCCACCAGCTTCTCAATCGCCTCACCCAAAATACCCTGCGTTCGCCGGATTTCATTACGCATTTCCGCAACCTGCCGGGAAGCTTCTGCCGACACATGCAGGATTGCCTCTCCGCTTCGCTCGACGATCTCCCGATGAGCGCTGGCTGCGTCATTTGCCGCCAAGCCCACCGCCCTTGCCCCTCCCGTATGCAAGGCAACCGCAATCCAGCCGACAAGCAAGAGGATATGGACACCAATGATCGCAGGAGAGCGGGCTGCCGACTCCCATGCAAGCAACCCACCAATCACCACCAACGAGGCCGCGACAGCCATCCACACCGCTTTGCCATTTGAGGCCATTCCCTCTCCCTATGATTCGGCAAGCGTCGGCGAGTCAGCCAGCAGTACCTTTGCCGATACCCGGCAACTTAAGCCCCTCGGGCAACGACTCTTCACCACCAACCTCGGATTCAGGCCCCTCTTCGTGGAGAATGGCCTGTTCCGTCTTTTTGTTGAGCACGACAATACTGATGCGACGATTGACCGAACTCAGCGGATCGTTTTTGTCGAAAAGAACCGTTGAAGCCAAACCAACCACCCGCAATACCTTGCTGTCATCCATACCGCCCTGCACCAGTTCGCGTCGCGACGCGTTGGCTCGGTTGGATGACAATTCCCAATTGGAAAATCCCTTTTCGCCCCCGGCAAACTGCGCTGCATCGGTATGCCCGGCCAGACTGACTCGGTTTTGCACCCCGTTCAAGGCCTTACCAATCTGGCGAAGGATATCCCTTGTATACGGCTTGAGATCGGCGCTGCTCGAGTCAAACATCGGCCTGTTCTGCTCATCGACAATCTGTATACGCAGGCCTTCCGAGGTGATATCGAGCAGCATCTGCTTTTTGAACTGCGCCAACTGGGGGCTTTTCTCGATCATCTTTTCGATTTCGGCCTTCAAGGCCTCGAGACGCTCCTGCTCCTGACGGCGAAACTCGGCCTGCGCCTCCTTGGAGAACGAGGTCGATTTTTTGGCCTCTACTTCACCCCGTTTGACCTGCCCAGCCTGGCGCGTCAAATCCTTGCCGCCGCCCTGCAGCACGCTGGTTGCGTCTCCAGAACCGCTACCGCCCTGCTGGGATACCTTCAACGGGTTCTGGAAAAACTCGGCGATCCCCTGCAAATCTCCCTTCGCTGTCGACCCCAGCAACCACATCAACAGAAAGAAAGCCATCATCGCCGTAACGAAGTCGGCATAGGCGATCTTCCATGCCCCCCCATGCCCGCCCCCCGCAACAACCTTCTTGCGCTTGATGACTATGGGGCGTGTGGAATCGTCGCTCATCGAATCGGCTCAATAGTTAGACGAGTTTACTTGCCCTTGCGGGCCTTCAGCTCATCCTCCAGCTCACGGAAGCTGGGGCGCGAATGGGAATCGAGCGTCTTGCGCCCGAACTCGATCGCGACTTGGGGCGCATAGCCAGACATCGAAGCTAGCAGGACCATCTTGATGCACTTGTAGATGGTTCCTTCTTCCGCAGCTTTCTGCTCGAGCAGCTTGGCAACTGGCTCGACAAAGCCGTAGGAGATCAAAATACCGAGGAAGGTACCAACAAGGGCTCCCCCGATCATTTTGCCAAGAACGGCGGGAGGGGAACCAACCGATCCCATCACGTTCACCACGCCCATCACAGCGACGACGATACCGAATGCGGGCACAGCGCCCGCCACAGCCGATACCACATGACCCGGCTCGGCAGCCTCGTGGTGATGCGTCTCCAGTTCGACGTCCATCAGGCTCTCGATTTCGACCGTATTCAGGTTGCCCCCCACCATCATCCGCAGATAATCGGTGACGAACTCCATAATGTGGTGGTCATGAACCAGATTCGGATACTTGGAAAATATCGGGCTTGCTTCAGGATTCTCGATGTCGCCTTCGATGGACATCAATCCTTCTTTACGAACCTTGGCGAGTACTTCGAACAACATTGCCAAGGCGTCAATGTAAAAGGCCTTGTTGAACTTCGAGCCTTTGAGGATTCCTGGAACCGCTCCGACAGTCGCCTTGATGACCGTGATGTTGTTGGCTGCGACAAAGTAACCTATCGTCAAGCCGATGATGGCAACGTACTCGGTCGGAACCCAAAGAGCGAGCAGGCTCCCGTGGATCGCATAGGTCCCCAGAGCCGAAGCCAAAATAATGACATACCCGACGATCAAAAACATTCAATCCCCCCCGTGCACCGGCAAGCAAACCGGTACGACTCCATCCCAGCATTGATTCCCGCTATTGTAGCCACATGAATTGCCGGAGTGCAAAGAAAGAAATGCCCGTCACGAGGGCAATTCCGGGCACTGCGATGCAAGGTGATAAACTCGATCAAGCGTTAAATCATCTGGAATTGTTGTGATTCAATTTTGCGTTCGATGCGGTTCCAGCGTCTCGCTCGTCGTACCCGTCGGCGATAGCCTTCCCCGACACGTCTGCGGAACATGCGGCCACATCCATTACGAAAACCCGCGCCTCGTCGTCTGCTGCGTGGCCGAGTGGCAAGGCAGCATTCTGATGTGCCGACGCGCCATCGAACCGCGCCATGGCTACTGGACGCTGCCCGGTGGCTTCATGGAAAACGGTGAAACCACGGCCCAGGCCGCCTGCCGTGAAACCCTAGAGGAAGCAGGAGCGGACGTCGCTGTGGACGCACCGTTTGCCATGGTGAACATTCCCCATATCAATCAGGTCCACCTCTTCTATCGCGGCAAATTGCGAACCCCAGAGGTTCTGGCGGGAGAAGAGAGCCTCGAAGTACGACTTATCGCCCCAGGCGAAATCCCATGGCACGATCTTGCATTCCGCAGTGTCAGCCTTTGCCTGGAACGCTATCTCGCCGACCGTGAAAACCAATGCTACGCCTTTCACGAGGCGGTTCTGGCACCACTGTAACCGGACTAGTGCTCCCGGCGATACTCGACCACAAATGGCACGTTGAAGCCCCCGCCAAAGCCTGCCGGTAGCCGCACCCGCGCCACGGCGCCATTCAAACTGGACAGGGCCACTTCATCGAGTTCGGGATAGCCGCTTGATCGATCAAGCGACACCACCGGCGAATGTAATCCAGCCCAGTACGAAATGGTGAGCCGGACACTCCCCTCCCACCTCAACTCATCAGCGGCGTGAGACATGGATCCGGCCCGACGTAGCTCGCGTGCGATACTGAGGCGGTACTCGCTTTCGAGCTCGCCCGGTAACGAAGGCAAACTCTTTTCAGTCGCAGCCGGAAGAAGACTCAGGCCCTCAAGCTCGCCAACAACCCGTGTCCGCATGCCGAAAGATTGTCTTTCGCCGCTCGCGGCAGGCAGCACACGCTTCTCCAAATGCCGCTCGGCCACCGCGGCGATGGTGGACATATTTTGCTGCGGATTCGACCCGACAACCGCCGGGGGCTTTAAACGGACGAAATCGACAGTCAGCGACCGTCCCTTAGCCACGGAAGGTGAATAGGCGGGTAGCGGCCGAAATTCGAAAAGGCTCACAAACGCAAGTATGTGAGCAAGAATCGAGATGAAAAATGCGCGATGCATGCAGCATATATTACCTCCAAAAAAACAAACCCCTGCCCGAACTAACGGAACAGGGGCCTTGTCTTTCTCTCGCCCGAGACAGGCGATCGCGAGCCGGATTACTTGTTGCCGAGCTTGCGAGACTCTTCGTCGATCTTGTTCGAATACATCTTGCCCATTACGGCGCCGATAACCAGAACACCGACGATAACGACGAGGCTCATCAAACCGATATCGCTGCTAAACAAAAGTTCCCATGCCATAAAGTCACCTCCCAGTAACAAAAAAACTACTTCCCAGCTTGCGCCGTGAGACGCAGTGGCTCCACCGAGTCAGCCTGCCACTCCCCATGAAGCCGCCATTGCCCAGCGGGATCTTCGATAGAGACAAGCCAACGCCCCACGACCTCTCCGGCAATCTTGCCACCGTAGAAGCCTTGACCTTCCGATGTCATGACAACCGTTTGATCTTGACCCGCCCGAGTTGGGTGAGCCAGTTTGATATCAATTGCCGAGGGAAGCACAACATCACCATTACCTCTGATGAACAGGCGGACACCGCTACCCGCTCGCATGATATCGGCCTGCAAGCCCAGATTACCTGCACGGTGATCCCTCTCCAGAGCCTGATTCACCGCCAAACCTTGCTTATAGTAGTCGTCCGTCACCAAGCCATCATTGCTGATCACAGCCAGCCACACCGTAATCGCACCAGCGATGACGACCAGCCCTGGACCGATCATGAGTAGCCAAGGCCAACGCTGTTTGTACCAAGGCTGATTATCGCCACGTAAAGTCATCACATTACTCATGTCACGGCATCAAGAAAGTGGCTTTTTCATGAACCGCGACTCCATCGTGGTTCATGGCCTTGATATCAAAATAGATCGTATTGGCTCCCGCCTTGCCGGATTCAGCAGGTACGCGCACCACGACCGTTACTTCGTGGTTCTCGGCGCTGGCGACTTCAACAATTCGATCGCCAACGATTTCCATCCCTTCAATCCCTTCGACAGAAAGTGCATAGCGCTTCGGCTCCTCCGTCGTATTCATGATCTTGAGGTTGTAGACGTTTTCGATGCGCCCGTCATCGGCCTCGCGAGCCAGTATGGATCTATCGCGGATGACATCGACCTTGAGCGGGACGCGCGTGGCTAATGACCAGATCGAAGCCACGGTAATTGCAACGAGAATCACCGTGTACAAAAGGATACGCGGGCGCATGATGTGCTCGACGATTTCCTTCGTGGAAAAATGCCTTTCCAGCGCGTTCTCGGTTGTATAGCGAATGAGGCCACGAGGTTTGCCGATCTTATCCATGACCGGATCGCATGCGTCAATGCAAGCGCCACAACCAATGCATTCGTACTGAATGCCCTTGCGTATATCGATTCCTGTGGGGCAAACCGCCACACAAAGGCCGCAATCCACGCAGTCACCCATCGCTTTCGGATCGCCCCCTTTTTTGCGCGCGCCTCTCGGCTCGCCCCGCTCCGGATCATAGGTAATCACCAGCGTATCGGGATCGAACATCACCCCCTGGAAACGAGCATACGGGCACATATACTTGCACACCTGCTCGCGCAAAAAACCGGCCTGCATATAGCAGAACCCGCCATAAAAAAATATCCAGAACAGTTCCCAACCGGAAAAGTTGTAAGGCAAGGCTGCCAGCAATTCGTCAACGGGCGTGAAGTACGCAACTAGCGTGAACCCTGTCCAAATCGAGATCAGCAGCCACAGCGTGTGTTTGAGAACCTTGAGGGCGAACTTGCGCGACGTCAGCGGCCCCTTGTCGAGTTTCATTCTTGCCGAACGATCACCCTCGATCCGGTTCTCCACCCACATGAATATTTCCGTATAGACCGTCTGCGGACATGCGTATCCACAAAATAAGCGGCCGGCAATAGCGGTAAACAGAAATAGTGCGTAAGCCGAAATAATCAGCAGCAGTGCAAGATAGAAGACATCCTGCGGCCACAAAACCAAGCCGAAAAGATAAAACTTGCGCTCGACCAGGTGAAACAGGACCGCTTGGCGACCGTTCCACTCAATCCAGGGAGCACCATAGAAAAGAATCTGCGTTAACCAGACGAGAACCCAGCGCCAGGTATTCCACCAACCTTTTACATCCCGGATATATATTTTTTTATGCTTCTCGTAGAAAGAAACCGGTGTGGGAGTCGGTATCGACTGTGTTGTGTTTTCTTTTGAGTCCATCAGGGCTATATCCGTATCGAAATTACGCTACGCGTTAATAGTTCGGGGTACGACGAACGCAATTTTGATACAGATCAGGCATTACTGATACGGAAATAAACGGGGCGGCATTGCCGCCCCGTTTGTAGGCTATTACTTGCCCTGGCTCAGGCTGAGCACGTAGGCTGACAGCAGGTGAACCTTGCCTTCGCCCAGGAACTCCTTCCAAGCCGGCATCTGGTTCTGACGCCCGTTGGTAATGGTTTCGGTGATGACGGCCTCGGAAGAGCCATACAACCAGACCTTGTCGGTCAGGTTAGGCGCACCGACTGCATGCATGCCTTTGCCTTCCGGACCGTGGCAGCCAACGCAACCGGCGGCGGTAAAGACTTCCTTGCCCTTGGCGGCACGTGTTGCATCGTTCGGCAGACCAGAGAGGGAACGAACAAAGTTGGCCACATCCTTGATGGTGTCGCCACCCAGTTGTGCATGCGGCGGCATGACGCCCATACGACCATTGGAGATGGTTTCCTTGATCTGCTCCGGCTCGCCGCCATACAACCAATCGGAGTCGGTCAGATTCGGGAAGCCCTTGGCACCACGCGCATCGGCACCGTGACACTGCATGCAGTAGGTCAGATACAGACGCTTGCCCATTTCCATGGCCGTCTTATCAGCAGCAACAGCCTTCAGATCCATCGCCATGTATTTATCGAACAGCGGCTTGACGGCAGCGTCCATCTTTTCAACTTCCCGCTTGTGCTCACCAGCCGAAGTCCAGCCCAGCATGCCCTTGAAGTTGCCCAAGCCCGGGTAGAGTGCCAAATAGACAAAGGCAAAGATGACCGTAATGATGAACATCCAGCTCCACCACTTCGGCATCGGGTTGTTGTATTCCTCGAGAGTTTCATCCCAGACATGACCCATGGTCTTGCCCGGCGTGAAAGTCGCCTTGCCCTGGACTATCAGCAGAACCACGCAGGCCAGAATACTGCCCAGCACGATCACTGTTACGTACAGGTTCCAAAAATCGCTAACGAAATCGCTCATTTGCTTTCCTTTATATCAGCGCTGGTGGGACGCCGTTGACGTCGCACCTTCGTCATCATGCTCTGCGAACGGCAAGTTGGCAGCCTCTTCAAACCCCTTCTTGCTACCCTTGCCATATGCCCACCCTACGATCGCGAGGAAGCAGAGCAACCCCACTACCGTAAGGATGGAACGCAGATCGTTGATGTCCATGGCTATTACTTGACGTTCTTCAGGGCCGTACCCAAGCCCTGCAGGTAGGCAATCAGAACATCCAGCTCGGTCTTGTCACCGATGGCGGCCTTGGATCCCTTGATTTCTTCGTCGGAGTAGGTCGGAAGACCACGGACATTAGCGAACGTACGCATGACCTGCATCTTCTTCTCGATGTCGGCACCAACGGTGTCCTTTGCCTTGGTCGTAGCAAGCCACGGGAAAGCAGGCATATTCGACTCGGGCACCACGTCACGCGGATTGATCAGGTGAGCGCGCTGCCATTCGTCAGAGTAACGGCCACCCACGCGATGCAGATCAGGACCGGTACGCTTGGAGCCCCACTGGAAAGGATGGTCATAAACATACTCACCAGCGACGGAATAATGACCGTAGCGCTCGGTCTCCGCACGGAACGGACGAATCATCTGCGAATGGCAGTTATAGCAGCCCTCGCGGATGTAAACATCACGACCGGCAAGGCGTACTGCGTCATAAGGCTTGACTCCCTCGACAGCCGTCGTGGTCGATTTCTGGAAGAACAGCGGAATGATTTCCAGCAGACCACCCCAGATGATGACCAACAGCGTCAGGACGACAAGGAGCGTTACGCTCTTCTCAATTTGTTCATGCTTGAGCATTATTATTCCCCCCTAATCAGGCGTGATGACCAACCGGAGCAACCACCGGCGTGTCCTGAGTCTTGCCACCAGCCATGGTCTTGAACATGTTGTAGGCCATGATCAGCATGCCGAACAGGAACAGGACGCCACCCAGCCAACGGATTGCCCAGAACGGGTAGGAGCCCTTGACGGATTCGACAAAGCTGTAAGCCAGCGTACCGTCCGCATTGACCGCACGCCACATCAGGCCCTGCATCACACCAGCGATCCACATGGAAGCGATGTAAAGCACGGTACCGATGGTAGCGATCCAGAAGTGCGTGGTAACCAGCTTGGTGCTGTACATCTCGGTCTTCCCGAACAGGCGCGGCAGCAGGTAGTACATGGAGCCGATCGACACCATGGCCACCCAACCCAACGCCCCGGAGTGCACGTGGCCGACCGTCCAGTCCGTGTAGTGAGACAGTGCATTGACAGTCTTGATCGACATCATCGGGCCCTCGAAGGTGGACATACCATAGAAGGACAGCGAGGTAATCAGGAACTTCAGGACGGGGTCGTCGCGCAGCTTATGCCAGGCACCCGACAGGGTCATGATGCCGTTGATCATGCCACCCCAAGACGGAGCCAGCAGAATCAGGGAGAACAACATACCAACCGACTGAGTCCAGTCCGGAAGAGCGGTGTAGTGCAGATGGTGCGGACCCGCCCACATGTAGGTGAAGATCAGCGCCCAGAAGTGCACAACCGACAGACGGTAGGAATAGACCGGGCGACCAGCCTGCTTCGGAACGAAGTAGTACATCATACCCAGGAAGCCAGCGGTGAGGAAGAAGCCGACCGCATTGTGGCCGTACCACCACTGGATCATAGCATCCTGAACACCGGCATAAGCCGAATAGGAACGCGTCAGGCTAACCGGCAGCGCAGCGCTATTCCCGAGATGCAGGAGCGCAACCGCCAGGATCATGGAGCCAAAGAACCAGTTGGCGACATA
>CALJZP010000065.1 GCA_937983545.1 uncultured Azonexus sp.
GAACTCGACCATCCACTTGCTGTCGGGCGGCGAGAAGGCGCTGACCGCCATTGCGTTGGTCTTCTCGATGTTCCAGCTCAATCCGGCGCCGTTCTGCCTGCTCGACGAGGTCGATGCGCCGCTAGACGATACCAATACCGAGCGTTTCTGCGGCATGGTCAAGAAAATGTCGGGAGCAACCCAATTCCTGTTCATTTCCCATAATAAAATCGCGATGGAAATGGCCGAGCAGCTGGTCGGCGTCACCATGCAGGAATCCGGTGTTTCGCGCGTGGTGGAAGTGGATATCGAAGAAGCCTTGAAGATGAGGGATGCTGCCTGAGGCGCTCCCGGGAAGAGATCGAGATGACCGAATTGCAGATGGGTTTGATTGGCCTGGGCGCTGCCGCGGTGGCTGGCGTGTTTGGCTACAACAAGTGGCAGGAATTCCGGCAGCGCAAGATTGCCGAGGCGGTCATGAAACCGCAGCATGAAGATGTCCTGCTCGCCAGGGGCGCCAAGGCGGAGCAAGTTTCGCCGGCAGTCCAACCCATGGCGCGCAGCGAGCCGGAAATCCGGATCGAAGAGCAGGAGACCGCGACGGCGGCAGCGCGAATCGAACCGATGTTCATCGATCCGACACCGACGGAACCGTGTGACGACATGCTGCAAGCTTCGGCGGCGGATCCGATGCCCGAGCCCCCGGTGATCGATACCTCGGACGCAACGGTCGTCGCGCCGCCTGCCTCTGTCGCCGCCGAGCCTGCCGCACCGGTCGAGGTCGTCCAGGAAGTCGATGCCGGCGACGTGCCCGCCGAACTGCTCGATTCCCGTCTTGAATACATCGTGGCCATGGAGCTTGTCGAGCCGGTATCGTCGCTCCAGATACTGCATTCCCAGCGTTCGGCATTGCAGCGTTTGAACAAGCCGGTTCTTTGGGTCGGCTTCAACGAGAAGGCGCGCGAATGGCAGCGTCTTTCGCCGGACAGCGAGCTCGATGTGCGTCGCCTGCGTATCGGGCTGCAGCTGGTCAATCGTCTCGGTCCCGTCTCCGAGGGCGACATGGTGATTTTCAGCAACGCCATGCAGTCGCTGGCCGACGAACTGATGGCGGTGGCCGACATGCCACCGTCGCGCGTGCTCGATCAGGCAGCCGAAATCGACCGTTTCTGCGCCGCCGTCGATCTGGAAATCGGCCTGAATCTGGTCAGCCGCGGGACTGCCTTTCCGGGAACCAAGATTCGCGCCCTCGCCGAGGCTGCCGGCATGGTGCTCGGCGTCGATGGCTTGTTTACGCGCTACGACGACGCAGGCCGTGCCCAGTTCAGCCTGCAGAACTTCGAGAGCACGCCGTTCTCAGCCGAGGCCTTGCGTGGCATGACCACCCATGGCCTGACCTTCCTGCTCGACGTGCCGCGCGTCGATCATGGCGAACGCGTGTTCATGCAGATGGGGGAGGTCGCCAAGCGCTTTGCCGATACCTTGCATGGGGTACTGGTCGATGACAACCGCCAGCCGTTGTCCGATTCGCAGCTGGACCATATTCGTCGCGAATTCATCGGCAAGCCGCAGGCCACGATGGCCGGTTTCGGTCTGGCCGCCGGTTCGCCCCAGGCGCTGCGGCTGTTTTCCTGATGGCGGCACCGCTTGCGGCAGTCGAGCGGGCAGCCTGGCTGCGCGCCGAACTGGAACGGCACAATCACGCCTACTACGTCCTCGATGCGCCGACCATTCCGGACGCCGAGTACGACAGGCTGTTCGGCGAACTGCAGGAACTCGAGCGGCAATACCCGGTCCTGCAGCGTGCGGATTCGCCCACCTTGCGCGTCGGTGGCATGCCCTTGCCGGAATT
Source organism: uncultured Azonexus sp. (assembly GCA_937983545.1). Taxonomy (GTDB): domain Bacteria; phylum Pseudomonadota; class Gammaproteobacteria; order Burkholderiales; family Rhodocyclaceae; genus Azonexus. The sequence continues at coordinate 1,832 of CALJZP010000065.1, forward strand.
CGCTTCGGTTCGGCACGAAGTGCCGATGCTGTCGATCCAGACGGAAACCGATACGCAGGCAAGCGGAGCGGGCAATTTCGATGCGCGGGTACGGCGCGAACTGGAGTTGCCGGAATCGGCGCCACCCATCGAGTATGCGGCGGAACTGAAATTTGACGGCCTCGCCGTCAGCCTGCGTTACGAAGAGGGGATTTTCGTGCGGGGAGCGACGCGTGGCGACGGTTCGACCGGCGAGGACGTGACGCAGAACCTGCGCACCTTGCGGCAGATTCCCCTGCGCCTCGACGGCGATGTGCCGCCGGTACTCGAGGTGCGTGGCGAGGTCTATATGCGGCGCGACGATCTGGCACGCTACAACGCCCAGGCCGAGTCACGCGGCGAGAAAACATTGGTCAATCCGCGCAATGCGGCGGCCGGCAGCATTCGCCAGCTCGACCCCGCCATTGCCGCAAGCCGGCCGCTGCGCTTTTTCGCCTACGGGGTTGGCGCCGTCGAAGGCTGGGACATGCCGCAGACTCACGCCGGCGTACTCGATGCGTTGGCCGCTTTCGGTTTGCCGGTCTGCGAACATCGAGCCGTGCTGCTCGGGGCGGATGCGTTGGCGGATTTCCATCGTCGCGTGGCGGCCATGCGCGACAGCCTGGGGTTCGATATCGACGGCGTTGTGTACAAGGTCAATAGCCTGGCCTTGCAGCGTCGCCTGGGCTTTCGCACCCGCGAACCGCGCTGGGCGGTGGCCCACAAGTACCCGCCGCAGGAGGCGCAGACCGTGGTCGAGGCCATCGACATCCAGGTCGGCAGGACCGGTGCGCTGACCCCGGTTGCCCGTCTGGCGCCGGTTTTCGTCGGCGGCGTCACGGTGACCAACGCGACGCTGCACAATGCCGACGAGGTCGCGCGCAAGGGCGGACTTTGCGTCGGCGACACGGTGATCGTGCGGCGCGCCGGCGACGTGATTCCCGAAGTGGTCGGCGTCGTTGCCGAGCGGCGACCGGTCGATGCCCGGCCTTTCACGATGCCGGATGCCTGCCCGGTGTGCGGCGCCCACGTCGTGCGCGAGCCGGGCGAGGCGGTCACCCGCTGTTCGGGCGGTTTTTCCTGCAGCGCCCAGCGCATCCAGGCCATCCTGCACTTTGCCAGCCGGCGCATGATGGATATCGACGGTCTCGGCGAGCGCTATGTCGAGCGCCTGGTCGAGTTCGGCTATGTTCATGGGGTTGCCGATCTCTACCGGCTGACGCTTGACGACCTGCTGGAAATGAAGCGCCGGGCCGACGAGCGCGACGGGACGGTGCCGGAAACGGCGAAGGCCGGCCAGGTGCCGACGCGCTGGGCGGAGAACCTGCTGGAGGGCATCGCCGCCAGTCGTCGGCCGAGCCTGGCCCGGCTGCTTTTTGCCTTGGGTATTCGCCATGTCGGCGAATCGACCGCCAAGACCCTGGCCGACTGGCTGGGCAGTGTCGAGCGCGTGCGCCGCGCACCGGCGCCGCTGCTGGCGGTATTGCCTGACATCGGTGCAACGGTGGCGACGGCCATTGCCGATTTTTTTGCCGAAGAACGCAATGCGCGCGCGGTGGACGATCTGCTGTGCCCGGAAGTCGGCGTGGCGCCTGCCGACGAGCATCCGCCGCACCCCGGCCTGGGCGAAAAACTGGCCTGGCGCGAACTTTATGCCGCGCTCGGCGTACCTCGCCTGACGCCCGTGCGAGCCAGGCAACTGGCGGCCGTGGTCGACGGGGATAGGCTGGCGGCAGAGGGAATCGATACGGCGGCTTTGTCGAGCGCCGGCATTTCCGGAGATGTCATCGATGCCTTGGCCGGATGGCTGAAAGAGCCGGGCAACCGCGGCTTGCTGGCGGCGCTGGCACGGCGTCGCAGCGAATTGCTGTCGGCCTTGCCGGCGACCCCGGCGGAGGGCGTGGCGGAGGCGCTTCTGGCCGGCAAGACCTTCGTGCTGACCGGCACCTTGCCGACCCTGAAACGCGACGAGGCGAAGGATTTGATCGAGGCAGCCGGCGGCAAAGTGGCCGGCTCGGTGTCGAAGAAGACGAATTACGTGGTGGCCGGCGAGGAAGCCGGCTCGAAGCTGGAAAAGGCCGTCGAACTGGGTGTTGCCGTGATCGATGAAGCGCAATTGAAAAAAATGCTTGAAGAGGGAGTCGAACCATGAAAAGAGTAAGAAAAGCGGTGTTTCCCGTCGCCGGTATGGGGACCCGTTTCCTGCCAGCCACCAAGGCCAGCCCCAAGGAGATGTTGCCCATTGTCGACAAGCCCTTGATCCAGTATGCCGTCGAAGAGGCGGTCGCCGCCGGCATTACGGACATGGTTTTCGTGACCGGGCGCTCGAAGCGGGCCATCGAGGATCATTTCGACAAGGCCTACGAGCTGGAAAGCGAACTGGAAGCGCGCGGCAAGAACGAGATGCTCGACTTCGTGCGCAACATGATCCCCAAGAACATCAACTGCATTTATATCCGTCAGGCCGAGGCGCTCGGTCTGGGACATGCCGTGCTGTGCGCCAAGCCGGTGATCGGCGACGAGCCATTCGCGGTCCTGCTCGCCGACGACCTGCTCGATGGCACGCCGCCCGTCATGAAGCAGATGACCGATACCTACGATTACTACCGTTGCTCGGTGCTGGGCGTGCAGGATGTGCCGCGCAGCGATACCAAGAGCTACGGCATCGTCGATGCGCGTCCGGTCGCCGAGCGGGTGGAGCAGATCAACGCCATCGTCGAGAAGCCGAAGCCCGAGGAGGCGCCGTCCACGCTCGCCGTCGTCGGCCGCTACATCCTGACGCCGCGTATTTTCCATCATCTGGAAAATATCAAGCCGGGCGCGGGGGGCGAAATCCAGCTGACCGATGGCATTGCCTCGCTGCTCAGCGAAGAGCAGGTTCTCGCCTATCGCTATCAAGGTACGCGCTACGATTGCGGTTCCAAGCTGGGTTACCTGCAAGCGACGGTGGTCTTCGGCCAGCGCCATCCCGAGGTCGGCCCGGCTTTCGACGCTTATCTGAAGACTCTGGAGCGCTGAATGGACCTGCAAAAAGCCAGAACGATGCTGGAAAACGCCGAAGTCATCCATGACGAAGCGACGGTACAGCGTGCGGTTGATGAGGTGGCGGCGGCGATCTGCGCGCGTTTGTCCGACAAGTATCCGCTGGTCCTGTGCGTGATGACCGGCGGCATCGTGTTCTGCGGCCAGTTGATGACCCGGCTGGGTTTCCCGATGGATTTCGACTACCTCCATGCGACGCGCTACGGTCCGGAAACGCAGGGCGGCAAGATTTCCTGGCGCACGGCGCCGTGGACTTCGGTCAAGGGACGCTCCGTCCTCGTTGTCGATGACATCCTCGACGAGGGAGTGACCCTGGCCGCGGTGAAGGAAAGCCTGACCCGCATGGGCGCGGCCGAGGTTCTGACGGCCGTTTTCGCCGACAAGGCCAATGGCAAGAAGAAGCCGATCAGCGCCGATTTTGTCGGCCTGACCGTTCCTGATCGTTTCGTGTTCGGTTATGGCATGGACGCCGGGGGTGTCTGGCGTAACCTGCCGGCTGTCTACGCCATGAAGGATGCGGTGTGAGCGGCAGGAGCGTCGCTGAATTCCTGGCCTATTGGGAAGCCGAAGGCCAGGCCTATGCGCGGCGCGGAGATTACGACTGGATGGCCGCCCAGTTGCCCGGCCGGCGGGTTGTGGAAATCGGTTGCGGGGTCGGTTATTCGACGGCGGCACTGATTGCCCGTGGCCTCGCCGTGCTGGCGCTGGATTCGCTACCCGAATGCCTGGCGGCGACACGGGGACGCACACCGTCCAACGAACTCACCCTGATGGAGGCCGACTTGTCGGCCCTGTCCGATAGCCAGAAGGACGATATCGCGCAGTTCCTGCCCGATACGGTCGTCTGCTGGCTGATGGGGGCGCCGGCCGAGGTGACCGGCGCGACGCCGAGCGCGGCGGGGCAGCAAGCTGTGGCCGCTTATCGCGAAAGGATGCATCGTCTGGTGGCCGAACTGGCTGCCGGGTTGCCGACGGTACGCTATCTGCACTTCGTCGATCGAACGGCCATTGCCTGGCAGGCCAAGGATATTGGGCGCGACACGCTGGTTCGCTATCACAATGACAAAACGCTGGGTGGGCTGCCGTTCGCAGGGGAGCGGCGTCTTGCGCTGTATCGAAAAATCGAGGATGGCGCCGCGGGTGTGGCGCTTCTCCGCAAACCGCACCCCTCGTTGAAGAGCGTGGTGCCGACGCTGGCTTCGTTGCTGGTGGAAAGGAAAAAATAACATGTTGGCAATCATTGGTGGCAGCGGACTGACCACACTGTCCAATCTCGACGTTTCGCATCGGGAGGTCGTGCGCACGCCGTACGGGGAGGCCTCCGGCGCTTTGGTGTTTGGACAGATCTGCGGCCAGTCGGCGGTTTTCCTGCCGCGCCACGGGTACGGTCACACGATTCCGCCGCATAAGGTCAATTACCGGGCGAATTTGTGGGCCTTGCAGCATCACAAGGTTTCCGGCGTGATTTCGGTGGCATCCGTGGGGGGGATACGGGGCGACCTGCAGCCCGGCGATATCGTCCTGCCGCACCAGATCCTCGATTACACCTGGGGGCGAAATTCCACCTTTTTTGACGGTAACGGGACACCAGTTCACCACGTTGATTTCACCGAGCCCTACGATGCCGAATTGCGTCGGCGGATTCTCGAGGCGGCGCGGGAACTGAGTATCGAGATGAAGGTCGATGCCGTCTATGCGGCAACGCAAGGGCCTCGCCTCGAAACGGCCGCCGAAATCAATCGCCTCGAGCGGGATGGTGCCGATGTGGTGGGCATGACCGGCATGCCGGAAGCGGTACTGGCGCGCGAACTGGGCTTGCCTTATGCGGCGATCAACGTCGTTGCCAATCATGCGGCCGGTCGCGGCGACAGCGTCAACGGCATCCATTTCGAAAGCCTCGAACATGTCCTGCACGAGGCCATGGGGCGAGTGCGGACCATCATCGAACGCCTGGTCGGCTGCCAGGAGAACTGCCCGCCGATCGGCTTGTCCGTTTAGCCTTTGCGATGTTCTGGTGCACGTCCCGGCGGTGAAGCAAGCCTTGACGCGGCATCACCGCTTGGCCCGGGGCGCCTGGAAGTCACCGGTCATTTTTCTCTATACTGTCGGGGGTGCTTCGGCATCGACACAGCGCGGAGGATCGAACGATGAAGAAAATCATGTTCACTGGCATAAAGCCGGAAGTGACCGTTGAAGCCATCACCGCGGGTTTGGAGAAAATCGGGCCGGTGGCCAGCGTTTCCATTATCCGCGACGGTGATCCGCAGGCGCCGGTCGTGATCGTTGAAATGGACATCAGCGACGTTCAGGCCTATCAGTTGACCACCCGGGTAACCGATCTGTGGCACGACGGCCACATGATCAACGCCACCCTGCTGTTGCATTGATCGGCAGCCGAGCGCGTGCGCTGCCCTGAATTCTCGCCGATCAGCCTTGGCCGGCGGGCGATCTGCCCGTTGGCGCAGCGCTCTGCAGGCTTTGCCCAGTCTCAGTTTGCCTTGCCCGGTGGCGCCCGGGCCAAGGCGCCGGTCGCTGCGGCAAGCAGTATCGCTGGCGAAAGGGCACTGGCGGAAAGCCCGTTGAGCGAAACGTGGCGCCAGCGCCAGGCCGAGGTAGCGGGGTGAATACATTGCCCATCGCCTGTCATGAATGCGATCTGCTGCTGCACAAGGCAGAAGTGCCGGGTGCTCGGGGCGTCATGCTTTGTCCGCGGTGCGGCGCCGAGTTGTGTCGGGTTGGCCCGGACAACTTGCAGTTCTTGCTGGCGCTGACTTGCACGGCCTTGATCCTGCTTTTGCTGGCCAACCTGTTTCCCGTCGTCGGCCTGAACATTCAGGGCCACCATGTGGACACGACGGTTTTCGGGGCGGCGCGGCAGTTGTGGCGCGACGACACGCCGATCGTTGCCGGCCTGCTCGTCGCCACGACGGTTCTGGTGCCGCTGGTCGAGTTGTCGGTTCTCGCCTGGTTGCTCTTCCCGCTCTGCTCGGGGCGACGGCCGGTCGCTTTCGTGCCGCTTTTCCGCAGCCTGCAGTTGGCGCGTCCGTGGGCGATGGTCGAGGTATTCATCCTCGGCGTATTGGTCTCGCTGGTCAAACTCTCGCACATGGCCGATGTGCTGCTCGGCACCGCCATCTGGTGCTTCGGCGCCTTGATGCTGGTGCTCGCCGTGCTCAGTACGGCCTTCGATCCTCGCGCCCTGTGGCAGGCCTGGGAGGAGGCGCGGGTATGAGCTGGGTGACCGCCGCCGATCGGGGCCTCGCCGTATGCGAGGTGTGCGGGAAAGTGGGGAAAATGGCGGAAAACGCCCGTTGCTCGCGCTGCCAGGTGCGCTTACACAGCCGCAAGCCGCACAGCATCGAACGAGCCTGGGCCTTGCTGCTGGCTGCCTTCGTGCTCTATCTGCCGGCCAATCTGCTGCCAATCATGGAAACGCGCTCCTTGTTCGGAGTACAGCGCGACACGATCCTTAGCGGCGTGGTTTACCTGTGGGGTTCGGGCTCGTGGGTACTGGCGATCATCGTATTCATTGCCAGTATCGCCGTGCCGCTGCTCAAACTTCTGTCGCTGAGCCTCATTTTGATCGGCGTGCAGCGTGGGGCGCCGGAGCAGTCCCTGCAAAGCGCACGCCTGTATCGGCTGCTCGAACTGATCGGCCGCTGGTCGATGCTCGATGTCTATGTCGTAGCCATACTGGTTGCGCTAGTCCAAGCCCAGTCTCTGGCGACGGTGGCGCCCGGCCCCGGTGTGGTGGCTTTCGCCGCTGTCGTCGTGCTGAGCATGCTGGCCACCATGGCTTTCGACCCTCGTCTGATCTGGGGCGCCGGGTCCGACCAACAACCTTCGGAAAGAACTTGTGAACCCAAGCCAAGCACAACCTCCTGAAGAGCTGCCCAATGCCAGGCTCGTCCAGCGCTCGCGCTGGCACTTCGGCGTGATCTGGATCGTTCCGCTGCTCGCCATCCTCGTCGGCATCGGCTTGGCCGTGCAGGCGGTCCGCGCCCGCGGGCCGGAGGTGACGCTGCAGTTCGCCGCTGCGGAAGGGCTTGAAGCGAACAAGACCCGCGTCAAGTTCAAGGATGTCGCAATCGGGACGGTAACGAGCATTGCGCTGAGCGAGGATCGCAAATCGGTGCGTGTCGTCGTGCAGATGGACAGGCAGGCGGAGGAGTTGTTGGTGGCGGACAGCCAATTCTGGGTGGTCCGCCCACGCGTCGCGGCGGGCACCATCTCCGGTCTGGCCACCTTGCTGTCGGGGGCCTATATTGCCATCGACCCCGGCAAATCCGGACAAAAACAGCTGGATTTCATCGGCCTGGAAGTACCGCCACTGGTCACTTCCGATACGCCGGGCCGCCAATACGTGTTGACGGCCGACGAACTCGGCTCGCTGGACATCGGCACGCCGGTATATTTCCGGCGTATCCCGGTTGGCCGGGTGGTCGGCTACGCCATGCGCCAGGATGGCAGCGGTGTGGACGTCAGGGTATTCGTCGATTCACCTTACGATGCCTTCGTGACCAAGGCATCGCGTTTCTGGCACGCCAGTGGCATGGACGTTTCCTTGAACGCCGATGGCGTCAAATTCGACATGCAATCGCTGGTCAGCCTGGCCTTGGGCGGCGTCGCCTTTTCGTCGCCGAACGACGAGGAAGATCGGCCGGCACCCCGCGCCGAGGCAGAGGCTGTGTTTAAGCTGCACGCCGACCAGGCCGCCGCGTCGCGTAAACCGGAGACGCGGGTCGAGAAATACGTGCTCCTTTTCAACGAATCAGTGCGTGGCCTGACCGTGGGGGCGCCGGTCGATTTCCGTGGCTTGGTGGCCGGCGAGGTGTCGCGCATCGACCTCAATTTCGACAAGAAAAAGGCCGATTTCTACATGCAAGTCGAACTGAGCATGTATCCCGATCGTTTTGCGCCGCCGACCAGCAACAATGGGGGAGGTGTGAAGGGAGAGCCGATACGGGAGGAGATCATCGATCGCATGGTGGCGCGCGGTTTCCGCGCCCAGTTGCGCACCGGCAACTTGTTGACCGGGCAGCGCTACATCGCCCTCGATTTCTTCAACAACGCCAAGCCGGCCCGCGTGGACTGGAGCCGGCGGCGGCCGGAGCTGCCGGTGCAGCCGGCTACCTTGGATTCGATGCAGGACCAGCTGCTGACCGTCGTCGAAACGCTGCGTACGACCTTGCAGCATGTCGATCAACTGATCGTCAAGGTCGACCGCGAAGTGGCGCCCGAGTTGACGCACACCCTGCGCGATGCGCGCAAGACGCTGGATAGCGCCGATCGCATGCTTGGCTCGGCGGACAAACTGATGGTCAACGACGCGCCCTTGCAACTGGAAATGCGCGATGCCTTGCGCGAAGTCGGCAAGGCGGCGACCGCCGTGCGCAATCTGGCCGATTTGCTGGAGCGCCAGCCGGAGGCTCTGCTGAAGGGCAAGAAGGGAGAGGACAATTGAAGCTTGAGCGCATCGCCTTGGCCGCTGGCATGCTGGCCCTCTTGGTCGGCTGCGGCACATCGCCGGCTCCGCGTTATTTCACGCTGGGCGATAGCAGTCTGATGAGCGTTCCGCAGGGGCGGACACCGAGCATCGTCATCGCGCAGACCAACTTGCCGGAGTTGATCGACCGGCCGCAACTGGTGCTGCGGCAAGCCGACAACCGTGTCCGTATCGACGAGTGGCTGCGCTGGGCCGAACCGCTCCGCCGCGATATTCCGCGCGTACTGGCTGATGAACTGGGGCGCCTGCTCGATTCAGGTCGCGTATTGTCGCTGCCCGTGGACGGCCAAGGCTTCGATGCCGATTTTCGCTTGCTGCTCGACGTCCAGCGCCTGGAAGCGGTCGAAGGGCAGGGCGCACAGGTCGATATCGTGTGGCGCCTGTTGCCGCGGCAGGGGAAGCCTATTTTCGGACGTAGCACGCTGCGCGAGAACAGCGTGTCAAACGAGCCGGAGCAATTGGTGGCCGCTCAGCGGCGCGCCTTGAAGGCGGTGGCCGAGGATATCGCCCGGCAGGTGCGGCTGACGACGGCGAATAAATCCTGAGCCCTGCCGGCGGCGCCATTAACCCGATGCGGGGCTAGATCTTGAGCCGCTCCATCAACTCGGTTTCCAGGCGTATCCGGTTGTTGGTATCCCGCAGGTCGCCGCCGCTGATCAGAAAGACGTCCTCGGCGCGTTCGCCGAGCGTCGTGATCTTGGCGGTCTGCAGGTTGGCTCCATGTTCGGCCAGGGTGTTGGCGACCGTGTAAAGAAGGCCGGGACGGTCGGCGGCAATCAGCGAGAGGATGAAGTGTGTTCCCTTTTCGTCGCTGCGGATGCTGACGTCCGGCTTGATCGGGAAATGCTTGACCTGGCGCGAGAGACGCCCGGCGGACGGGATGTCGGGCGGGGACTGATGCAGCAGGCGCTGCTCCAGTTCGTGTTCGATGAACGGAACCATTTCGCGTTCGTTTTCCCGATTCTCGACATCGAGGACGACAAAGCTGTCCAGTGCGTAACCGTGGGCCGTGGTGTGAATCTTGGCATCGACGATGCTGTAGCCGGCACGGGCGAAAAAGCCGACGATGCGGGCGAACAGGTCGGGCTGGTCCTGCGTGTAAACCATGACCTGCAGGCCCTGACCTTCCTGATAGGGGCGGGCGCGGACAACGGGCTGGTTGTTGAATATCCGGTAATGCAGCGATCGGGTATGCCAGGCGATTTCCTCGGCGGAATGGCGCAGGAAATAGACGGTGTCGAGCTGTTTCCACAGCCGTTCATGCACCGTGTCGGATAGCGCGAAGAAGCGCAACAGGCGCATCGCTTCAGCCTGCCGGTCGGCAATGACGCCGTGCGCTTCCGGAGTCTTGCCCTGCGTGATGTGGTGCTGGGCCTGGTAGTAGAGATCGGCGAGCAGCTTGCCCTTCCAGTGATTCCAGACCTTCGGGCTGGTGCCGCGGATGTCGGCATGGGTCAGCAGGTAGAGCGCCTGCAGGTGGCGCATGTCGCCGACCAGCTTGACGAAACGGGCGATCACCTCCGGGTCGGTGAGGTCTTCCTTCTGGGCGACCTGCGACATGACCAGATGGTTCCGGACCAGCCAGACCACCAGTTCAGTATCTTCTTCGCTCAGTCCGTGATCGACACAGAATTCGCGGGCATCGACGGTCCCGAGCTCGGAATGGTCTCCCCCCCGTCCCTTGGCGATGTCGTGGAACAAGGCCGCGACATAGAGCAGCCAGGGGCGCTCCAGTTCGCTGACGATACGCGAGCACATCGGGTACTCGTGCGCGAATTCGCTCATCGTGAAGCGGCGGATGTTGCGCATGACCTGCAGGATGTGCTGATCCACGGTATAGACATGGAAAAGATCATGCTGCATCTGGCCGACGATGCGTCCGAAATTCGGCAGGTAATTGCCCAGTATGTCGAGCTGGTTCATGCGCCGGAACTCGTGCACGATGCCGCGCTCGCTGGTCAGCAACTTCAGGAAATTCGCCCGGTTTTCCGGATTGGCGCGGAACTCCGGCGTGATCAGGTCGCGTGACCGCCACAGCGCCCTGAGTGTCCGCGTCGTCATGCCGGAGAGCTCATGGCACTCCTGCATGGCCAGAAAGCAATCCAGAATCGCTGCAGGAGTGCGCTCAAAGAGCTTGTCGTCACGGATATCGAGCAGATTTCCCACCATCTGGAAATTGTCATCGAGCGGCTGCGGCACGAGA
>CALJZP010000066.1 GCA_937983545.1 uncultured Azonexus sp.
ACGGCAAGGCGCTGAAGTTCACCACGAAAAACGCCGAGAAAATCCTGCGCGAGCATAATCTGACGCCGCTCGCCCGCTTTGCCGGTTACGCCGTCGGCGGTGTGGCACCGGAGATCATGGGTATCGGTCCGATCGCCGCGATCCCCAAGGTGCTCGCCCAGGTCGGCATCAAGCAGGACGATCTCGACTGGATCGAGCTGAACGAAGCCTTTGCGGCCCAGTCGCTCGCCGTCATGCAGGAGCTTGGCCTGAACCCGGAGAAGGTCAATCCGCTGGGCGGCGCCATCGCCCTCGGCCATCCGCTCGGCGCGACCGGCGCCATCCGGATCGCGACCCTGGTTCATGGGCTGCAGCGTACCGGCGGCAAGTACGGCATGGTGTCGATGTGTATCGGCACCGGGATGGGTGCCGCCGGCATCATCGAGCGCCTGTAAGCATGTCGGATGCACGCTCGACGATCAGGGCCGGAGTCGCCGCATGAAGCCGTCCTGGATCGTCAAGTTGCCCCCGGTATGGCGGGCGCGGGTCATGCGGATGGGGTTCAACCTCCATCCGGCTTTCCGCAGCACGGGAGGGCGCGTCGTGCATGTCGCGCCCGACCTCTGCCATATGCGTGTCCGCCTGCCGCTGAGCTGGAAGACGAAGAACATCGTCGGCTCGCTCTACGGCGGATCGCTGTTCGCGATCACCGACGGGGCGCATCCGGCGATGCTGATGGCCGCGCTGGGTGAGGACTACATCATCTGGGACAAGGCAGCGAACATCCGTTACCGCAAGCCGGGGTACTCCACGTTGTACGCCGATTTCCGGGTGACGCCGGCGGAGCTGGCTGCGATACGCGAGGCGCTGGCCGAGCAGCACGAAGTCGACTGGACCTTCGAGATCGACATCAAGGATGACGAAGGTGTGGTGCATACGGTCGTCGAGCGGACCGTCTATATCGCCGATAAACATTACTACCGCCAAAAGAGCGGTGGAGGAGACAAACAATGATTACATCGACATGCGTGAGAAAGGCGGCGCTGATCGCCGCCCTGATGACCGTTCCCGGGCTGCATGCAGCCGAGGTGGCGGGCGTCAAGGTGGAGGACAGGCTGAAAGTCGGCAGCAGCGAACTGGTGCTCAACGGCGCCGGTCTGCGCAGCAAAATGTTCATCAAGGTCTATGTCGGGGCGCTGTATGTGGGGCAGAAGGCCACTACGCCGGCTGCGATCTACGACAGTACCGGGCCGCGCCGCATGGTGTTGCGCCTGTTGCGCGACCTCGATGCCGATTCGCTGCATTCGGCGCTCGACGAAGGCTTGAAGAACAATCACTCTCCTGCGGAAATGGCAGACATGAAGGGGCAGGCCGAACAATTGGCCGGCATCATGAAATCCATCGGCAAGGTCCGCGAAGGCGATACCATCGCTATCGACTTCACGGCAGACGGCGTTGCCGTGAGTCAGAATGGCGAGCAGCGCGGCAAAGTGCCCGGCGCCGGGTTTGCCAGGGCACTGCTCAAGGTCTGGCTGGGCGATAAACCGGCCGACGCCTCGCTGAAAAAGTCGCTGCTGGGCAGCTAACGCTGACGTACGAAGGAGGAGACAAAAATGGAAAAAATCTGGCTACAAAGCTACCCGAACGGTGTCCCGGCTGAAATCGACATCGACCATATCCCTTCGCTGGTCGCCTTGTTCGAGAAAGCCTGCTCGACCTATGCGGACAAGGTTGCCTATATCAGCATGGGAAGGGAGATGACCTATCGCCAGCTGGACGAGGAAAGCAAGGCATTTGCCGGCTGGCTGCAGGCCAAGGGTTTCAAGAAGGGCGACCGTGTGGCGCTGATGATGCCCAATCTGCTGCAATACCCGGTGGCCCTGTTCGGCACCCTGCGTGCCGGGTGCGTGGTGGTGAACTGCAACCCGTTGTACACGCCGCGCGAACTGGAGCACCAGCTCAAGGACTCCGGGGCCATCGCCATCGTCATCGTGGAGAATTTCGCCCACACGCTGGAACAGATCATCGCCCATACGGCGGTCAAGCACGTGATCGTCACGCCCATGGGTGAAATGCTCGGGCTCAAGGGCGTGGTCGTCAATTTTGTCGTCCGTCATGTCAAGAAGCTGGTGCCGGCCTGGAAGATTCCGGCGGCAAGCGGCTTCAACAGCGCCCTGGCCATTGGCCGCCGCCACGGCTGGAAGCCGGTTGCGCTGAACCAGGACGACATCGCCTTCCTGCAATATACCGGCGGTACCACCGGTGTCTCCAAGGGGGCGATGCTGACCCATGCCAACATCGCCGCCAACGTTACCCAGGCCTACAGCTGGATCAAGCCGGTGGTGCGCGAAGGCGAAGAGTTCATCGTCACGGCCTTGCCGCTCTATCACATCTTCGCGCTGACGGCGAACTGCCTCACCTTCCTGATGATCGGCGCCCGCAACCTGCTGATCGCCAATCCGCGCGATATTCCCGGATTCGTCAAGGAATGGGGGAAATACCCGGTCACGGTGGTGACCGGCGTCAATACGCTGTTCAACGCCCTGCTCAACAATGCCGAATTCGCCCGGCTCGACTTTTCCAGCATGCGCGTCACCCTCGGGGGAGGCATGGCGGTCCAGGGGCCGGTGGCGGAGAAGTGGCTGAAGGTAACCGGCACGCCCTTGCTGCAAGCCTATGGCCTGACCGAAACCTCGCCGGCCGCCACCATCAATCCGCTCGACATGACCGAATTCAACGGTGCCATCGGCTTGCCGATCTCCTCCACCGAGATTTCGATCCGCGACGACGGCGGTACCGAGGTGCCGCCCGGACAGGTCGGCGAGATCTGCATTCGTGGCCCGCAGGTCATGAAGGGCTACTGGCAGCGTCCGGATGAAACCGACCTGGTGTTCTATCCGGATCGTTTCCTGCGTACCGGCGACATGGGCTATGTCGACAAGAAGGGCTTCGTATTCCTGGTGGATCGCAAGAAGGACATGATCCTGGTCTCGGGCTTCAACGTCTATCCGAACGAGGTCGAGGAAGCGGTGGCCATGCACCCCGGGGTCATGGATGTGGCCGCCATCGGCGTCTCCGACGAGCATTCCGGCGAGGCCGTGAAAATTTTCGTCGTCCGCAAGGACCCGCGAGTGACCGAGAAGGAACTGATCGACCATTGCCGCAAGCTGCTCACCGGCTACAAGATTCCGAAACATGTCGAATTCCGCGACGACCTGCCGCGTACCAACGTCGGCAAGATTCTGCGTCGCGCATTGAAAGAGGGGGCGTAATGCCGATTCCAGCTTCACTGAACAAGAACCTGTCGCTGCCCGCCATCTGCGCGCCGATGTTCATCATTTCCAATCCCGATCTGGTCATCGCCCAATGCAAGGCCGGCCTGATCGGCTCCTTCCCGGCGCTCAACGCCCGGCCGAAGGAACTGCTCGACGACTGGCTGATGCGTATCAAGCGCGAGCTAGCCGATGATCCCAATGCCGCACCGTTTGCCGTCAATCAGATCATCCACCCCTCCAACGAGCGGCTCGAGCACGACATGGCGCTGTGCGTTAAGCATGAGGTGCCGCTGATCATCACCAGCCTTTCAGCGCCGACGCAGATCGTGCCGCATGTGCATGCCTACGGCGGCAAGGTCTTCCACGACGTGATCAGCGTGCGTCATGCCGAAAAGGCGTTGGAGGCGGGTGTTGACGGCCTGATCCTGGTCTGCGCCGGGGCCGGCGGTCACGCCGGTACGCTCAGCCCGTTTGCGCTGGTCGGCGAAATCCGCAAGTTCTACGACGGCCCGATCGCCCTCTCCGGGTCGATCACCAACGGCAAGGCCATTCTAGCTGCGCAGGCCATGGGTGCTGACTTCGCCTACATCGGTACGCGCTTCATCGCGACCAGCGAGGCGAACGCGGTCGAAGCCTACAAGCAAGCCATTCTCGATTCGGCTGCCAAGGATGTCGTCTATACCCCGTATTTCACCGGGGTGCACGGCAACTACCTGATGAAGAGCATCGTCGCCGCCGGTCTCGATCCGGCCAACCTGCCGGAGAAGGACAAGACCTCGATGAGCTTCGGCGGCAGCCGCGATGCCAAGGCGTGGAAGGACATCTGGGGCGCAGGGCAGGGGGTCGGCACCATCGACGAGGTACTGCCGACGGCCGAACTCGTCGCCCGCCTGAAACAGGAATATCGCAGCGCCAAGGCGGCGCTGTGCAGCAATCCGTTCTGAACAATAAACCAAGGAGACAGCAGCAATGAGTGATTACCGCGCCCCGGTGAAAGACATGCGCTTTGTGATGGACGAACTGGCCGGTTTCAAGGAGTTGAGCCAGATCGCCGGTTTCGAGGAGGCAACCCCCGATCTCGCCGATGCCGTGCTGGATGAGGCAGCAAAATTTGCGGGCGAAGTGCTGGCCCCGCTCAACCGCATCGGCGACAAGGAAGGCTGCAAGCTGACCCCGAACGGCGTCACTACGCCGCCGGGCTGGAAGGAGGCCTACAAGGCATTTTGCGAAGCCGGCTGGAACGGCATCAGTTCGCCCGCCGAATTCGGTGGCCAAGGCTTGCCCGATTCGCTGGGCGTTGCCGTCAAGGAAATGGTCTGTTCGGCCAGCCTGTCGTTCTCGCTCGGCCCCTTGCTGACAACCGGGGCCGTCGAAGCCTTGCTCACCTGCGCCAGCAACGAGCTCAAGGCCACGTATCTGGAAAAGATGGTGACCGGCGAATGGACCGGTACGATGAACCTGACCGAGCCGCAGGCCGGCTCCGACCTGGCACTGATCCGCTCGCGTGCCGAGCCGCAGGCCGATGGCAGCTACCGGGTTTTCGGCCAGAAAATCTTCATCACCTACGGCGACCACGACATGACCGACAACATCGTGCATCTCGTGCTCGCCCGCCTGCCGGATGCACCTGCCGGCGTGAAGGGCATTTCGATGTTCCTGGTGCCGAAATTCCTGGTCAATGCCGATGGTTCGCTCGGTGCCCGCAATGATGCCCATTGCGTTTCCATCGAGCACAAGCTCGGCATCCACGCCAGCCCGACCTGCGTCATGGCCTATGGCGACCACGGTGGCGCCGTCGGCTACCTGCTCGGCGAGCCGAACCGCGGCCTCGAATACATGTTCATCATGATGAACGAAGCCCGTCTTGGCGTCGGCCTGCAAGGCATTGCCCTCGGCGAACGCGCCTACCAGCAGGCCCTCGGCTATGCCCGCGAACGCAAGCAGGGGCGCGATGCACTGACCGGCGAAGCACTGGTGAGCATCGACAAGCACCCGGATATTCGCCGCATGCTGATGTTGATGAAGTGCCGCGTCGAAGCCTGCCGCGCCATGGCCTACTACACCTCCGGCCTGCTCGACCGGGCGCATGCCGCCGGCCATACCGAAGAAGGCAAGCGCCACCTGTGGCTCGCCGAATTCATGATCCCCATCGTCAAGGGCGGCGGTACCGAGATGGGCATCGACGTCACCTCGCTCGGCGTACAGATTCACGGCGGCATGGGCTTTATCGAGGAAACCGGTGCCGCCCAGCATTGGCGCGATTCGCGCATCACGACCATCTATGAAGGCACCACCGGCATCCAGGCCAACGACCTGCTGTTCCGCAAGCTGATGCGCGACCAGGGCGCTACCGCCAAGGTCGTCTTTGGCGAGATCCATGCCACTGTCAAGGCACTCGCTGCCTCCGGCAAGCCGGAACTGCAGGCCATGGGCCAGCGCCTCGGGGTTGCCCTCAAGGCCTGGACGCAGGCGACCGAATGGCTGGCCGCCAATGCCAAGGGCGGGTTGGGTGGCGTGCTGACGGCTGCCGTGCCTTACCTGCACCTGGCCGTGACCGTATGCGGTGGCTGGTTCATGGGCAAGGCCGCCCTGGTTGCGGCCGGCTATCTCGACACAGGCGAGGGCGACCAGGCCTTCTATCGGGCCAAGGTGGCCACGGCACGCTTCTACGCCGACCAGATGCTGCCGCAGGCCGGCGCCTTTGCCGAGACCGTCATGGCCGGCGATGCCGCGATTGGCGCCATGGCTGGCGACGAACTGTTCTGACCGACAGAAATCTTCTCTGCGGGTTAGGTTAGCGAAACATCTCTGGCAACAGGATCAACGCGTCAACCCTTAGGGGCCTTCGGGCCCCTTTTTTCATTCCTGGGAATTAACTGGTCGTACCAACTTGCGTGGCAACGCTGTCACAACAAAATAGTCGTGTTTGATCGGGCTGAACTTTTTCAAAATTCGATCGGGTTGCCCTGTTGTCGTCACGCAACGAAGGATTGATTAGCTTCAAATGGACTGACGGGTATCGACCCAAAGCGGTAGTTAGTAATTTGGTAAAGCAGACCTTCCAAAACGTAGCTCTAGCGTTCACGCCCGTGCCTCATGACAAGCACGGTAGCTACACCGATGATCCCGAGCACGAAGCTGGCCAGCAGCCAGACCTGCGCGATTGCAAGGGCGCCACAAATGTAGCCCACACTGAGGTAAAGGGTTGCTTCTCGCCGATACTCTGCCCAGATAGCAGTACCCATTGCAATTAGCGCAAGCGCGGTGCTCAGAGCAACGAGAAATAGGATTGCATTTTCGTCGTTTATTGCGAAGTGTCCGGCATCGGTCATTTCAGGAGCGCCAGCAATACTTGTAATTCGGTTGGCTGTAACACCGGGGATTCCGTGAGACGGAAGATCAATGACAATGATGGAGGGCGCTTCAGGATGCGGTTGCTTAACGAAACCAAGGCTGTCCAGCCAACCGAGAACTTTGGAACTGCCAGGAACCCAAATTGACCGCAGATGCTTGGCAAAAACAGAAAGTGGGACTGCCAGCACTCCGCTCAACAGGGATACCAAATCAACGCGCTTCGGATGCCGCACCCTAAGCCCCCCAACGTGGAGATAGCCGGACTGCGCGGCTTGCCCCACAGGTCCGGTTGATTGCAGGGTTGGGCGTCATTTGGTTGCTTGGTGAACGTGATGGAAGAGTTGGCCAAGCGTCATGCCTTCTTGCCAAACTTCGTTCAGATTGATGCCGTACTTGGCTTGAACGGCCTCATTGAGGGTTTCGAATTCGAGTGCGTCGGCTTGCCACTTGTGTGGGTACAGAGCGCGGTAGATGTCGAGCAGTTGATCGTTTGGATTGAGCTTCAACCTCTCGCGCTCATGAAATGCAAAGGACTCAGTGAAGGTCGAAAGAAACTCCCGAACCTCGTTCTTTGATGCGTCAGGAAACGACCGACGCCAGCTCTTGCCTTGGCATGAACGAGCACCGAAAGGCACCGGCAGTTTTCCGGAAAAGAGAATCCCCCAGGCGACGATAGCAACAATCGCAGCAACAAACAGAACGGTTGGGCTCCATGTTAGGGCTTGAAGCATGATTGAACTCCCAAAACCTCAAATTGCATGCCAGCGAACCACAAGCCAATAAGCGCGACAAGTGCAAATGCAACCCCTTGCGTAACGCGATGGACGGACCGTGAAGCCAAGCTAATTGCAGCACCACCGAATACTGTGCTGAGAAGCAAAGGAAGAAGAGCAACACCTTCAAGTTCTAGCGCGCGAACGGGGTTACCAAGCGAGCCCCCCTTTGGGTCGCCCGCGCAACCGGCTTTGAACATGACGAAGAGTGATAGTGCTGCACTCACGGCGAACAACAGCCCAAGGCTGAATGGTACGTATTTCGGAGGGTTAGGGCGCAACAAAAATAGCTCCATTTTTGAATGTGACGCAGAACGCCTCGGGGCCAGAAAAATCACGCTCGCACAGCGAAACAGAAAGTATCCGAGCACCAGAAAACTCGATTCGCCAGGAGTCATGTTCGACGTACTGAACCGACTGAACCATAGAGCCGACACAAGCCGAGGGCTCGTTGCCCGATATGGGATTGAATATGGCCGCCCTGGCGGCCGAGAATTCCAAGACAAGCGTTTCCTTGTCCTCAATCGTACGGACCAACCGTTGGCCGACAAGGTCGTGAAGTGGGTTTTCCATAGCCACATTTTGTGGCTAACCAAATGGAATAACAAGGCTGCGAATGTCGGCTATTCGGACAACTAGGCGAAGGGCTGCTTCTGGCCGCTTTCAGTCGTATGCGGTTAGATCTCAAGTGTGAAGCGGCTCCAATGGCTGCTTCTTAAAACTCGACTGACGGCCAGCGACCTAGCTGAGCTAGCCTCATTTTGCTCGGACGATGCGCGATGACCGGCATGAAAAAAGGGAGCCACAGGCTCCCTTCGCTTGGATGTCAGTCGGTGCTTCAGAAATTGATGCCGACCTTGGCGATCAATGCCCAGTTCTCGAATTCGACGTGGTTGCGTTCGCTGGTGTTCAGGTAGCGCAGGTCGAGGCCCGAGTAGTACATGCCCTTGCGGTAATTGGCGCCGAGCACGGCACCATAGGCGAACAGATTCCTGTCGCTGGTGCCATTGTCGGCCTTGACCACACCGAGGACCGGGCCGGCGCCCACCGAGAAACCGCCGCTGACGGGCAGGGTGTAACGCGGGGACAGCTCGAAGGAAGTGGCTTTGACGCCCGATTCGTTGGTGTGGTTGATCTGGACGTGGGTGCGGATGCGGTTGTCCGGCGTCTGGATCAGGCCGCAGTTCATGTTGAAGTCGAGGCCATAGACGAAGTTGGTATCGTCGTTGGCTGCCTTGGCGTTCATGACGCCGCCGGTAATCGCCAGCGACGGCTCGAACTTGAAGCCCGATTCCAGACCGGGCAGGAAGCGCAGGCCATCGGCCATGGCGGTGCCGGACACGAGGCCGGCGAGGATCAGCGCGGATACGAAGCGGGTGGTTTGCATGGTCTCTCCGATTGAGTTGTTGTCGATCGGAGAGACTGTAGCGCCCAGTGCAACGGGTGTCGGTGACTCAGGTCACCCGGTTGTCACTTCTTGAGCAGCGCGCCTTCGACGGCGTCGAGATCGGCTTTCTTGATGGTCCCCATCTTCTTGCTGATGACCTGGCCGTTGCGGTCGATGAAGAGGGTATAAGGCAATCCGGCCTTGGTGTTGCCCAGGGTTTGCATGAGCGGAATGCCCTGTTCCTTGGCGACGAAAACCGGGTAATCCATATCGTAGGCCTTGGCGAATTCCTTGGCCGGCTCGGCCTTGTCCTCGATGCCGATACCGAGCACCTCGATCTTGCCCTTGTGGGCATTGCGGAATTTGATCAGCTCGGGAATTTCAGCCCGGCAGGGACCGCACCAGCGCGCCCAGAAATTGACCACCAGCGGCTTGCCCTTGTAGCGCTCCAGCGCCACCGGCTTGTCGTCGAGGTTGGGCAGGGTGGCAGCGAACAGCGGTGCCGACGAGGGCATTTCCTGCGCCACGGCCAGCGTGGACAGGGCGGCGAGCGCAAGTGCCGGAAACAGACGAATCATGGAAGGTCTCCGCGTCGGAAGAGAAAGTAGCCGGTTGCCGCGCTTACCAGACCCAGAAGGGCGGGGTAAGCCAGTGCGAAGATTTTGTAGCCGGCGGCGCCGAACAGGTCGAGGATGACGTAGGCCGACGGGCCGAGAACGATCAGCTGCGGGTCGAACAGGGCCAGCGCGGCAGTGCGGAAGACCTGCAGCGGGTTGGCGAGCGCCAGGGTGATGGCCAGTTCCGGCGCGATCTTGCCCTGGATCATGACGCCCAGCAGGATCAGGTCGAGGAAGAGCAGCAGCACCAGCCAGACCATGAAGGCGGCACCCTGCGCCATGTCGGTGGTGCGGGCCACCGAGGAGATCAGCATGCCGATGCCGAGGAAGCACATGGCCATCACGGCGAGCAGTGCGGTGTAGTAGCCGAACATGTCCCAGGGGACTTCGATGCCGACGATGGTGGCCCAGATGACGGCACCGAGCATGGCCAGGAAGACCGGCGCGAAGACCACAATGTAGCGGCCGACGATCTTGCCCCAGAACCAGGCGGAGAGCGACACGGGCAGCGACAGCAGGTATTCGAAGACGCCGGCCTCGCGGTCGCCGGCCACCGAGCGGACGGTGGTGATCAGCACGAAGATGGGCAGGATGGCCATGGTCAGCTGGATGTAGGTGACCAGCAGGCGGGACAGGCCGATGAAGCCGAGGACGCGCGACTCGGTCAGCCCGAAGACGAAGAGCAGGGCGACGATGCCGCCGAAGACCAGGGTGTAGATCTGGAACCAGCGGGCACGCAGGGATTCGACGATATCGAGTTTGGCGGTGAGCCAGAGTTGTTTCATTTACTTGCCTTTGGCCAGCACGTGCTGGCGCATGTCGGTGAAATCGAGGCTGCCGGGCATCGGCATGGAAACGGCGGCGTAGTTATAGCCCATCGGCGAGGTACGGGTCACGTAATGGGCGCGACGCGGGTCGA
>CALJZP010000067.1 GCA_937983545.1 uncultured Azonexus sp.
TGACTCGTTCTTCCTGAGCGCATCGAATGGGGTTGCGACTCCAGCCGCCAAACTGTCGGAGATCAAGCAATTCTTGGATGCTGCATTGGTTCGCCGCCTGCCGCAACTGGAGTTGGATCCTTCTGACAACGCAGTTTGGACGATGTTACAAATCGAGCTGACAGATTCTGAATTGCAGGAATCAGAGATTGAGACAACGTTCAATCGTATTTGCAAGGCAATTGACGATAGCGCGGTGCCGATTCTCTCGATGATTTACGGAGGAGTTTCGGTAGAAGATGCAATCGCTGCTTACGAGAAGGCGCAGGCAGTTTCGTTGGCGGATTGGCGAGCTTCGTTGGCAGCGTGGCCGAGTCCAAGCATTGAATCGCTGATCTGCCACTGATTCTGCTGAGCAAGTTAGGAGGGAATCAGCCTTCCCTCGTGATTTATTGGCAGTCGGATTTTCGGCCAATCTGGCCGTTCGAACAGGGGAAATTCATCGCTCTTGCCAAGGGTTTGTTCATCGATCGCCGTAAGTACCTGCCGTCCGAAAGCGCCTCCCGCGCCCCCAAGGCCAGCGCTGCAAACCTTGAAATTGCTTGAAAATTATGCGAGCCCTGGTGCAGAGCGATTGGGCCGGGCAAACGTCACGTTTGCCCGCCCCGCTGTCAGCCTTACTTCTTCATGTCGTCCTTGGCCATGCCTTCTTTCTTCATGTCTTCCTTGCCCATCGCATCCTTCTTCATCATTGTGTCTTTTTTCATGGCATCCTTTTTCATGCCATCTTTGGCCATACCATCCTTCTTCATTTCGTCCTTGGCCATGTGATCCTTGGCCATACCATCCTTCTTCATTTCTTCGGCAAAGGATGCGCCAGCGGCGACCATAAGACAGGAGGAGAGCAGTGCTGCGGCGAGCTTATTCATGGTTTTTTCCTCATTAAGTGTGTTGCGTGGCGAAAATGCCGGGTGATCAGGGCAGCCGAAAATTCAACTGCCGCCGAACCAGTTGTACCCCCGGTCTTCCCAGTAGCCCCCGGGGTAGGTATTGGTAACGAAAATGGCCTGGATATGCTTTGGGTTCTTGTAACCGAGTTTGGTCGGCATGCGTAGCTTCATCGGGAAGCCGTAGCGGGCTGGCAGGGTTTGGCCGTCAAAGCTCAGGGTCAGCTGCGTCTGCGGGTGCAGCGCCGTCGCCATGTCGATGCTGGTGTAGTAGTCGTCGGCACATTTGAAACCGACGTATTTAGCATCGAGATCTGCGCCGACCAGGCGTAGGAAGGTCGTGAAGGGTACGCCGCTCCACTTGCCGATGGCGCTCCAGCCTTCGACGCAGATGTGGCGGGTGACCTGATCGACTTGCGGCAAGGCATGCAGTTCGTCGAGCGTCCACGCATGCTTGTCGGAGACCAGGCCGCTGACCTCCAGGCGGAAGCTGGCAGCATCGACCTCGCGTACCTCGTCATCGCCGTAATAGGCATTGAACGGGAACGGGCGGGTGATCATCGATTCCGGATAAATCGGCGCCAGTTGGTTCGGATCGAACAACCAGCCTTGAACGCAGTTATTGAAGCGCGACATCGCCAGCAGGGCGGACTCGACGCTCTCATCGTCGGTGATGGCGCACCCGGTCAGCAGCGATAGTCCACCCAGAGTCATCGAGCGTTGCAGGAAGGCGCGGCGGGCCGGCAGTTCGATGTATTTGCCGACGTCCTTGAAGGCATCCTTGAGCACGCGGTCACCGTTGGCAATCATCGGGCGGTTCTTTTTGGGGAACACGCTTGACTCCTTAATGGCCGCGAATCATCGCGATCAGCGTGCGCGGGACCAACGCGACCATGGCCACATGAACGCCGACAAAGGCGACCAGGGCGCTCATACCAATGAAGTGGACGCGGCGGGCGGCTTCATAGCCGCCGAGCAGCTCGCGCAAGATCGGAAACTGCACGGACTTCCACAGCACCAGGCCGGACAAGACAATCACGATGATGTCGGCGATCGCGAACAGGTAGGCCGCCCGCTGCAAGGCGTTGTAATGGCTGAGGTCGGCGTGCGATAGCTTGCCTTTCAGCGCGTCCAGCAGGTCGGCGACAATGGCCCGCAGCGACAGCGGGAAAAACTTGTGCCACAGGCGGCCGCTGAAGATATTGAAAAACAGGTAAATCAGACCGTTGACCGCCAGCAGCCACATCGCCGCGAAATGCCATTGAAGCGCCCCGCCCAGCCAGCCGCCGAGCGTGATTTCCTTGGGAATGAAGAAAGGAAAGAAGGGCGAGGCATCGTAGATCCGCCAGCCGCTCATCACCAAAATGACGACAGCGACAACATAGAGCCAATGCGTCACTCGCAACCATGGCGGATGAATGGCATAAATCTCTTTGCTCATGGCGTTCCTCTTAGTGTTTGCGTCGGTTGGGCGATAAACTACTTGGGGCTCATTGCTGCAGCGTTCTATACGAGGTAATTCGTCGCGAGTTGGCGAACGGTTACGGGTTCGGGCAAAATATTTTTTGATCTGCTGCCAATATTTGTCCGGCAGTTGTAACCAAAGGCGTCCATGCAACGAATAAACAGAGAAGAAAGCTTTCGCGCAAAGGAAGAGCGCCTGAAGGATTTGTTCGTGCGTGGCCTGTCCGGTAACAACGCGGCGTACCAGACGTTTCTCGGCGAGTTGAGTTCGTATCTGCGGGCTTTCCTGCGCAAACGACTGATCCGCCTGCCAGACGAAGTGGAGGATCTTGTGCAGGAAGCCCTGCTCGCGGTGCATAACCAGCGCCATACCTACGACCCCAGCCAGCCGCTGTCGGCCTGGGTGCAGGCGATTGCCCGCTACAAGCTGGTCGACCTGTTCCGACGGCGGGCTATTTACGAACAGCGCAACGATACGCTGGATGACGGCATGGATTTGTTTTCCTCCGCCGATGCTGAGGCCGCCGAAGCACGGCGCGATCTGAACAAACTTCTAGCCGATTTGCCCGATCATTTCCGCCTGCCGATCATGCACACTAAGTTGGAAGGTTTGTCTGTCAGGGAAGCGGCTGATTTGAGCGGGATGTCGGAATCGGCCATCAAGGTTGGCGTCCACCGCGGCTTGAAAGCGCTCGCGGCGAAGATACGAGGTGCCCTATGAAGACTGAAGACTTGATCACCATGTTGGCCGCGGGAGCGGGCGCAGTCGAGACACCCGCCGCCGCACAGCGCTACGCGCTGGCCATTGGCTGGGGCGCGGCGGGTGCCACCCTACTGATGCTCGCCCTTTTGCAGGTTCGTCATGATATCGGGCATGCGCTCTTGCTGCCGATGTTCTGGGTCAAAGTCGGATTTGTCGTCTGTCTTGCCGCAGCGAGCCTCTTTGCTGTGCTCCGCTTGTCGCGTCCTGGTGCGAAAATCCACTGGGTGCCGGTCGCGCTCGGCCTTCCTGTCTTGGGTATGTGGGCCATCGCTGCCTTTACGCTGATCGAGGCAGAACCGATGGAGCGCTCGAAACTTTTATTTGGCGATACTTGGAAATCCTGCCCGTTACTGATCGCCATGCTTTCGGTACCGGTGTTTGCCACCGTGTTGCGCTCGATGAGTGACCTTGCGCCGACCCGGCCGCGGTTAGCCGGTTTTGCCGCCGGTCTGCTTGCCGGGTCCGTTGCCGCCGTCGTTTATTGTCTGCACTGTCCCGAACTGGGCGCGCCATTTATTGGTTTTTGGTATCTGTTGGGAATCCTCATCCCTGCAGCGGGAGGAGTTTTGTTGGGGAATTCAATGCTGCGCTGGTAGCCTTTTCGAAGCAAGACTTTGGATTTAAATGTGCCATTTACATTAACGGCAATAAACACGCTCCAAAATTCGCTCTGTTTTAGGAATCTACCGTGCCACTAAAACGAATCTTCCAGTCTTCAGACTTTGTGCAGCCCACGATGGATGAAGAACCTAAGCGATCAGTCATTACCGAATCTGCTGATGCTGTTGTAGTTATATGGCACCTGCTTCCGGGGCAACGCATTCGACCTCACATTCATCCTAACGGACAGGATACATGGATTGTCATGTCTGGTAGCGGTGACTATTCACCCTGCGCTGGTGAGATGACCACGCCAATATCGTGTGGACAAGTTGTTGTGGCACACGCGGGACAGGTACACGGTGTCCTCAATAACACAAGTGAGCCGCTTCAAATTCTCTCGGTCGTTTCTCCTGCGAACGCAGGTTACTTTTTAGCCTGAGGTGCGACCAGCACAAACTGCAACTTGTGAACTCCCATTACAAACTCCCGCTCGGCTCTGATTGAACACAGAAATAGAATATGAAAATTAATCGGACCGCTCTGCAAACTGCCGGACTGTATGCCTTGATTGGTATCAGTTGGACTATTTTTTCAGATCAAATCCTTCTCGCATTAACTCCAGATCTGCTTGTTTTCTCGTGGATAGGCACTTGGAAAGGTGTTGCTTTTATCTTTGCCTCTGCGTGCATCATTTATCTGATTTCAAAGCCACGAGTGCGAATTGAAAATCGAGCGTCATGGAATGGAATCAGTGAGCCGGGAGCAGGTTCGCTGGTTCTTGTTTTTGCGGTTTTGGCTGGAGTGATTTTGCTCGCTGGTTTTGTGCTGGTGGCTCAAATGACAGCCAAACAACGAGATCGCGAAATTGAAAGTTTGCAAGCTATCGCCGATCTCAAGGTCAGTCAGATTTCGGCTTGGCTTGCAGAACGTGACGCAGATGCCAGAATGATTTTTAACGACGATTCTCTGGTCAATTTGTATCTTGAGTGGCGACAGTCGGAGTCAACGCTAGCCCGACGCCGCCTTGAGGAGCGACTCCAAACCTATAAGAAATCTAAAGACTATATTGAGGTCGTTTTGCTTAGTATAGATGGTGATCAATTCTCGACTAATCCCAGTTCAAGAAATTTGACCAAGCTCCCTGCTGTGCAAGGAGCAGTGAAAAAAGCCCACACAACGGGCCAGCTTATTAATACGGATCTCTATCGAGACGAAGAAGGAAAACTGGGTCGAGTGCATCTGGATTTCGTGGTGCCGTTACGCTCGGGGAGCATGAAACACGAACTGACAGCTGTGATACGTACCGACCCCAATCGGTTTTTATTTCCATTTATCCAGTCCTGGCCTATACCAAGTGCGACTGCTGAAACGCTGTTATTTCGCCGTGAGGGTAACAACGTTTTGTTTTTGAATGAGTTGCGGCACCGTTCTGATACATCTGTACGCTTGCGTGTTCCGGTGGATGAAAAAAACTTGCTGGCATCTCAAGTTCTTCGTGGAGATGCACTTCCCGATCAAGCAGTTGAGGGTGTGGATTACCGAGACATTGCTGTGTTAGGGGTTGTGAAAGCTATTCCCGGAACCCCATGGTTTCTCGTTGCGAAACTTGATAAAGGCGAACTCTATTCCGGGGCCAAGCGAGATGCCGGCTGGATTGCCTTGGCCGACATCCTTGCTTTGATCGTAGCCGCAGTAGCCACTATTTTTATACGTCAGCGTGACGAACTTCGACACGCAGCAATCCAGCGCCAGGATCAGGTGGAAAAACTTCAAGCACTGCAGTTGTTGGAAGCGATTGCCGAAGGCTCAAATGACGCGATATTTGCAAAGGATTCCAATGGGCGCTATCTCTTACTTAATCGTGAGCTTTGCCGTTTTCTGGGTAAGAGTCGCCAAGAATTATTGGGGCGAGATGATTGCGAAGTATTCCCCGCCGAAGATGCTCAGAGGATCAGAAGCGATGATCAAAAAGCAATGCGAAGCGGCCTCATCGAGTGTGCAGAAGAATCATTGCCGACAACAGGAGGTCGGCGTACTTTTCTTACAACCCGAGGTCCAGTGCGCGACCAGGATGGAAAGGTGATCGGTGTTTTTGGCATAGCGCGCGACGTCACAGAACGAAATTTCCAAGAGCGAGAAATTAGAGCAGGAGAGTCTCGTTTTCGGGCGATCTTCGATGGAGTGAACGATGGAATTGTTCTCCACGACATCGCCAATGGAGTGATTCTGGAGGGCAATGTTAGGGTTGCCGAAATGTTCGGCTATGGTCGCCAAGAAATTAGACAACTCACAATTGCCGATTTAAGTTCAGACACGACTCCATTTACGCGAGACGTGCTTTCCAAATGGCTTGAACGTGCAAATCAAGGTGAGTCACCCATTTTCGAATGGATGGCTAGGCACAAGGACGGACATCTCTTTAACGTTCAGATTAGTATGCGAATGGCTGAGGTATCAGGTAGATCATGCGTGATAGTGCTGATACGCAAACTGCGCGATCGGGACGAAATTAACCAAATTGACCTGCTCCCAGAGATTAGTCCGGCGGTGATATAGGTCTGCCTTGATTAACCGCAGACTCCAAGTCCATTCCGGGACTAAATTGCGGAGCAGATCAAAATATAATTGGGTCATTCAATACCCCATTCCGCACAAGGTGTTGCATTTAGCTAAGTTCGCCACTTTGTGGCGAGTCATCCGTCCCTTCTTGGGTTAGCGGGAGAACGACAACAACGGTCGTTCCGTGGTCTCGTTCCGAATCCAGATAGACCCGCCCTCGGTGTTGAGCGACGATACGCTGCACTATTGCCAGTCCCAACCCGGTTCCTCTGGCATTAGTAGTGAAGAAAGGATCAAATACCTTGTCAGCAATTTGGGGGGAAATACCAGGACCATCATCTTCAAAACGAATTTCTACGGACGGTTGTGATTCATGTAGGAGGCAGCGAGTCCGAATTGTTATCAGCCCCCACTCAGGTACGGCATAAATAGCGTTTCCGAGTACATTTTGAAACAACTGTAATAATTTATTTCGGTCAGCCATGATCGTGGGCAGCTTTTCCTCCCCTTCCATGCGGACTTCCACGGATTTTCCAGTTATTTCCGGCAAAAGTGATACCGACGCCGCCCTGAGCGTATCTCCCAGATCTACCCAGTCAAATTCTGCAGTACCTGGGCGCGCATAAGTCAGCATGTCATTCAGAATTGTCTCCATGTAACGAACCTGACGGAGGGCGATCTCGCAATTCTCTATTTGCATATCTCCTTCCTTTCGATGGTGTTCGTCGAGTATCTGAAGATTCATTTTGACCGATGACAGCGCGTTACGTAGATCATGAGCGATCATCGAGGCCATCTGTCCCATTGCGCTTTGCTCGGAGTTTTTTCCGGCTAGGCGCAATTTTTCGGCCATCCGCGTCATAGCCCGACTGAGAGTTCCGATTTCATCATTGTTGTTCGCCGGGATCACAATATTTTGGTCACCTGAGGCAATGCGGTTAGCCGCCTTGATTAAAACATCAATGGGCCTTAGGAGTCGGCTTGTTGACACAGACAGTGTCAACAGCATCAGGAGTCCAATGCTTGCAACTGCAATAGCAAGTTGCCTTTGAAGGGCAGCAGCTTTGATCTCCAATTCAACTAGGGATATCACCCCTCCTACCACCAATACATTCTCAATTTCATTCCCTTCACCAACATTCAAAGTCGCACGACGAATACCCAACATCGTTGCAATTGCGGGAAACTCCATAATTAATTGAGGTTTAGCCCCAGACAAAACTTGATCCCAGGTCTGAGCCAACTGGAAATCGCGGATTGCGTTGGCAGCCTTTTGAGTATGGCTACCTGACGTCTCCGGACGGGACTGGTAAAGGTATTGACCATCACTATCAGCAATCCAGTAAGCAATGCCATCATGCGCTTTACCTAATGTTCTAAACACTTGATCGATAGCAACAACCACAGCGATTGCACCGATTACATTGCGGTCCTTGCCGCGAACTGGGATGCTGACGAAAAACACCCTTTCTCCACTTGTTTCATCGCTCAGGTTTCTGGTTTGCTCGTTGAAATTTCTGAGGCCCTGCTTTTCTGCCAACAATGACTCAAAATTCCAATTAGCAGTTGGCTGATCCACCATGGTGTGAACTACGTTATCGTTCCGCAAACTGACCAATACGCGATGAGATCCAGTGCCAGAGTCCAATAACATCTTCACCTGTCGATAGGCGTGCCTTTCCCGCATCATGATATCGAGTTGGTCCGCAACTTTTTGAAAGCCATCAACACTAGGCTCGGTGTTCTCCTCCATCATGTATCGCGCCCCTCCATCGGCGAGCATGGATAGATCGCTCTTAACCATGTCGATGGTGCTCTGGAGTATGCTTGCCTCCCGCTCCACGCTATCAAGTACGCGCTTACCCTCTAATCCGTGAAGTGCATCAGTTGCTGCGCTCCAGGTTAGAACAATAGTGATAACCACAGAGAGTCCGGTGACTAGTAGCGTGATCAATAGAAGTTTTTTTGCAATACTCATGGCAAGGAAGGCCGTATCAGAAAATTGAGATTGATCAATCTAGCTCACGGAAAGTTAGTTCTACCCATCCAGCGGTTCGAGCAACGGTGCATCCTGAGAGGCGTTCGCTTAGGGATTCCGAGGATGTTCTTGAGCAAAAAATGGCGGGAGATCGTGAATTGATACACATACTTATTGTTGATGATGACGTGGCGATATGCCAGACACTGAAATCTCATTTTCAAAAAAGCGCATTTCAAGTATCGCTGGTGAATACTGCGGAAGAAGGGATTAATGTCGCACTATCCAGCAATATTGATGCCATCATTTCTGACATTCGCCTGCCTGCAAAAGGAGGCCTTGATCTTTTGCGAGAGGTCAAAGCAGAAAAGCCCGAACTACCGATCATCATGATTACAGCGTTCCACGATATGGAGATGACCGTGGCGGCGATGCAATGCGGGGCTATGGACTATGTTCCAAAGCCCATCGACCTTCCTGAATTAGACGCAGCGGTCAGTCGAGCGCTCTTTGCTTCGAGTCGTTCGGATCATGTGACTGGCGACCCGCTGATCATTGGAGCGACAGATGTAACCCCAACACAAATTGTGGGTCAATCATTTGCGATGAAGGAGGTCTTCAAGAGTATCGCTCTTGTGGCGCAGAGCAGGGTGACGGCTTTAATTCTCGGCGAGTCCGGGACAGGAAAAGAGTTGGTTGCCAGAGCAATACACAATGCAAGTGCCGAAAAAGATATGCCTTTTATTGCAGTAAACTGCGCAGCATTGGTTGACTCCCTCCTTGAGAGTGAACTGTTCGGCCATGAGCGAGGTGCTTTCACTGGCGCCGTCAATGCACATAAGGGAAAAGTTGAGCAAGTAGGAGAGGGGACTTTGTTCCTGGATGAGGTCGCCGAATTGACCCCCCTTATTCAAGGCAAGCTACTGCGTATCCTGGAGGCACGGGAATATAGTCCGGTAGGCAGTGCACAAATTAAAAAAAGCAAAGCCAGATTCATAGCGGCAACAAATGTAGACTTGCAAGCAAGAGTTGCCTCAGGTGAGTTTCGCGAAGATCTTTTTTACCGCCTCAACGTTGCTTCCATCAATCTACCACCGTTGCGAGAGCGACAAGGAGACATGCCAAGATTGATCGATTTCCTTCTTCGGAAGATCAATCGTGATCTACGAAAAAACATACGTAGGGTGTCTGGTGAAGCCATGGCTTGCCTCAACGCCTTCGCATGGCCGGGTAATGTTCGGCAACTTGAAAATGTGCTCATGAAAGCAGCGGTAATGGAACGCGGCGACACTCTCACCATTGACCGCCTTCCGCCGGAAATAAGGTGCTCACGAATGCCCATATCAGCATCGGGGATTGATGCTTCCATGCCGAAAAACCTTCTTTCTCTTAGGGAAATGGAAAAAAATCATATCGTGCACGTACTGGAAAAAACCGGTTGGCATAAAGGTCAAGCCTGTGAAATTCTCGACATTTCTCGACCTAAGCTTGAACGACGTATCCATGAATTTAATCTCAGCCCTCCTGATCGTACTAATGGAAATTGAGTGAGTTGCATCTTCTGAAGATTTTCTGGTGTGTGAAAATCCTTAGGCTCGTCATGGTTCATGCTGTAAGAATCCGGTTTTGTAAAACCGATTTCATGACATACGCGTGGATAGGCAACAGGACATCCGTAGATTTTGAGTTTGAGGTGGTCGGTACCAAGCCCCTTTGCCCGTTGCCACCTCTGGGCGATAGAGACGTCGCAGCCCTCTCGCCTAGCCGTCGTGATTGGATGGTCGGCGTGGGCGCAAGTGCCTGAGCGGTACGACTGCGAAGGCTTCACGAATTTCGCCAAGCCGATGATTTTGGCGGCCGTTACCAGACCCAGTCATAAGGGTGGGCGACCGTGTCAGCGGAAGAACATGTTGAACCCGCAGGAGCAGCAACTGCTCATTGAAGGGGGAGAGTGCCAGGAGCGACTGGTTCTGGATTAGTAACTGGTATATCTCGGTTTGGTCTGGGCGCCTGTGCGTACTGCTATTGGCGGAAGCCAGCCACAGATTCCTCCTCGAAGGTCTGCTGACCGGTAAGATCGTAGAGATTTTTGCTTCCTAGAACTGCGCTCTCCGAGAATCGCGGATCACCATGCTGAAGACCTTCATGGCCTGTAAGCGGTCGAGTCTGATGGCGGCTATTGCAAGCATCTCGATGGAATAGACATCAGTTGGATGCTAGCTATCTAAATGTGCCGCCCTCAAATGACGAAGAGCACTTTTCCAAACTGTACTTAGCCAATAAAGAATTGAACGAAACGTTAAATCTCATTTCGTTCAATTTAACGAAATGAATGCCGTTGGTTTTTGGAACTTGATGCCCACTCAGAGGTTTTGTTGACTTAGGTCAATAAACCACAATTTAAGTGGGGATTTCGACCTGATTTTCAGGCTGCCAACCATTGGCATGCTCATTGCTGTTATCCCTTCGAAGTTGCTTACGACCGAATACCGAGTCTCAGGGGCTCTGAACAACGCGCAAGCGAAGTACGGTTTCGGTGTTCGGTCAAACAGTAGATAAGGAGATGACAATGGTTCAAATGACTCGTAGAGGCTTCCTGCTAGCCTCTGGTGCTACGCTTTTGGGAAGTTCTCTAAGTTTAAGAACCTTAGCTGCGGCTACAGATATTAGTGGAGCTTTCGAATATTCGGGATGGGAAAACTTCCATCGCACCCAATGGTCCTGGGATAAGAAAACGCGCGGCGCTCACCTCGTCAACTGCACTGGCGCCTGTCCGCATTTTGTCTATAGCAAGGACGGCGTGGTCATGCGCGAGGAGCAGTCAAAGGATATAGCTCCCATGCCCAATATTCCCGAGTACAACCCGCGCGGATGCAACAAGGGTGAGTGTGGTCACGACTATATGTATGGACCGCATCGTATCAAATACCCTTTGATCCGCGTCGGCGAACGCGGAGAAGGAAAGTGGCGGCGTGCGACCTGGGAGGAAGCGCTCGACATGATTGCCGATAAGTGCGTCGATACCATCAAGAACCATGCACCGGATTGCATCAGTGTTTATTCGCCGGTGCCCGCAGTCTCGCCTGTGTCGTTCTCGGCAGGGCATAGATTCGCACACTACATCGGCGCTCATGCTCATACCTTTTACGATTGGTATGGCGATCACCCTACCGGCCAGACCCAGACCTGCGGGGTCCAAGGCGATACCTGCGAAACTGCCGACTGGTTCAATTCCAAATACATCATTCTCTGGGGGTCGAATCCTACACAGACGCGAATTCCGGACGCCCACTTCCTTTCTGAGGCGCAGCTAAACGGCGCCAAAATCGTCAGCATTTCACCGGATTACAACTCGTCGACAATTAAGGTCGACAAATGGATTCATCCGCAACCGGGAACTGATGGCGCTCTGGCGATGGCGATGGCGCACGTCATCATCAAGGAAAAACTTTATGACGCGCACAGCCTGAAAGAGCAGACCGATCTTTCCTATCTGGTGCGTAGTGACACCAAACGCTTCCTGCGTGAGGCAGATGTCGTAGCAGGGGGCTCAAAGGATAAGTTCTATTTCTGGAACGCGAAAACTGGCAAGCCGGTTATCCCGAAGGGTTCCTGGGGCGATCAACCGGAAAAGAAAGGTTCACCGGTTGGTTTCTTGGGGCGAAACACCTTTGCCTTTCCCAAAGGCTACATCGATTTAGGTGATCTTGATCCTGCGCTCGAAGGCAAGTTCAATATGCAGTTGCTGGACGGCAAGACTGTTGAAGTCCGGCCTGTTTTCGAGATTCTCAAGTCGCGCCTCATGGCTGACAACACGCCAGAAAAAGCTGCAAAAATCACAGGTGTGACAGCAAAAGCGATCACCGAACTGGCGCGTGAATTTGCCACAGCCAAACCCTCAATGATTATCTGTGGCGGTGGGACGCAACATTGGTATTACAGCGACGTGCTGTTGCGTGCCATGCATCTTCTGACCGCACTGACGGGTACCGAGGGCACGAACGGCGGAGGCATGAATCACTACATCGGCCAGTGGAAACCAGCCTTCGTGGCGGGGCTTGTGGCACTAGCTTTCCCTGAGGGGGTGAACAAGCAACGCTTCTGCCAGACCACCATCTGGACCTACATCCACGCCGAAGTCAACGACGAGATTATTAGCTCCGACATCGACACGGAAAAATACCTGCGCGACTCGATTACTACTGGCCAGATGCCCAATATGCCTGAGCAAGGCCGTGATCCAAAGGTCTTCTTTGTCTATCGAGGCAATTGGCTGAATCAGGCCAAAGGCCAGAAATACGTGCTGGAAAATCTCTGGCCGAAGCTGGAGTTGATTGTCGACATCAACATTCGCATGGATTCAACCGCGCTGTATTCAGACGTCGTGCTTCCGTCGGCCCATTGGTACGAGAAGCTGGACCTAAACGTAACTTCGGAACATTCCTACATCAACATGACCGAACCGGCCATCAAGCCGATGTGGGAATCGAAAACTGATTGGCAGATTTTCCTGGCTTTGGCCAAGCGAGTGGAGATGGCGGCCAAACGCAAGAAATACGAGAAGTTCAATGACGAGAAGTTCAAGTGGGTGCGCGATCTTTCCAATCTTTGGAACCAAATGACTATGGATGGAAAACTGGCCGAGGACGAAGCAGCAGCCCAGTACATCCTGGACAATGCGCCGCAATCTAAGGGCATTACGATACAGATGCTGCGTGAAAAACCACAGCGTTTCAAGTCGAACTGGACGTCACCTCTGAAAGAGGGCGTGCCTTACACGCCGTTTCAGTATTTCGTGGTCGACAAGAAGCCTTGGCCCACCTTGACCGGACGCCAGCAGTTCTACCTAGACCACGACACGTTCTTCGACATGGGCGTCGAGTTGCCAACCTACAAGGCACCGATAGATGCCGACAAGTACCCGTTCCGCTTCAATTCACCGCATAGCCGTCACTCGGTTCACTCGACGTTCAAAGACAATGTCTTGATGCTCCGATTGCAACGTGGCGGCCCCTCAATTGAAATGTCTCCTCTAGATGCAAAGCCGCTCGGTATAAAGGATAACGACTGGGTTGAGGCTTGGAATAATCACGGCAAGGTCATTTGCCGGGTCAAGATTCGCAATGGCGAGCAGCGTGGGCGGGTTTCCATGTGGCATTGCCCTGAACTGTATATGGACCTCCTCACAGGAGGGTCTCAGAGTGTCTGTCCTGTGCGCATTAACCCGACCAACCTCGTCGGCAATTATGGACATCTCTTTTTCCGACCCAACTATTACGGCCCCGCCGGATCTCAGCGGGACGTGCGTGTCAATGTAAAACGCTACATCGGCGCCACGCCCATCAGTTTCTAGTCAGATCCGCTGATCAACAGAACAGGATATTAATCATGGCTAATGTGATGAAAGCGCCCAGGCGCCAACTGACCTACGTAACCGATTTGAACAAATGCATCGGCTGCCAGACCTGCACCGTGGCGTGCAAGAAATTGTGGACGACGGGACCAGGTCAGGACTTCATGTACTGGCGAAATGTCGAAACCGCGCCGGGCTTGGGTTACCCCAGGAACTGGCAGACCAAGGGCGGTGGCTACAAGAACGGTGAGCTGCAAAAAGGAAAAATCCCACCGATGATCGACTACGGTATCCCGTTTGAATTCGACTATGCCGGTCGGTTGTTCGAGGGCAAGCCAGGACGGGTGCGACCCAGCCCTACGCCACGCTCTGCGCCCAATTGGGACGAGGATCAGGGCGCCGGGGAATACCCTAACAACTCGTTTTTCTACCTGCCGCGCATGTGCAACCACTGCACCAAACCGGCGTGCCTGGAGGCCTGCCCGAATGAGGCAATCTATAAACGAGAGCAGGACGGCATCGTCGTAATCCACCAGGACAAATGCAAGGGCGCGCAGGCTTGTGTCCAGTCTTGCCCCTACGCCAAGCCCTATTTCAATCCGCTGACCAATAAGGCCAACAAGTGTATCGGCTGCTTCCCGCGGATTGAACAAGGCGTGGCGCCGGCCTGCGTTGCTCAATGTGTGGGTCGCGCCATGCACGTCGGCTTTGTCGACGATGTCAACAGTTCTGTGTACAAGCTCATCAAGCAATACAAGGTAGCTTTGCCTCTGCATCCTGAGTTTGGCACCGAACCTAACG
This sequence comes from uncultured Azonexus sp., assembly GCA_937983545.1. Classification (GTDB taxonomy): domain Bacteria; phylum Pseudomonadota; class Gammaproteobacteria; order Burkholderiales; family Rhodocyclaceae; genus Azonexus. The sequence continues at coordinate 14,448 of CALJZP010000067.1, forward strand.
TCTTCTATGTGCCGCCTGTACTTGGGCCGCGCATTGAGATGGCGAATGGCGAACCGTCTACAGATCCTAAGATTCCATTGGCTCAACTGGAGGGGCTGTTTGGCAAACAGGTGCGTGACGTGTTGGCGATCCTTCAATCCGAGCGCGAGAAAAAAATGAAGGGGCTGGCTTCGGATTTGATGGATGTGCTGATCGGTCGTCGCAGCACCGACATGATGATTTCTCCTTTGACCTAATGTTGCAATGGAGCGGCCGCACGGGCCGCTTTTTCCTACCAGTCGATTCTTTCGAGATTGCCCGCCATGATAAAAACTCTTGCTCTCGCCACCTTGCTTTTTTCGGGTTTTCTTCCCGGAGTGACGGTGGCGCAACAAGCGGAATACCTTGGTTTTCGCGCATGCACTAAATGTCACGACTCCCAGGGTGATACGTGGCGCGCTTCGGCACATGCGAAAGCCTTCGATTCGCTGAAGCCGAACGCAAAATCCGAGGCGAAAACCAAAGCCAAACTTGATCCCAAAAAAGATTACACGCAGGACAAAAACTGCGTCGGCTGCCACGTAACAGGTTACGGCGAACCAGGTGGATTTGTCCTGGGGGCTTCTCCGGAGGATATGAAAACCGTGCTCGGGGTCACTTGCGAATCCTGCCATGGTGCAGGAGGAAAGTTTCGAAATCTACATGGTGAGGCTAGTGACAGATTGAAGAATCGGGGAGAAACCAGCGCGCGGAAGCCACTGGTAGATGCCGGCCAGAACTTCGATATGGAAAAAGCATGTGCGCGTTGCCATCTAAATTACGAAGGCTCATCGAAGTATGAAGCAAAGGCTCCATTTACACCATTCTCCCCGGCCGTCGATAGCAAGTACCAGTTCGATTATCTCAAGTCGGTAACTGCAACTGGGAAAAGCAATCCTGTACATACCCACTTCAAACTGCGTGGCGTATTCAAGGGCGATCCAGTGCCGGCTGTTCGCGCAACGCTTCAGGAAGATGCGCCTGAGCCCGAATAACGCTGAAAGTAACACCAGGGCGTTTTAACAACCTAGATCCTGTTTAGGAAATGAGGAATCAAATGAATAGCCTTGTCGACAAAGCTGTTGTTGCGAGAATCGACCGTTCATTAGAACGTAGCCGTGTATATGGCCTGCTTGCTATTGGATTAGGATTTCCTGATCTCGAAAGCCATGCCGGTTTTTCGGACGGTCGGCTAATTATTGAGATGCAACAGGCGCTAGAGGTCTGTATGCCCGATCTGGCTGATTATTTCAGCGAGCAGATTTCTCCTCGCCTTAAGTTGACGTGCTCTTTCGAGGATTTCGAAGCTTTGTTTCTTACTGCCTTCGAGATAAACACGCCGGTACCCAGCGCAGCCTTGTATGAGGGTGTACATGTTCAGCAGAGTAACCGTCCGGCGTTAATCCTCGAACTAAAAGGCTTTTATCGGAATTTCGGACTAATTATGGATGCCCGAGGAAATGAACTCGAAGACACGCTTACCGCTGAGCTTGAGTTTATGCATTTTCTTACGGCAAAACAGGCACAGGCAGAATTGGAAGGCCTGCCACCAAATGCATACCAACGGGCTCAGCGAGATTTTCTGGAGCGTCACTTGGTGGTTTGGCTACCTCTTGTGCGCGCAGAGGTAAACGCAAAGGTGACAACCCAGTTTTTTGTTGCTTTGACAGATCTGGCTGAAAAATTTGCAGAGGCTGATCTGCAAGAAATTCTGCGGGAAATTGATTCTTAGAGCCGACTCGCGAAGGAGTTTGTGTATGAAAACTCCAACACTTTTTTAGATTTCATTTATTCATTTCACACAAGGAGATATCCATGACAAACATATCAATTCGCAGTTTCAAATTGAGTCTCATTGCCACTACTATCGGAGCGGCCATAGCGATGGCTTCCTCACCTGTTGTAGCTCAGCAGGCAATGCAACCCATGCAACCTATGAAAATTGAGCGAGGAACTATCCTGACCCAACCCGGGGTCTTCGGTGTTTTTACAATGTTCAAATTGCGCCCTGATTGGAACAAGGTGCCTGCAATGGAACGCAAGGGTGCCGCAGAAGAAGTTAAGAAACTAATTGAGAAGCACAAGGATAACGTCCTGGTTGATCTCTACCTGACACGCGGCCTGGAAACCAATTCTGATTTTTTCTTCCGCATCAACGCCTACGACTTGGCAAAAGCCCAGACCTTCATGCGCGAATTCCGCGCGACAACTATCGGCAAGAATGCCGATGTTTTCGAGACCCTTGTCGGTGTTACAAAGCCCTTGAACTACATCAGCAAAGACAAGTCTCCTGGGCTGAATGCGGGGCTTAGTTCGGCTACCTATAGTGGGCCGGCTCCACGATATGTGATCGTAATTCCCGTCAAGAAAAACGCGGAATGGTGGAACATGTCGCCGGAAGAGCGTTTGAAGGAGATGGAAGTTCACACGACACCTACCTTAGCCTATCTCGTGAACGTCAAGCGCAAGTTGTACCACTCAACTGGCTTAGATGACACCGATTTTATTACCTACTTTGAGACTGATGATCTGACCGCATTCAACAATCTGATGCTCTCTCTGGCACAGGTTAAAGAGAATAAATTCCACGTTCGCTGGGGCAGTCCGACTACGCTCGGCACCATTCACTCTCCGGAAGATGTGATCAAGGCGCTAGCCGATTAACCGAATGGCTGTCCCTCTCAAGCTCAAGCGTGCCAGGAACAGCCTTGCCGCGAACCTTGGGCTCTTGCCCAAGGTTCGCTAGCCATACGCTGCAGCATTCGAGCACTTGAGTTACTGAAGCTCACCTTGCTTGTTTCAGATCGCGGAGTAACTGACTCGCAATTAAGTATGCCAATTTAATGAAAAACATTCTCAAATCGCTGCGCCAACCAAGCACTAAATATTCACTATTGGGTTTGCTCTCGGTTGGCTTTATCGCAGGCATTTTTTTTTGGGGGGGCTTTAATACAGTAATGGAAGCCACCAACACGCTTGAATTTTGTATTTCATGTCATGAAATGCGTGACAACGTATATCAGGAATACAAGGAAACCATTCACTTTGCCAATCGAACTGGCGTTCGCGCTGTTTGTTCGGACTGCCATGTACCCAAAGATTGGGGGCACAAAATGATGCGCAAGATCCAAGCGAGTGGCGAAGTCTACGGCAAACTTATGGGAACCATTGATACCAAGGAAAAGTTTGAGGCCAAGCGCCTCGAGTTAGCCGAGCACGAATGGGCGCGAATGAAAGCCAGCGATTCGCGCGAATGCCGCAACTGTCACAGTTTCGAAGGCATGAATACAGAAAAACAAAAACTTCGCGGCGCGAAAATGCACAAAATCGCCCAAGACGAAAAAAAGACCTGTATCGATTGCCACAAAGGTATTGCCCACCGCAAGCCGAAAGGTATGAAAGAGGATGATGACGAGTGATCGTCCTCGCATATCCCTGACACCAATTATCGACAAATCGTCTGGAGTATTTAAATGAAAAAAAGTGCTTTATCAGTAGCTATTTTGGGTACCGTATTTTCCCTTGGGTCTCAAATCGCAAATGCCGCGCCGGACTGGAGCAAAGTTCCGAAAAGAGATATTCAGGTGTTCCATCCTGGTGTAACTCCGATTGAATGGATTGCTAAGAAATCTGATCACAGTGGTCGGACCGGACTGATTAAAGGAGAAAGCTGCGTTGGATGCCACGAAGAAAAAGGCGGACTTAATTTTGATATGAAACGCTTGGCGGGAAAGGATCTGGAGCCGTTCGGTGCTCCAAAAACGATGAATTTCCCTGTCTCTATGCAGGTTGCGTACGACAAGGAGTACGCCTATATCCGCCTGACTTTCAAGGCCCCTGCTGGAGCAGCCAATACCGCCGACAAGGAGAATGAAGTCAAGGTTGCTGTTATGTTTGCCAATGACAAAGTTTCGGCTGCCTCCGGTGACAAAGCGATTCCGGGCGACCAAGTTGGTTGCTGGGCAACCTGTCACGCAGATGCGCGCACTATGCCCGGGGCCGACGACAAAAAGACGAAGTACGTAAAGGATGGTGCCTATGAACTGATGCAGTGGAAGAGTTCTAAGGGGGCGAAGGTTGTTGATGGATCTATTAGCGATAAGCGCAATATGGAAGGCGGCACGACCGGCGCGAAGGCTGAAGGGGTTAAGGCGGGGGATATGTACACCGTCACTTTTACACGCAAGTTTTCGGGTGCCTTAGCTGAGGGCAAAGCCGTGCCGTTTGGCATTGCGGTACATTCCGATCATTCAACCGGTCGCTTCCACCATGTTTCGCTTGGCTACAAACTTGGTTTTGGCGCTGATGGCGATATTAAAGCCATTAAGCAGTAAGTGTTTTACCGCGCCAGCATTCTTTGGGGACGAAATGCAGAGGGCGTTTTAGGACAAATGATGGGGACTCTTAGTCTTTGGCATTGGTTGCTCGTTCTGGCCATCATTCTCCTTATTTTTTGGACCAAAAAGCTGCCCAATATTGGTCGGGATTTAGGTGGCGCAGTTAGGGGTTTCAAGGAGGGCGTATATAAGGTGGACTCCCTCAATCGGGACAAAACCTAAGACGCGCGGTGCTTAAACGGCATTCCAAGCGGGGTGACGTATAGCCAACCTATAGCGATTAGGAAGGCCGCCCATTTCAGACCAAAGTCTGTCAGTGTTTCTGTTGGTAACACGATGCAACATTGTCTTATTGCATATTTTTTAGTCGATGGCGCGCAAGAGTGTGCACCTACTTTGGTGAAGTCATGAGTCGATGTTAATTGATGCTTGTGGTCGTCGGATTGACTATCTTCGATTGTCGGTGACTGATCGTTGCGACTTGCGATGCGCGTATTGCATGCCGCCAGAGTTTGACAATTATGAAATTCCCGATAATTGGTTGACGTTCAGTGAGATTGTGCGGATATGCAAGATATTCATTGGTCTTGGGGTTTCCCGAGTGCGTCTTACCGGCGGCGAACCCTTGGTAAGATCCAGAATAGGAGATCTAGTCCAAGATGTCGGGCAACTCCCGGGATTGAATGATCTTTCCCTTAGTACCAATGGCACACGATTGGCGCAATTTGCGTCTAACCTTCTGGCCTCCGGTGTTACGCGCCTGAATGTCAGCCTTGATACGTTGTCGCCAAGTCGATTCCTGACGTTGACTCGGCGCGATGCTTTGCACGATGTCCTCGCAGGACTCGAGGTCGCACGAGAGAGTGGATTTCGCCTGATTAAGATCAACATGGTTTGGTTACCCGAATTCAACGGTGACGAACTGGATGCAATGATCACGTACTGCATGGAACGCAATTTTGTGTTGCGCTTGATCGAGAACATGCCAATGGGAGATAGCGCACGTCAACTTGGTACCTCGTCCCTCCAGCCTCTAATCGGCCAACTTAGAGAGCGCTTCCAGTTGGTCGATCACATCGTTGCTGGTGGAGGCCCTGCTCGTTATCTTGCGACCCGGGATCGCTCATTCTCGGTCGGCTTTATTACGCCGATGTCCCAACACTTTTGCGAGGCATGTAACCGTGTCAGGGTTTCGGTAACTGGCACGTTGCATCTATGTCTTGGTCAGAATGACCGTCTCGACCTATTGCCAATGTTGCGTGGAGGATCGACCGATCTGGAAATCGCCGATCAAATTCGCACAGCAGTTATGCAAAAGCCATTGAGCCACGAATTCCAGACGAATCCCGAGAAGATCGTTCGTATCATGGCCACGACTGGCGGATAATTAGCACTATGGCGTCTATAAATATGCGGCTTCATGCTTGGGAATGAGCATCGGTTTAAAGCTGCCGAACCATAGTTGCTAGCGATCAAGGAACTGTGCCGGCAACACGGCTTCAGTGATGCCTCGTTCTACAATTGGCGGGCGCCATCATACGCTGCTGATGAAAGCCCCCATTTATTCCCACCTGTTGTCGAACGACAGCTAGTCCGCATATGGCCGCCCGATTCTAGCTCCCAGGCTCAAAGACTGCTTTGTGCCGAACAGTAGCCTGATAAAGGCAAGATTTTCAGCAAAAAAATAAACCTATAGGATCGGGAGCACAGCCCCCGATCCTAAAACCTATCAATATCAAGCTTGCACTTCATACAGATCGGCGAGCAACCTTATTGCCTCATCTCGTAAAATTAGCTCGTCGTTCAGCATCTCGCACCCATTGTCCATATGTTGTCACCGATATCACGGACAGCGCTCCAGCAACAAAAGCAATCGCATACGACGCCAAGGTTTCCAACGGTGCCGGGTTATAAATCATGATTCACCTCCAAATTTAGGATGTCGTTAACGCATCTGCCTTGGCTTCCAGTTTCTGAGCCAGCGAGGCGCGCTGCGGCATTGCTGGAACAGGTGACGTTGCCAGCGAGTCGGTCTCCGGTGGAGTCGAGAAGAATTCCTCCACCACAGCACCGCCATCTTCCTCACCATCCTCAAACGCCCCATTCCCCAGCCCTTGTTTGGCCGCCTGATCCAGAGCATCCTGATCAAACCCAGCCTGCCGACGCGCTTCAGCCAGTTGCCTGGCCTGCGCCAGCATCTCTTCCGTCGACAACCCTGACCGAGGGGTGATATCCACGTAGTAGATAGGCGTCCCCAAGCTCTGAGAGGTGGCCCCGCGCAGTTGGACAGAAATTTGGTTTTCTTAAGTGAGTTCTCTGCGGGTTAAGCCGCTGCGGCGAGCAGCGGCTGGTTGAAGTAAGCCGTATCCGGGGTTTGCCCG
>CALJZP010000068.1 GCA_937983545.1 uncultured Azonexus sp.
GTGACCGGTGACACCAAGGTTGTCGAGCGTGGCAAGGGTGATGGGGTGTTCATTACGACCACCGGCGTTGGCGTCGTGGCACCCGGCAACGAACTCTCAGGCCGTTACGCCAAGCCGGGCGATGCCATCCTGGTTTCCGGAACGCTGGGCGATCACGGGATGGCGATCATGGCCGAACGCGAGAGCCTGGGTTTCGAGTCACCCATCGTGTCGGATACCGCGGCGCTGCATGGCCTGATCGAGGCGATGCGGGCGAGTGGGGCCGACATCCATGTCTTGCGCGACCCGACGCGGGGCGGCCTGGCGACGACCTTGAACGAAATCGCCAAGCAGTCCGGTGTTGGCATGATGCTGCTGGAGAAGGATTTACCGGTGAAGCCGGCGGTGAACGCTGCCTGCGAATTTCTCGGGCTGGACCCGCTTTATGTCGCCAACGAAGGCAAATTGGTCGCGATCTGCGCCGAACCGGACGCGGATAAGCTTCTTGCGGCGATGCGGAGCCATCCCCTGGGGATGGACGCTGCCGTGGTAGGTCGCGTCCATGAAGATCCCCATCATTTTGTCCAGATGACCACCGCTTTCGGTGGCAAACGCATTGTGGACTGGCTGAGCGGCGAGCAATTGCCGCGGATTTGCTGAGCGTTCAGTGACGCAGTGCAATCATGATCGAGCGGAAATCGCCCACTTCGGCGATGACCATTGCACGGGCATCGTCCAGATTGTCGGCATTGCGGACATGAAACTTTTCATGGCGACCATCGAGGTAGCGGACCGCCGCAATGTAGTCAGGACGTGGTGCACGGCTAGCCCGGGGGGCGCGTGTTTTGACCGGTTTTCTTTGTGCTTGCATGTTCTCTTCCCTGTGTTTTTTGTGGCAGCCATCGTAGCCAGCGCCTGTTACAGAACAAATATCGCCAAAGTCATAACAGCATGCTTCCCGAAAAATCAGTGCCTTGGAATCCGCTAGTTTGCTCGATCGATGCCGATAGCATGTTTGTAAAGAAATGTAAATAATGAAAATCCTCTTCGTTACGCATAGCTTCAACAGCCTCGCCCAGCGCCTCTATTGCGAACTGACGGCTCGTGACCACTGCGTCAGTATCGAATTCGATATTTCCGATTCGGTGACCGAGGAGGCTGTCGCCTTGTTCAAGCCGGATCTGGTCATTGCGCCCTTCCTGAAGCGTGCCATCCCGGAGTCGGTCTGGTCGCGGCTGCCATGTTTCGTGGTGCATCCCGGGATTCCCGGCGATCGCGGACCGTCGGCGCTCGATTGGGCGATTCAGCGCGGCCTGCGTGAATGGGGGGTGACGGTTCTGCAAGCCGAGCGGGAGATGGATGCCGGACCGGTGTGGGCCTCGTCCGTCTTTCCGGTCGGGGCCGTACGCAAGGCTTCGCTTTACCGCAATCAGGTCACCGAGGCGGCCGTTCTCGCGGTGTTGCAGGCCGTCACCCGGTTTGCCGCCGGCGATTTCGTGCCGCAGCGCGTTCCGGGAGTTGCCCATGCCCTGATGAAGCAGGCCGATCGCGCCATCGACTGGGATGCGGATGATACGAACAGCGTGTTGGCCAGGCTGAATGCCGCCGATGGTTTTCCCGGTGTAGCGGATACCTTGTTCGGCCAAGCTTGCCATTTGTTCGACGCGTGGCCGGAAGCCAGCCTGAAGGGGGCGCCGGGAGCGCTTGTCGCGCGGCGCGAAACGGCGATCTGTCGGGCCACCGTCGACGGGGCGGTCTGGATCGGCCATGTCAAGCGGCCCGGGGGTATCAAGCTGCCGGCGACGATGGCCTTTCCCGAGGCGCTGGCGCTGCCCGAACAAGCGCTCGACGACTTCTGGAAGGCACCGCTCGCGACCTGGCAGGATATTGCCTACGAAGAGGCCGGGGGCGTCGGCTTTCTCGGTTTCGAGTTCTACAACGGCGCCATGAGCACCGGTCAGTGCCGGCGCCTGAAGGAGGCTTTCCTGTGGGCCAGTCGCCGCCCGACGAAAGTCATCGTGCTGCGTGGCGGGAGCGATTTCTGGTCGAACGGCATTCACCTCAATACCATCGAAGCCGCCGATAGCCCGGCTGACGAATCCTGGGCCAACATCAATGCCATCGATGACCTGGCCGAGGCCATCCTGTGCTGCGACACGCAACTGACCGTGGCGGCGCTGGCGGGCAATGCCGGGGCCGGCGGCTGTTTCCTGGCGCGTGCCGCCGACCTGGTATGGGCACGCGACGGGGTGATGCTCAACCCGCATTACAAGAACATGGGCAACCTGTTCGGCTCCGAGTTCTGGACTTATCTGCTGCCGCCGCGGGTTGGCGAGGCGGGGGCGCAGGCGATCATGCGTCACCGTCTGCCGATGACGGCACAGGAGTCCGTCCAGCTGGGTTTCTACGATGCCTGCCTGCCCGGACCGGGATTCGCCGTCGATGTGGCGCGCCGGGCTGCCGAACTGGCCGCGGCGGCGGATATCGACGAGCGCCTGGAGGCCAAGCGGAGCAAACGACAGGCCGACGAAGCCGTCAAGCCGCTGGCGGCCTATCGCGCCGAGGAATTGAAGGAAATGCGTCGCAATTTCTACGGCTTCGATCCGTCCTACCATGTCGCGCGCTATCATTTCGTTTCCCGTTCGCCGCATTCGTGGACGCCGCGCCACCTTGCCCGGCACCGCGACATCGACTGGAAGATTCACGAATGAACCACCCTGCTTCGAGCAGCAGCCTGCGCCGATTGCCCGCCATTCTCGTCGTGGATGACGAGGTACGTTCGCAGGAGGCGCTGCGCCGGACGCTGGAAGAGGATTTCGATGTGTTGTGCGCCTCCGATGCCGACGAGGGCATGGAGATCCTCGAACGCGAACAGGCAATTACCGGCATCCGCATCGTGCTCTGCGACCAGCGCATGCCGGGTACCACTGGCGTCCAGTTCCTGAAGGAAGTACGCAGCCGCTGGCCGGATATCGTGCGCATCATCCTGTCCGGCTACACCGATGCCGAGGACATCATCACCGGGGTCAACGAGGCGGGCATCTGGCAATACCTGCTCAAGCCGTGGCAGCCGGAACAACTGCTGCTGACCCTGCAGCGAGCTTCGGAAGTCTGGCGCCTGCAACAGGAAAACCAGCGCCTCTCGGTCGACTTGCGCACCGCCGAGCCGGTTCTCAAGCGGCATGTCGAGACGAAGCAGGAAAAGGCCAAGAGCAGTTTCGGCCTGGCCGCGCTGATCCGTGCCCCGGGCAGCCCGATCAATGCGGTGTGCGAATTGGTCGAGCGGGTCGCGCCCTACGACCTGTCGGTGATGGTGACCGGCGAATCGGGTACCGGCAAGGAAATGATCGCCCGGGCCATCCACTACGAAAGCCGTCGGGCCAGCAAGGCCTTCATCACCGAGAACTGTGGCGCGGTGCCCGATACGCTGCTCGAGTCGGAGCTGTTCGGCTACAAGCGGGGCGCATTTACCGGCGCTGTCGAGGATCGGGTCGGCCTGTTCCAGCAGGCCGACGGCGGTACGCTGTTCCTCGACGAAATTGGCGAAACCAGCCCGGCATT
>CALJZP010000069.1 GCA_937983545.1 uncultured Azonexus sp.
ACTGGCTGAGACGGTAAGAAACGTCGTCGACTATGCAGGCAAGATCGTGTTCGATTCAACCAAGCCAGACTGGACACCGAGGAAGCTACTCGATGTGAGCCGGCTGCAAAGACTGAGCTGGAATATTGGCACCGGATTGAGAGGAGGGCTGGCTGCTGCTTATGCCGATTTTCTTCATCAGTTACATGAAGAATGCTATTGAGAAGAAATATTCTTGCCAATTACCTTGGCACGGGTGCAGTGGTTTTGGCACCCATTCTCGCGTTGCCTTGGTATTTGTCAGAACTAGGGCCTAAGCAGTTTGGTTTGATCGGGTTCATGGCCATGCTGCAAGCAATTCTTGGCTTGCTAGATGCTGGCATGAGCCAGGCCATGGTGCGTGAGGTGGCGGTTCGTTTTGATACAACTGATAAAGGCCGGTACAGAACGGCGTCTCTGCTTTATGGTTTTGAGCGAGTTTACTGGGCATTTGCTTTCTGCGCCGGATTTGTAGTCGTGCTGCTGGCTGACACTATTGCCACACATTGGCTTAACCTTGATGGATTGCCGGTTACTACCGGACGGGAGGCAATTTATGGTGCAGCAGCCATCTTCGCCGCCCAGTTTCCCGGTTCCATTTATCGCAGTCTGCTGGTGGGAGGGCAGGCACAAGTTGCCCTTAATGGCATCATGGCAGGCGGCACTTTATTGCGTCACGTCGGTGGTGTGGCAGTGGTTTTTGTTTGGCCAACATTGTCGGCTTATCTGGTTTGGCATGCCACGATTGCGCTGCTCGAAACTCTGACCCGAGGTCGGTGGGCGTGGAGCGTGCTGCATGTAAAACGTGCCCAGGTCAAATGGGATGCTAATGAATTGCGTTTAGTTTGGCGTTTGGTTGCCGGTATGTCTGGCGCCACATTGTTGGGCGCGCTGACGGTGCAAATGGACAGAATCGTGTTGAGCCGGATGGTCAGCATTGAACAATTCGGCTATTACACGGTTGCTGCAACGGTTGCTTTGGGGTCGCTCCAGTTAATCAATCCATTGACACAGGCAGTATTGCCGCGTGCAATTCAAATGAGGAACGACCCCGTTGCATTGCGCAGCTTAAGTGTTAAGTTGGCCGGGTTGATCGCTCTTTTGGTTGGACTGGGCGTCATAATTTTTACCACCGTCGGCAAATGGCTGCTGGGTGTCTGGTTGAGAAGCCCCGAGGTAGTTGCAGCCATTTATCCGATGTTGGCCGTCCTGCTTGCAGGGGTTGCCTTGAACGCCTTTTACAATGTGGGTTATGTGAATTGGCTGGCCCACCAAAAGGTCCGCCGGGTAGTTCAAGTGAATGCATATGCCCTGGTGCTCTCCGTGGCGCTGATACCGCCTCTTGTTTCATGGCAGGGCACGATAGGTGCGGCGTTCGGCTGGTTAGCGATCAATTTGATCGGGTTTGTGTTCAGTTTAGGGTGGTTAAAACGGAAGCCGAATGAGAGAAGTCTTTAAAAAAATTTACTGGTTGTTATGCGTTCAGTTCGGATGTGATATCAGACGGTTGGTCCGCTCGTTAAGGGGACTTCCCCGTTATGTTGCAGGCTGGTTACAATTTCGAAAGGAATATAAGGGGCAACTCGACCTCCTCCCCTGCTTGTACGACTGGTATGAGGAGGGCGGGGCTACGAAAAATGAATATTTCTGGCAGGACTTGCATGTGGCGCGGAAGATTTACATTGCCAATCCGGAAAAGCATGTGGATATCGGTTCGCGCATAGATGGCTTTGTCGCACATGTGGCTAGTTTTAGGGAAATCGAGGTATGCGACATTCGCCCCGTCACTTCTCTGATTCCCGGGGTTCTTTTCAGGCAGGCAGACCTGATGAATCCGACCGAGCTGTTTGTCGAATACTGTGATTCACTATCTTGTTTACATGCTCTAGAGCATTTTGGTCTAGGCCGATATGGCGATCCGATCGACCCGCATGGATATGTGAAGGGACTTGGTAATATGGCTAGAATGCTCAGACCAGGTGGACTGTTTTATCTTTCCGTGCCCATCGGCAAGGAGCGTGTTGAATTCAATGCGCACCGGGTATACGATCCGCTTTCGCTGGTTCGACTCGCCGCAGCAAACGGCTTGTTGCTCAGGGAATTCGCCTGGATAGGGTCGAGCCGGACGCTTGTTCAATCCGCCAGCCCTGAGCAGGATATGGATGAGTTAAGCAAACTGCATTACGCCTTGGGTATCTTCACCTTTGTCAAACGTTGAGGACAAGTAAGTGAAGGAATCATTAAAAAAAATCATCGGGATCAATGCCAATGAGGAAGCGCGCAATCGGTGGCTGGCTCAGACCTTGGCAGCTATCCCGTCAGGGTTGCGTATTCTCGATGCTGGAGCGGGTGAACTGCGCAACAAGTCGTTGTGCGACCATCTGATTTATGTGTCGCAGGACGTTTGTCAATATGAAGGCACGGGGGATGCCCAAGGTCTGCAAACCGGTACATGGGATACCAGCAAGATTGATCTGGTCTGTGACATTACAAGTGTTCCGGAGCCGGATTGTTCATTTGATGTGGTTCTATGCAGTGAGGTATTTGAACACTTGCCTGATGCACTGAAGGCACTGGATGAGTTTGCGCGACTACTTAAACCCGGCGGCAAACTGATCCTTACCGCACCTTTTGCTTCACTTGTTCATTTCGCTCCATACCATTACGTCACTGGATTCAGCCGCTACTGGTATGAATACCAACTACCGCTGCGAGGTTTTAAAATTCATGAATTAGTTCCAAACGGTGATTGGTTTTCATATCTCAAACAAGAAATGCTGCGTTTGCCGAACATGGCTCGTCGCTACAATGATTGGTGTTGGCCGCTAGCTTATCTGACGTCAGGGATCGGCCTAATTTATTTCTTGCTACGCGGAAAATCTAAAACGGCTGTTGATGTGGCCTGCTTTGGCTGGCATTGCGTTGCTGTCAAATATCAAAAGGATAAACATGTTTTTTCCTCAAAAGATAACCTTGATACGCCTAGCGGAAAAGGTGCTTGAAATCGGACCGGGCTCTTCCCCACATCCCAGAAGCGATGCCTTTCTTGAACTGGAGTTTGGGACGAACCAGGAAAGGATTTCGCAGCGCGGCGGCGCACTCGAAGAGCCTAATTTCGGCAAAAGGCAAGTCCATTATTACGATGGAGGAAAGTTTCCTTTCGATGATAGGCAATTCGATTATGTGATCTGTTCCCATGTGATAGAGCACGTTCCCGATCCTACGAGCTTCCTTGATGAAGTGTTTAGAGTTGGTACGGGACGGGGCTACCTTGAATATCC
>CALJZP010000070.1 GCA_937983545.1 uncultured Azonexus sp.
CTACCCGACGGCAGTGCAGTTGGGCTTTCTGCCCCTGATCGAATCCGATCTGGTCGATATGGGGACTCTCATCGCCGACGCAAAGTCTGGCGTGTCGGGCGCCGGCCGAAAGGCTGAAGTGCATACCTTGTTTGCCGAGGCATCGGATAATTTCAAGGCGTATGGTGTTTCGGGGCATCGCCACCTGCCGGAGATTCGCCAGGGATTGTCCGTGGCGGCCGGCAAGGCGGTCGGCTTGACGTTCGTGCCGCACCTGACGCCGATGATCCGGGGCATTCATGCCACCTTGTACGCGAGGGTGCTCAGGGAAGCGGATTTCCAGGCGCTCTATGAAACCCGCTACAAGTCCGAACCCTTCGTGGATGTCATGCCTTTTGGCAGCCATCCCGATACGCGATCCGTGCGAGCCGCCAATATGTGCAGGGTAGCCGTGCACCGGCCTGGGGGCGGGGATACGCTTGTCGTTCTTTCCGTTATCGACAATCTTGTCAAAGGCGCGGCCGGTCAAGCCGTGCAGAACATGAACATCATGTTTGGATTCGACGAGTGCGCCGGGCTTATGCAGATTCCCGTCTTGCCATAGCGCTGCGGCGTCTGCGCAGCCGCTTCGGCATTTCCGCCCCGAAGGTGGCGGTGCGCACCCATATCCCATGGTATTGGCGCGCATTGGCGGCGATTGCCGTTCTCTCCATATCGTTTGCCTTGGCTGGCTGGATATATGACGCCGGTAGGAAGATTGCGGGATTTGATAGGCGGGAAACGGCGCAGGAAATCGCTTCCCTGCGCGAACAGATAGGGGAGCTTCAAAAAGAAGCGACCAGGCTGCGAGCCCAGGTCAATGCGGGGGAAAGCAACCTGCAAATCGAGCGCACCGCACAACAACAGCTGGTTCGCCAGGTGAAAGCCCTGGAGCTGGAGAACAGCCGGCTCAAGGAAGATTTGGCCTTTTTCGAGAATCTGGCTTCTGCCGAAGGGAAGGAGGCCGGCTTTACCATCAACCGATTGCAGGTGGAACAGGATGGCAATCCGGGGCATTACCGCTATCGCCTTCTTGTCGCCGCACAAGGGGGGAAGAAGGATCGGGAGTTCAAGGGAAGTGTTCAACTGCTGATCAGTCTGCAGCGAGAGGGCAAAAGTGCTATCATGATCTTGCCGCAGCCGGGCGATCCTCGTTTTAATCTCAGTTTCAAGCACTTCCAAAGGCTGGACGGCACTTTTGAAGTTCCTGCAGGAGCGCGCGTCATCAGCGTCGAGGCGCGCCTGATCCAGGGTGGGATCACGGCAGCCTCTCAAACGGTCTCGTTATAGGGAGATGCCATGTTTCTCAATAAAGAAAAATCCAACAAGCCACAAAGCCGCATCGATAGCCTGATCGGCGCGGGAACCAAGATCGAAGGCGATGTGACTTTCGCAGGCGGGCTGCGTGTGGACGGCGAAGTAAAGGGCAACGTCCGCTCAACGGGCGATGGCGGAGGTACGCTGGTCCTGAGCGAACATGCCCGCATCGAGGGTGAAATCCATGTTTCCCATCTGGTGATTAACGGCACGATCATCGGCCCGGTGTATTCCAGCGAATTCCTTGAACTTCAGCCGCGTGCCCGCGTCACAGGCGATGTGCAGTACAACAGCCTGGAGATGCACCTTGGGGCCATTGTCCAGGGAAGACTGGTCCATCAGGGAGGCACGGGGAAGACGGTCGAGCTCAAATTGGCCTCGAGCAATTGACGCGGAGGCGGTCCACCCCTATATTGTCTCAGGTCTAAACCAATCAGGAGTTTCCCATGAATGCTGTCACTGAAATGTCGCCCCTCATCTTCACCGACAACGCTGCCAGCAAGGTGCGTGAGCTGATCGAAGAAGAAGGGAATGCCGAACTCAAACTGCGCGTGTTCGTGACGGGCGGCGGATGTTCCGGTTTCCAGTACGGGTTTACGTTCGATGAAGTTCAGAACGAGGACGATACCGTAATGCAGAAAAACGGCGTCACTCTTCTGATCGACCCCATGAGCTATCAGTACCTCGTCGGTGCGGAAATCGACTACACCGAAGGTCTGGAAGGTGCCCAGTTCGTCATCAAGAACCCGAATGCGACCTCTACCTGTGGTTGCGGGTC
This sequence comes from uncultured Azonexus sp., assembly GCA_937983545.1. Taxonomy (GTDB): domain Bacteria; phylum Pseudomonadota; class Gammaproteobacteria; order Burkholderiales; family Rhodocyclaceae; genus Azonexus. The sequence continues at coordinate 2,114 of CALJZP010000070.1, forward strand.
TTCCTTCAACGTGTAGTAGTCGGTTCCGGCAAACGCAGGGGGAGCGGACGCTCCCCTTTTTTATCTGGGGTAAACGGCGCCCAGGACGCGGGGGCCACGAGACCCCGTAACGGACGGAAGATTGCCCGTCCTGCCCAACAATGCCTGTCTTGCCAGCCATGCGAAAGCCATGGCTTCGACCCAGTCAGCCCCAATCCCCAAATCATCGCTGCTCACTACTTGCGTGTGCGGCATCAGTTCTGAAAGACGTCGTAACAAAACCCTGTTGTGCGCCCCTCCTCCGCATACGACGAGTTCTGCGGGGACGCCGATCCATTTTTGAACGGCCCTGGCAATGGAGCTTGCGGTGAGTTCGAGGAGTGTGGCCTGCACATCCACCGCTGCGAAATCTCGTGAAAGATGCGATTCGAGCCAGTCGGGATTGAATTGCTCTCTGCCACAACTTTTCGGCGGATCGGACAGAAAAAAAGGATGGGACAGTAAAACGTCGAGCAACTGCGGGATGACCCGTCCCCCGGCCGACCATCCTCCTCCCTCGTCATAGGCTTCCCCTTTGCATCGCCGGATCCATGCATCGAGCAACACGTTGCCGGGGCCGATATCGAAACCACTTGTTGCGGAAAAAGGGTTGAGATCGGTGACATTGGAGAAACCGCCGACATTCAGAATCACCCGGTGAACTCCGGGATGTCTGAAGACGGCTTCGTGAAAAGCCGGCACGAGCGGTGCTCCTTGACCGCCGGCAGCAATATCGCGGCTGCGGAAATCCGCCACCACGTCGATCCCGCTCAATTCGGCCAGGAGAGCCGGATTGCCCAACTGTATCGTGTAGCCTGCCCGGGGATTGTGGCGAACCGTTTGGCCATGGCAACCGATCGCACGGACCGAGTCCACCCCCAGATCGGCCTTTGCAAGCACCGACTTGACGGCTGCGGCATAGAGATGGGTGATTTCGATGCCGAGCCGCGCGGCGACATGCAACTCGTTATCGCTTCTGGCTTGGAGGGCCAGCAGGCGAGCCGACAGGTCATGTTCGTAGGGAACGTAATGGGTAGCGGCGAGGCGTGGGATGGGGGCGGAAAAATCGACCAGAACGGCATCGACCCCGTCCATGCTGGTACCGGACATGATTCCGACATACATGCCGGTCTCGCAGGAACTGATCGAAGAATCAGGAATCATCTCGCGGCAAATGCGAGATGGCGCTAATCGAGCAGCGCAAGGTCAAGGCCGCGAATCCGATCCAGGCGGAAGATCAACGGATCCACCGACATTTTGAACTCGGCCATATCGCCTGACGACAGCGGAGGCGCGCTTGGCAGGGCGACAGCCAGAGGGTTTTGATGCACGCCATTGATGCGGAATTCATAATGCAGATGCGGGCCGGTCGCCCAGCCTGTCTTGCCGACGTAGCCGATGATGTCGCCCTGGCTGACACGAGTCCCCTTGCGAATGCCGGGGGCGAAACTGCTCAGATGGCCATAATGCGTCGTGAAGCGCCCCTGATGGCGTATGACCACAAGATTGCCATAGCCTCCCTGACTGCCGGCGAATTCGACGACGCCATCGCCGGTGGCCTTGATGCGCGTACCGATCGGGGCACCGTAATCAACGCCTTTGTGTGCCCGCCACGTCTGGTGGATCGGATGAAACCGCGAATGGGAAAAGCCGGAAGTTACACGGGAAAACTCCAGGGGGGAACGCAGGAAGGCCTTGCGAATGTTTTTGCCTTCTGCCGTGTAATAACCCTGACCGTTCTTCCCCTCGAACCAGAAGGCGCTGTAGGCTTTTCCATTATTGACGAACTCTGCGGCAAGAATGCGGCCGGGCCGGGCAGGCTGGCCCTGATCGTACAGCATTTCGAAAACGACGCTGAAGCGATCCCCCCTGCGCAGGTCGCGATGAAAATCAATATCCCCGCCGAAGATGTCCGCCATCTGCGTTGCAATGCTGTCCGGCAGACCGATCGCATCCGTTGCAGCGAAAAGGGATGTGCGGATTTCACCGGATTTCATCACCGCCTGGGCGGTGAGCGACGGGGCTTGTTCCCTTGCCCGCAGCCTTCCCTCGATCCTTTCGATGACCAAGGCGTTGTCCTTGGGACCGTTCAAGGGAAAAGTCAAGGCGATCAACTCGCCAGATCCGCTGGTGCGTGCAGTGACGACCTTGCCCGGGCGCAGCTGACGGAAAATTACCTGAGTTTCAGGGCGCTGCCGCAGGAAAGCGAAAGCCGAGTCGTCCTGAACACCCAGGCGGGCGAGCAGAGCGGCCACGGTATCACCACGTTGTATGCGCTCTTCGCGCACATAGAAACCGTCTTCGACCCCACCTGCCGTTTCAGGCACGAGAGGAAGTGGCTCGACGACCGTGCGCTGGAAATTCTGGATTTCACGGGTGTCCGGGGCCGTACCGAAGGCAGCCACCATGCTGAACAAGGAAATGCCGGCCACGATGATGCCGGCCCATAGATGTTGTGGCCGGTTTTCGCGAACGGCTTGGAGTTGCGCTAAAATTCGCGTCTCTTCCTTATTCATGCAGGCCCGTCGGATCAAATCCGGGCAAGTTTATCAAAAAGCCAGACCGATCCAAAACACGGGATGAGCCACCATGACGGACGTCCAGGCAGCCCTTAATCTCATCAAGCGCGGCGCAGACGAACTGCTCATCGAGGCAGAGCTGGTCGACAGGCTGAAATCAGGCCGTCCTTTGCGCGTCAAGGCGGGTTTTGACCCGACGGCACCCGACTTGCATCTCGGCCATACCGTCCTGATCAACAAGCTGAGGCATTTTCAGGAGCTCGGTCACCATGTGATGTTCCTGATCGGGGACTTCACGGGAATGATCGGCGATCCGACCGGACGCAATGCGACGCGGCCGCCCCTGTCCCGCGAGCAGATACTCGAAAACGCAAAGACGTACCGGGAGCAGGTTTTCAAGATTCTCGACCCCGAGAAAACGGAAGTCTGCTTCAACTCGACCTGGTTCGAACCGATCGGCGCGGCAGGCATGATCAAGCTGGCGGCCCTGCATACGGTCGCACGCATGCTGGAGCGGGACGACTTTGCCAAGCGCTATGCCAGCAACCAGCCCATCGCCATCCACGAATTCCTGTATCCGCTCTGTCAGGGCTACGACTCCGTGGCGATGCGCGCCGACGTAGAACTCGGCGGCTCCGATCAGAAGTTCAACCTGCTGGTCGGCCGCGAGCTGCAGAAGCACTATGGTCAGGCGCCTCAATGTATCCTGACCATGCCGCTGCTGGAGGGGCTGGACGGCATCAACAAGATGTCCAAGTCCTATGGCAACTACATCGGCATCAATGAGCCGCCGAAGGAGATCTTCGGCAAGCTGATGTCGATCTCGGACGACCTGATGTGGCGTTACTACGAATTGCTGTCGTTCCGTTCCAGTGAGGAGATCGCCCGCTTCAGGGACGAGATTGCCGGCGGACGCAATCCGCGCGACGTCAAGGTGCTGCTGGCCCAGGAAATCGTCGAGCGCTTCCATTCGCGCCGGGCGGCCGAGGAAGCCCTGGCGGATTTCGAGGCGCGCTTCAGACAGGGTGCGATTCCCGAGGACATCGAGGACGTGAAGATCGCCTGCGATGCCGAAGGCATGGGAATTGCGCAAGTGCTCAAGCAGGCCGGCCTGACCGGCAGCACGTCGGAAGCCTTGCGCATGATTGAACAGGGCGGCGTTCGGCTCGACGGCGAAAAAGTGAGCGACCGGGCGCTGCACCTCAAGCCCGGAACGACGGTTGTTCTGCAGGTCGGCAAGCGCAAGTTTGCACGCGTCTCGCTCTCGTAAACGTACCTTGTTCGGCATTTTCTCGAGAGTGCCGAAAATAATTCCGCAAAAGCCTTGACCCGCGTTTTTCGATCTGTATAATGCGCGGCTCGCTGCTCTGCAGCATCGTTCTTTAACAACCAAAAACAGCCGATAGGTGTGGGTACTTGGCTGGTTGGGTGCTGGGGCTTTTTGGTCTTGGCGGATCGACTGGTATTGAGTGCTCATACTGAGTTAGTAGTTTCAGCTTGGAAGAGTTGGGACTTTG
>CALJZP010000071.1 GCA_937983545.1 uncultured Azonexus sp.
CCGCCACCTGTTGTGCCGTGCCAGCCAGTTCGTTCGCCTGCCGCGCATTGTCGGCATTCTGCTTCACCGTGCCCGTCAGCTGCTCCATGCTCGAGGCCGTCTCTTCCAGGCTGCTCGCCTGTTCCTCCGTCCGGCTCGACAGATCCTGGTTACCCGACGCACTTTCCTTGGCCGCCGTGTTGATGGCGTCGGTCGCATCCTTGATCTGAGTGACGATCTCCTGCAGGCGAAGCACCGTTGCATTGGTATCGTCCTTCAGTTGCCCGAAAGTACCGGCATAGTCCGCATTGATGGTCTGCGACAGGTCACCGCCCGCCATGGAGGAAAGCACTCTGGCCACATCCTCCAGACCTTGCTGGCTGGTGTTCAACAGACGATTGATATCCTGGGCCAGACTTCGGAAAAATCCCTCCTTGCCCTCCTCGATGATACGCGTCGAGAAATCGCCGTTCGCAGCGGCACCCACGATAGCGGCCACCTCCTTCTCGACGGCGAGCTCGTTGGTACGGTCGCGCCATTCACCGACCGTGCCCAGCCGCTGGCCCCGGTCATTGACAATGGGATTGGTCGTCACCAGATACACCCGGTTGCCGATGCTCATTTCGGCGCGGCGCGTGTCGACCAGCTCCTTCAGCCGGGCGATGGCCTCTTCGCGCTCCTCGCGGTAGAACACACCGACATCGCTACCCACCAGCTTGTCGGCACTGAACCCCGGAATGTAATCACGCAGGACATCCTCCATGTCGGCCACCGCCTTCAGCAGCGCCTTGTTCGCATAGATGATCCGTCCATCCGAATCGGCAATACGCACCGGGCTGCTCACGCAATCGAGACCAATCTTGATACGCAGGTTCTCGTCCGATACGCGCTTGGTCTCCGCCACGTTGAAACCCTGCTGAATCTGCATGGACTGCAGCCTCTGCAACACCTGCCCCATTTCGTCATTGCGGGAGGTATCGACGTTGCGGGTGTAGTCACCATGGGCCAGCGACTGGAAGGTTGCAACAACCTCGCCAATCGGCCGGGTCACCGCAAGAATCAGTGCGCGGGCAATCAGGATGCCGACGATCAACGCGGCCACGCCGGCGAATATCATCCAGAGACGTGCACTAGAAAAGTTGTCGCGGGCTTTTTCCACCATGCGCCCGCCCCCTTCATCCAGATATTTGAACAGATTTTCAATTTCCTTCGAGGCGTCGACATAGGCCGCATCGGCCTTCAGGCGCCGGATATCGTTGGCTTCGCTGAAACGCCCCTCTGCCAACGCCGTACGTGCTGGCGCAAGCCCCTCGGAAACGAACCGCTTCTGCGCCTGTTCGAAGGCATCGGCCCGCTTGACATGCTCGGGGGAATAGATGTGTTTACGATAGTTGGCCCAGTGTTCCGAAACAGCCTCGATGTTCTTGTCGATAACCGACAAGTGGGAATCGATACCATGATCATGCAACTTGCTAAAGGGATTGGCCGGATCGTGTTGTAGGGCAGCGAACATTTGGGCCCTGCTGTCCGCCATCAACTTGCCGATCGCGGCAAGCTCCTGAAGTGGAACAAAGCGACGTGCGTAAAGTCCCTCGACTTGCTCTTCGGTCGTGGCCATCCCGCTCAATCCGAGGATGGCAACCGCGATCAACGCCAGCAACATCACACCGAAGCCAGCCATCATTCTGACTTTCAAACTCAAACCGGCCAGCAGCCCCTTCCCTCCCTTGACGACTGCGCCGTGCTGAATACGCAGGTTGCCGGCACGCTTTTCCCGGAACAGACGATACGCCTGATCGGCCGCCTGGATCTGCTCCGCAGAAGGCTTGCGGCGCACCGACATGTAGCCATCAATATTGCCGTTCGCATCCTGCGTGGGTGTTGCCGTGGCGATGACCCAATAAAAGTCGCCATTCTTGCAGCGGTTCTTGACCATCCCGGTCCATGGACGCCCAGCTTTGAGGTCACGCCACAGATCCTCAAAAGCCTCGGTCGGCATGTCGGGATGGCGAACCAGATTGTGAGGCTCGCCGATCAGCTCAGCCTCGGCGAAACCGCTGATTTCAATGAAATCATGGTTGATGTAGGTAATACGACCCTTGAGATCGGTTTTCGAAACGATCAACGAGTCAGGCCGGAGCACGACCTCTTTGTCGGTAACGGGTAAGTTGGTTCTCATTATTGGTTCCTCGATCGTTTTGTCGGTATCGATACGTGGGTCAGAATTCCGCCCATTCGTCGTCATCCGGCATAGATGACGCGGTAGATTTGCCGGCCGTGGAAGTCAGGCGCACAGGCTCCTTGTGCTGCAACGCCGGACGAGCTTCGGCCCTGGCTTCCCGAAACCGCGGACGGGACGCAGGCAACAACGGCGCATCCTCTCCTTGCCGCAGCATGAAAACGGCGACTGCCTGTGCCAGGTTGTGCGCCTGCTCTTCCAGACTCTCGGCCGCGGCAGCGGCCTCTTCCACCAGTGCCGCGTTCTGCTGCGTCACTTCATCCATCTGGCTGACCGCACGGCTGACCTGCTCGATGCCCGAACTCTGTTC
>CALJZP010000072.1 GCA_937983545.1 uncultured Azonexus sp.
GCTCTACATCGACGGCGTGCCGCAGACGCTCACGCAGAGGCAAGGCACGCCGGCCCTCGGCAATGCGGTCGTCAGCGCCAACCTGCGCGTCAGTGGCTGGCAGTCCGATGCCAACTACCGCTTCCGCAGCCGTATCGACGAAGTGAATGTCTTCGACGGCGAGATGACGCAGAGCCAGGTGCTCGCCCTGTACAACGCCACCCATCCCTGCGGCGGAACGGTCATCCCGGCCAATTTCAATTGCGTGGCCTCCGGCGAGGCCGCCGCGAGCGGTCACCTTTTCACCAAACTCGCCGGCACGCCTTTCAGTTTCGACGTGGTCGCCCTGAATGGTGCCGGCAACCAGGAAACCGGTTATGCCTCGGATGGGGACAAGAACGTCACCGTGGAACTGGTGGACGGTTCCGGCAGTACCGCTTGCGCCAGCCGTCCGCCCCTTTCCCCTCCCGTGTCGCAGACACTGACTTTTACGGCGGCCGACGCCGGGCGCAAGGCAGCGGCGAGCATGACGGTAACCAAGGCCTATGCGAATCTTCGCTGCCGGGTCACGGATGCCAATCAGGTGCCGGCGGTCGTCGGCTGTTCCGGCGACAATTTTTCGGTGCGGCCCCAGACGTTCGTGGTTTCGTCGACGAATGCCAACGCCGACCCCACCGGCAGCAACCCTGCCGCACTGCCGACCGTCAAGGCGGGTGTCGCATTCGAGCTGACGGCGACGGCAATGGCTGGATATGACGGCACGCCCGCTCTCGACCCGAGCAAGGCGCAGGCGCACGCAGGGGCGGTTCAGACCGGTGCCCTCGCGGGCAGTTTCGCCGCCGCCAATCCCGTGAGCGGTGCGGCGACCGGCAACGCTTTCACGTACGGCGAGGTCGGCTATTTCCGCCTCGACGCAAACGGTGTGACGGACACTTCTTTTACCAGCGTCGATGCGGCAAGTGGAGATTGCACGGCGGATTATTCCAACAGCCTGGTGGGCGGCAAGTATGGCTGTTATTTTGGCAACAGCGCGCCGACGGGCTATTTCGGGCGTTTCATACCGGACCGCTTCGACACCGAGATTCCCAACCCGGCCTGCGGCACCTTCACCTACTCCGGTCAACCGTTCCCGGCGAGAATCACGGCACGCAACGTGGCCGGCGCGACGACGCGAAATTACGACGGCACATTCGCCAAGAACATCACTTTTTCCGACGCCAATGGCAGCGCTGGCGCTTTTTCGCCCGCACCCCTGCCAGCCGGCGCTTTCTCGGCCGGGGTGGCCGACCTGACCGGTTCGCCCACAGTCAAGTTCACTTACAGCAGTGTGTTGACGCCGCCGGCCACCCTGCGTTTGCGTGCGACGGACACGGATGGCGTCGGCTCGACCACCGGCAGCGAGGGCGAGACGGCGATCCGTTCCGGCCGCCTGAAAATCCAGAATGCCCACGGTTCCGAATTGCGCGCGCTGCCGATCGAAGTCACGGCGCAGTTCTACAACGGTACCGGTTTCGCGCTCAACACCGCCGACAATTGCACGACGGTTGCGGCCGGCAATATCAGGATGAACAACTGGCAGCGCAATCTCGCCGCCTGCGACACCGGCCTATCCGGTGGCGGCACGATGACAGGCGGCACGTTGCCGACTGCGAACCGTCTGATGCTCGGTCAGCCTGGCGTCGGCAACGACGGCAGCGTCGATCTGACCGTTCGGCTCGGGGCGGCCGGCGGTGCCGATGCGACCTGCCTTGATCCCCTTCCCGTCGGCCCACCCTATTCAGCCTCCGGCGTGATGGGGACGGGCGCGACGTGGTTGCAGCCTTCTCCGGGCGTCGATCCCTCAGCCCGCGCCACTTTCGGCATCTACCGCGACAGGCTGATTTACAGGCGCGAAGTTACACGATAGGGAAATGACCTTGAAATAACCACGCCCAAAATATTGACAACCCAATCGAAAACCTTTAGTTTCCGTAGGTTACATGACCTACTTAACGTAGAATGAAAATTTTTCCACGAGGCAAGCGGGACGGCTGGCTCGCCGTCGCCAGCCGCGACGGCGTGGTGGATCTGGCGCACATCCATACCGGCGCGGGCGGACGTCCCGAGGTGACGCTATGCGAATCCTTCCGCCAGGAAAGGAGCGAAGCCGATACCTACGCCCGATTGCGCAAGCAGTTCCGTCTCGACCGCTACCGCACCACCACCAGCCTGCACTTCGGCGAATACCAGTTTCTGCAGGTCGAGCCACCCGATGTGCCGCCGGAGGATCTCAAGGAGGCGATGCGCTGGCGCATCAAGGGCCTGATTGATTTCCCCGTCGAGCAGGCCACGCTCGACGTGCTGGAAGTGCCGATGCAGAGTGCGGACGCCGCGCGCGGCCGTCTCGTCTTTGCCGTCTGCGCGCCCAACGAGGTGCTCGCCCCACGCATCCAGACCATGCAACAGGCCAGGCTCGATCTCGAGGCCATCGATGTGCCAGAGACAGTGCAGCGCAATATCGCGGCCTTGTACGAGCCGCCGGGACGCGGCGTGGCCATGTTGGGCTTTTCCGCCGAGGGCGGGCTGCTGACGTTCAACTATCGCGGCGAACTGCATGCCTTCCGCCGGCTCGACATCACGCTCGACCAGCTGGGCAATGCCGACCCGGACGAGCGTCAGGCACTGTTCGACCGCATCGTCCTCGAGATGCAGCGCTCGCTCGACACCTTCGAGCACCAGCACCATTACGTCAGCCTCGCGCAATTGCTGGTGATGCCGTTGCCGGAAGAGGTCAACCTGGCCGCCTATCTGGCACAGAATCTTTACGTTCCGGTGGAAGCGGCCGATCTCGCCAAGGTGATGGACCTGATCAAGGTTCCGGAACTGCGTGCGCCCGCCCGCCAGGCGCGATGTTTCCACCTGCTCGGCGCGGCCCTGCGCGGCTTCGAGGTGCGCCAGTGACGCGGCAGATCAATCTCTTCAATCCGGCGCTGCGCGCCAAGCGCGAGTGGCTGACCGGCAAGTCTCTTCTGAACGGTATCGGCGTCATGATCGTTTTGCTCGGGCTGTACGGTGGCGCGGTACGTTGGGAGAACCATAAACTGACCGAAGAGGCGAACGGCATCGGCGCCGAACTGGCGCGTCAGCAGGAGGAACTGGCACGGCTCAACGAGGAGATCGCGCAGCGCAAGGTGAGCAGCGAGACGCAAGCCGCCCTGCAGCGGGCCGAGGCCGCGCTGCAGGGGCGCGAGCGGGTGCGCGAGGCCCTCGGCAGCGGCACCCTGGGTTCGTCGGAAGGGTTTTCCGAGTTCCTGAGGGCCTTTGCCCGGCAGACGCAGGATGGGCTGTGGATGGTCGGACTGCAGATGGCCGAGGGCGGGCGCAACATCACGCTGGAAGGACGCACGCTCAATCCGGACCAGATTCCCGGGTACATCCGGGCACTGAACGGCGAGCCGACGCTGCGCGGCCGCACTTTCGAGGCGCTGAACCTGCAACTGGTGGCGGAGGCGGACAGGCCGGCGGCGGCCGGTACGGCAGCAGCGCCCGCAGCCGGGGCCGGTCAGGGCGAGGCGGCGAAAATGCCGTCCTTTCACGAATTCCTGCTGGCGGCGACGGCGGCCAGGGCGGGGACGGACAATGTCGCCAACCAGGGGGGGCAGCGGTGACCGAAGAAAGCCTCGGCGGCGTCAACAAGCTGCTGGCACCCTGGCTGCGGAAATTCGATGCCCTGTCGATGCGCGAGCGGGTGATGGTGGCGGTGGCGGCGGTGGCGGCGACCTTCCTGCTGATCGACGCCCTGCTGCTCAGTACCTGGTCGCGCCAGAATGCGGGCCTGAAGGCCAGCCTTGCCGAGCAGCGGGTGGAGACGGACCGGGTCGTGGCACAGATCAAGGAGTTGCAGGCGCGCGTTGCCAGCCATCCCGATGCGCAGGCCCGTGCGCGCATCCGGGAAATCGAGCAGAAGATCGCCGACATCGACGCCGGCCTGCAGTCGGCCTCCAGGCAATTGGTGCCGCCCGAGCGCATGGCGACCCTGCTGGAGGACCTGCTCAAGCGCAACCGGCGGCTGCAACTGGTGAAAATGACGACCCTGCCGGCCGAGGCATTGCTCGGGCGGGATCCGTCCGCTGCCGCGCAGCCCGGCGCGGAACCCATGGCCGCCGAGGCCGGACAGGGCGGCAGCCAGGACATTTTCAAGCATGGCGTGGAATTGACCCTGCGCGGCAGCTACTTCGACATGCTGGAATACCTTGCGCAGATCGAGTCGCTGCCCTGGCAGATGTACTGGGCGCGCCTCAAGCTGGATGCGAGGGAATACAATCGCCCCGTGCTGACGCTGACCTTGTACACGCTCAGTCTGGACAAGGTCTGGCTGACGATATGAGTGCGCAACGCGATCCGACTTTTTGCCGTGGCCTGCGGATTGCAGCCCTCGGTCTGATGGGAATCTGCCTCTCTGCCGCCGCTACGGCGCAGGGATTGCGGGATCCGACGCGCCCGCCGGCCCAGTTTCTCGATCCGGCCGATGCGGCGCAGGCCGCACTGCCGCCGGAATCGGGCCTGCAGACGATCAAGCGCACCGGCAAGCGCCGCGTGGCCCTGCTGCACGGCGAGTGGGTCAAGCCGGGAGACAGGTCCGGCGAGGCGGTGGTGGAAAGGATCGAGGAGCAAGCGGTCGTCCTGCGCCATCCGGACGGCCGCCGGGAAACCATCCTGATGTATCCGGATGTCGAAATGAAGAAGGCCGCGGCCGCGAAGCGAACGGCCACAAGATAGGGAAACGGACATGATGCGAATTCTGGGACTGGCGGCGACTTTCCTGTTGGCGGGATGTCAGATGATGTCCTCGATCCAGCCCGGCGCGGTGCGCGATACGATCGGCAGCGAAATGCAGCGGGCCACTGAAAACCGCAACCGCGAGGCGGCGCCGGACGCCGTCAGCCGCGCCCTGATGCCGCCCCTGACGGGCCAGATCGAGGCGCCGGCCGGCAAGGCGGTCGAGCCGCGCTTCGATCTTTCGGTCAGCAATGCTCCGGCGAGCCAGGTGTTCATGGCCATCGTTTCCGGCACCCGCTACAGCATGCTGGTGAATCCGGAGGTGACCGGCAGCATTTCCGTCAACCTGAAGGACGTGACGGTGATGGAAGCGCTCGACACCATCCGCGAGCTGTACGGCTATGAATACCGCGTGCAGGGCACGCGCATCTTCGTGCAGCCGCTGACCATGCAAGCCAAGGTTTTCAAAGTCAATTATCTGGCCGCGCAGCGTCTTGGACGCAGCGACACGCGCGTGGTGTCGGGCTCGATAACGACGACCGGCCAGGCTGCCGCGGCCGGCGCCGCGGGGGGCGCGGCGACGCCGGCGGGAGCGGCCGGCGCGACGACGCAGCCGGCGGCCGGGACCACGGTATCGACGACCAACCAGGTCGACTTCTGGGGCGAGATCAGCACGGCGATCCAGGCCATCATCGGTACCGAAGGCGGACGCAGCGTGGTGATCTCGCCGCAGTCCGGCATCATCGTGGTACGTGCCATGCCGCGCGAACTGCGCGAGGTCGAGAATTTCCTGCGCGCCTCGCAGCTGACCATCGAGCGCCAGGTGATGCTGGAGGCGAAGATCGTCGAGGTGGTGCTCTCCGAGCA
>CALJZP010000073.1 GCA_937983545.1 uncultured Azonexus sp.
CCGGGCTATCGGGAAAACGATCCTCTCGGCGGCCTTGATCCTTACAGTGCAAGTAAAGCCTGCCAGGAATGGGTGGCACAGTCCTGGCAGGCCAGCTTTGGCACCGCCGGCGGTGCGCCGCTGATTGCCACCGTCAGAGCGGGTAATGTAATCGGGGGTGGCGACTGGGCGGAAGACCGCCTGGTTCCCGACCTCGTGCGTGCGTTCCACGCCGGACGGACGGCAGATATCCGCAACCCGTCGGCTATCCGTCCGTGGCAGCACGTACTGGAGCCGTTGTCGGGCTATCTGACGCTCGGCGCTCGCCTGCTGGCTGGCGAACGAGCGTTTGCCCGTGCGTGGAACTTTGGCCCCGACGACAATTCGATGCGCCCGGTTGCCGATCTATGCGCAAACCTGACCCGCGAACTGGGTGGTACGTGGTCGCCTTCGGCGGGGATGCACCCGCACGAAGCAGCTTGCCTAAGACTCAACAGCCAAGCCGCCCGCGAACTACTCGGTTGGCAGCCGCGCTGGGATTTCGCCGAAACGCTCCGGATCACAGGCGCCTGGTATCGCCGACATGCCGAAGGTGCCTCCGCTATCGATCTTTGCAACGAACAACTTCATCTGTACGAATCACGCCATGAATAAGCACGACGGCAGGGATGCCATTCGACAGGCAATCAGTCGCTACCTCGCCGATCACTCGACTGCCAGCGAATTCACTCCCGGAACAACGCCGATCCCCCCCTCCGGCAAGGTCATTGGCGAACCTGAAATCCAGTCCATGGTGGACGCCTCGCTGGATGCCTGGCTGACAACCGGGCGGTTCAATGCCGAATTTGAAGGACGACTGACAAACTATCTGGAAACGGGACGCTGCATCACCGTCAATTCAGGTTCGTCGGCCAATCTCGTCGCGACCTCCAGTCTTTTTTCCCGCCAGCTTGGCCGATATGCACTGCAAGCAGGAGATGAAATCATCACCGTTGCCGCCGGCTTCCCGACGACAGTCAATCCGCTGATTCAGAACGGCGGCATCCCCGTCTTTGTCGACATTTCACTCGACACCTGCAACATAGACACCTCTCAGTTGAACGCAGCGCTGTCGCCAAAGACCCGCGCCATCGTGTTGGCGCACACCCTGGGCAATCCGTTCGACCTTGCCGCGGTCACCCGCTTCTGCATCGAGCATAATCTCTATCTCATCGAGGATTGCTGCGATGCGCTCGGTGCCGAATTCACCTTGCCGGACGAACTGTCCGCCTGGCATCCGCGACTGCCCACCGATGCCGCCCCCAACAAATGGGTGCAGGACACCCCGGCTACTACCCGCAAGGTTGGCAGCTTTGGACACATCGCGACACTCTCCTTCTACCCCGCCCACCACATCACCATGGGCGAAGGAGGCGCGGTTTTTTCGCAACTCCCGGAATTGATGCGTATTGCTGAGTCAATACGCGACTGGGGGCGCGACTGCTGGTGCGCCCCCGGACACGACAACACCTGCGGCAAGCGCTTCTGCTCGCAGCACGGGCAGATGCCGTATGGTTATGATCACAAATACATATACGCCAACCTGGGCTACAACCTGAAAATTACCGACATGCAGGCGGCTTGCGCTTTGGCTCAGCTTGATCGCCTGCCCGGCTTTATCGCGCAGCGGCAGCACAACTTTGCCTACCTTCATGCCCGCCTGACGCCGCTTGCCGAACACCTCCAACTCGCCTCGCCAACACCGGGGAGCGAGCCTTCGTGGTTCGGCTTCCCGATGACCCTGCGCGATGCCGAGGATGGTACTCGCGTGGAACTGTTGCGCTACCTGGACCAATACCGCATCGGCACGCGCCTGCTGTTTGCTGGCAACCTGACACGGCAACCCTATTTTGCCGACCGAGTCTTCCGCATTGCCGGCAACCTGAGCAATACCGATCGTGCGGCCGAAAGCACGTTTTGGGTGGGCGTCTGGCCTGGCCTGGACGAGGCCCATCTCGACTACATGGCGACAAAGATAGAAAACTACTTCGGAGTCGGGTTTTGAGCCAAGTCGAATTCTCAATCCGGCAAACCATCTTACCCGGTTGCATCGAGATCTCGCCCCCCCGCCAACAGGATATACGCGGACGTTTCGTCAAGATCATGCAGCATACGGTATTCGAGCGCCTGGGCCTGCCGGTGAACTTTCCCGAAGTGTTCTACTCGGTGTCGCACCGGGATGTCATCCGCGGCCTGCATTTCCAGACCCCGCCCGGCGATCAGGGAAAACTCGTCTACTGCCCCAATGGCAAGATACTGGATGCCGTCGTAGACCTCCGTGCCGGTTCGCCGGCTTACGGACAACACATCCTGCTCGAACTCGATGCAACGCGGGCCAACATGCTCTACATCCCCCCGGGAATGGCTCACGGCTTTCGCACCCTGAGCGAATCGGCGACTGTCGTATACCACGCAAGCAACGAATACGCCCCCGAATGCGACAAGGGAATCCGCTGGGACTCCGCCGGCATTGCCTGGGAAATCGAAACACCTATCCTGTCGGCGCGCGACGAGCGACACCCGCCCTTATCAGACTTCGACACCCCTTTCCGCTATGGAGAGCACGGTTGATGCGCATCCTGGTTACCGGCGCCAACGGCTATCTTGCCCGGCGCCTGATTCCCGCGCTGCTCAAGGCAGGACACCTGGTTGCCTGCCTGACGAGAGATCCCTCGGCCCTCCCTGAAACCTGGACAAACTTTCCGACAGGGATTGCCGATGGCTCGGGTCAAGGCATCAGATCACTCTGCACTTCCTTCAAGCCGGATGTTGTCGTGCACCTGGCCGCCGACTACAAGGCGGAACATCGCTTCGATGACATCGCCGGACTGGTCAACGGCAATATCCTGCTCAGCACCCATCTCATGGAAGCCATGCATGAAGCCGGCTGCCATTCATTGGTCTGGGCCGGTACGGCCTGGCAGCATTACGAAGGCGCCGATTATCGCCCGGTTAACCTTTATGCAGCCATGAAGCAGGCTGTTTCAACACTGGCGGAGTACTACCTCGACGCAGCCGGAATGCGCCTGCTCGAGTTACACCTTTACGACAGCTACGGCGAAGACGACCCGCGCCAGCGCCTGCTCAATCTCCTTCAGGCTAGCGTTTGCTCGGAGAAGGCTCTGGCACTGTCCGCCGGAGAACAGCGCCTGCACCTGGTCCACGTGGACGATCTGGCTCAAGGCTTTCTCTTGGCCTGCTCGCAAGTAACGAAACAGCCGGCCGGCACGCGTCGTATTTTCCGCCTGCCTTCCGCCGCCGCCGTAACCATCAGGGAGCTTGTCGCGCTTTTCGATGCAGCCAACCCTGCCCTGCCCGCCCGGGTGAACTGGTCAGCCCGCCCCTACCGGCAACGAGAGGTATTTACCCCATGGGAATCCGCTGAAACCCTGCCCGGCTGGCAGCCGTCAATTGACTTGGCGAGCGGACTCCGACGCCTTAGACTGCACCAGGCAGAAAGCCGGTAACCTCCAGCGCAGCGCAATCCAACCTCCTCTGCGAACCCCCGCGTTACCCGCTTGTCTTACAAACGACTTTCTCATATAGGCCTTACAGCATGAACGATTCGATGGCTGCGCTGGATAGCGAGTTCGATCGCCTGGTGATCACCGGTCAGGCAGACCCTCGTGTCACTGAAGATGTCATTCGCCATCTGTCCGGAAGAAAGCTCCATGTCTATGGCGCCCTCGGGCGCAGTGCCATGCTGCTGATCCGTCGTCTCGGCGAACTCGATGTCCGCATTGCGGGCGGATTCGATCGCAAAATTCAGGCTGGAAGCGACACCTCGGTTGGCTTCGAAGTTCTCCCTTCGGCCAGCGTCGCCAGTTTGGCGAGCGACGATCTGCTTATCCTGGCCTCCGGTTCGGCCCAGCTTTTTCAATCAATGCTGTCCGAAGTCACCACCCTGTGCGATGGCGCCCCCCCGCAAATACTCGACGGACGCAAACTGACCTATGTCCTACAGAACGTCCATTGCGGCAAACGCGCCGAACACGGGCAGTTCGAAGACTTGCTGACATGCGTCAGCTATCACACGAAACCGTTCAAATGCGACTTCTTTCGGCGGGCGACCGAAAGACTGGCCTCCGAAGACGTTCCACAAACGATCAAGAGCACTGGATCAACCTTCAACAGCGTCGGCTACCTCGTCAGCGAATGGTGCAATCTGCGCTGTGCCCAGTGTTGCGAAGCTGTGCCCTATCTCGACAGCAAGGAGATGGTTCCCGCCGATGAAATCGTTGCCGACCTGCGCAAGCTGACGGAATCCATTAAATTCCTGCATCGCCTGGACATCGTCGGCGGCGAACCCTTCGCACACAAGGATATCGTCGACGTCATCCGCAAGATCAAGCAATTGCCGGGAATCGGCTACATCGCCGTGTTCACCAACGGCACACTGATGCCATCGGATGAACTTTGCCAAGTGCTGGTTTCCCCCCGCATCATCGTCACCAACTCCGATTACAGCCAAAGCCTGACCAGCGAGAAGAAGCAGAAGATCGAAAACACCAATGAGAAGCTTCGGCGCTTCGGCGTGAAGGTCATCCAGATCTCCGACCGTTACTGGTTCGATCTGATCAAATTCAAGCCGAACGGTCTCCCGGATGCCGACTTGATGCACAACTACGCCGACTGCTTCCTCGAGAGTTGCCGCCGCCTCTATCGCGGCACGTTGTACCATTGCGCCTTCCAGGCCAACGGCGTGAAACTGGGCCTCATCCCGAAAAACAATACCGTCGAGCTCTACGCCGGTGATGCCCGCCAGGTTCGCGAACAACTCGACATATTCGAGCACGAGAAAATGATCGATTCCTGTCGTTACTGCGCACTCCCGGTCGGCGCAAAGGAGGTCGTCGCCGCTGCGCAGTTGCCTGGGCGCACGATTCCTATCATCGAACGTTGAGCCCCTTGCCGTCGCTATCCCTTAAAACGCGGCGCCAGCAGCAACTCCGAACCGCTCTGGAACAAAGCTGCCCGAAAGCAATAGCCCTTTACGGCCTGGGGGTGGCGGCAAAGGACATGCTGGTTCAGCTGTCCGACTTGCCGGTGGTCGGGCTGATGGACAAGGACCCGGCCAACATCGGCCGCATTTTTTACGGCAGACCCGTGCTTGGCCCTGCGGAACTCGTATCGCAGCGGGTGGACACGATCATCATTGCAGCCTCCGACATCTACTGGCAGACCATCGCCAGCCGTATCGCCCCCCTTTGCCAACAACTCGGCATCACCATCCTGCTCCCTGACGGCAATACGCCGAATCCAGCTGGCAGCCGCCTCCCCATAAAGCTGCCAGAGCGCAGCGAACTGGCAGCGCGTCTGGCACGCCATGACGCCATTTCGTTCGACCTGTTCGAAACCCTTGTGGTCCGCGCCGCATCACACCCCGACGATACGCTCCACCTGGCTGTTGCGCGCAGCGGTGTGCCAGCCAGCGCGCTCGCCGCCCGCAAGGAAGCCGAAGCCGTCTGCACCGAAAAAGCAGGGCGTTTTGCCTATCCGCTCTCCCGAATCTACGATGAAATGCGCACTGCGCGGGGAATTCCGGCAGATGTCGCTGAAAGGCTTCACCACGCGGAAATAGCAGCGGAAATTGAACTCTCGGTTCCCCGCAGGCCCGTCCTGGACATCCTGAATCAATGCCGACGCGACGGCACACGCATTGCCATCGTCACCGATACCCATCTGCAGCGCAGTACCATTGAATCCATTTTGGCGCACTGCAATATCGGGCCAGTAGACCTGCTGCTGATCTCGAACGAGGAACATGCCTCCAAGGCAGACGGAAACTTGTTCGACATCCTCAAAGCTCGCCTCGACGCTCACCACATACTCCATATTGGCGACAACCCGGTCTCCGATGAGTTACACGCCGTCGAACATGGTCTCGATGCCTGCCGACTGATGTCGCCCAACGATCTGCTCACCCACTCGACCCTGATGCCCTTGCTCAGCGAGGTTCTGACGCTTTCCGACGGTTTGCTTCTCGGTCTGGTATCGCGCCGCCTGATGGAAAATCCGTTTTCCGCGATCGCCCCCGACAGGCGGCCGACGGTCGACAGTTTTGAGTCGCTCGGCTACTGTTTTTTCGGCCCCGCCTTGCTGGTCTGGCTCGGCTGGCTGATTCGCCGCCTGCAGGAAACACCGGCAGACCACCTGCTTTTCCTGGCCCGGGAAGGATATGTCCTCGCCCCCCTGTACAACCGCCTGCGCGAGGCCCTTGGACTGCAGGAAAGCCTGCCGTCAGGCACCTATTTCGCGACATCCCGGCGCATGGCCTGTGTTTCAGCCCTGCGTACCTCCGCCGACGTCCGCGAACTCCTGCGCGACAACTACTCGGGCAGTTCCGAAGGCCTGTTGCGCCTTCGTTTCGGACTCTCCCACCCGAATGCACGCCAGGACGATCACCTCACCCATGCCGATACGGCAGCGGCTGTTCTGATCGAAAACCGCATGGCCGAAATCCTTGCCAACGCAAAAGATGAACGCGAAGCCTACCTGGCCTACGTGATTCGCCTCGGGATCATGGAGCAGGATCGTGTCGCCGTCGCCGACCTCGGCGTCAAGGGCTCCATCCAGCATGCGCTGCAACGCATGCTCGAACGCCCACTGGACGGCTATTACCTCACGGGTACCTTCGGCGAGGACAACCCGTTCAACATGACCGAAAACACCGCCTGCCTGTTCCCTCCGATCCTAAACGGTCGGGAAAGCGATATCTACAGACACCACATTCTCTGGGAATCGGTCCTGGTAGCACCGGAAGGCATGTATGTCCGCGTATCCCGAGACGGCAGCATGGTCAACGCGCCTCCCGGCATGAATCAGTCCCGCTTCCGGGAAAAAGCAGCAATACATGCCGGAATAGCCGCGCTCATCGAAGACTGGATGGCTCTTGGCCACGACCCTGCCGCCGAACGGATCAATCCGGGGCTGGTCGACCGGCTTTTCGGACAGGTCGCCAACCAGGACATCGTGATCAGCGAAGAGTTGAAGGCCTCGTTCTATGTGGAAGAACGCTTCAGCGCAGAAACCGAGAGAAAAATATGGGATTGAGTCCAACGGGAACCCTGCCGTTTGTTGTCTACGGTGCAGGTAGCGCCGGCAAGCAGCTCGTCAGGCTACTGGATGAACTGGGACTCCCCGTTTTGGCATGCGTCGACAAACACGCACCAAGCATTGGTGAGATCAGTGGTCATCGTGTTTGGTTGCCTGCCAAGCTGGCCTCCTTTGGACCGGATATACCGTTCGACCTCATTGTCGCCGTCAACTCCCGACACGCCTTCGAAAGTATCCGGGATGAACTCGCGGCAGACTATCCCCAACTCCCCTCCCCCATATGGGGGAGAGCCCTGACCGACCGCATGGCCTCAGAGCGATGCCATCGCAAACTGCAGAATGACCAGGGGATAGACCTTCTCGAATGCATGGGCTGCCGAGCTGACCCGAGCCGCTGCTCGGCCTTCCGCGAAGCGGCGCGCAAGGTCGCACCACAACAGCCAACGGAAATGGGCAGCCCTCCGGGCAAATTGAATGATTTTGCCTATTTCATCACCAACCGCTGTACCCTCAATTGTCAGCACTGCGTTGAAGCACTGCCATATTACGAAGCACGGCAAACGGAGTCATGCGAACGTATCTTGAAAACAGTACGTCGCGTTGTCGCCGCAAGTGGATACATTGACCGCTTTTCACTGACGGGTGGCGAAACCATGTTGAATCGGGAACTGCCGGAAATCATTCGCGGCATTCTTGCGACACCGGGTATCGGCTTTGTCTATCTCTATACAAGCGGAACAGTGGTTCCATCAACAGAATTGCTACGTCAACTCGCCAATCCGCGCATCGCTGTCAACCTCTCCGATTACGGGGAACACCTATCCGGCAAACTGAAAGACAATTTCGAACGCTGCCGTACCTTGTTTGACGAACACGGCATCGCCTACCGCCTGCTGGAAAACAAACTTTGGTTCGATCTCGGGACCTTCGTCCCCCTGCATCTGGATGCGGCGGCGCTCAGGAAATCGTTTGCGAATTGCGCCTTTACTCATTGCATTACAGTGTCTGGTGGCGTCATGTACCGTTGCCCCCATCAATTGGCTGGCATCCAGTTGAATAGATTGTCCTCTCCTCCGGGGGAAACGGTGAACATCGACGATCTCGATGACCATTCCCTAAGGAAAGCACTGGATTCGCTCGTCGAACTGGAAAGCATCGATGCTTGCAACCACTGCCTTCTGACCAGCGGAGCCCACGAAGTTCCCGCAGCCATTCAGGTACGCCGACTAACGCGACGCATCACACCGGAAGCCCCGTCCCGCAACCGATAGCCAAATTGCTCCACATCGATTGACGAGGAGCAGGCCTGCGATCATCCTACTTATCCAAATCAAGACGAGCCCGCCATGTCCGCCCAGATCAAACCCCGCATCAATCTCGAGAACCGGACGCCGCTCGAGACAGTCATTCCGCTGGCAACACCATTCGTACTCTTCGTCGACCCGGTCAATACCTGCAACTTTCAGTGTACTTTCTGCCCCACCGGAGACCGCGAATTGATCAAATCGACCGGTCGCTGGCAGGGACGGCTAGATTTCGATATCTACAAAAAAGTCATCAATGATCTCGCAGATTTCGATCAGCCGCTCAAGGTACTGCGCCTCTACAAGGAGGGAGAACCGCTGCTCCATACGCGCTTCGCCGACATGGTGCGCTATGCCAAGGCCAGTGGCCATGTTCAATACATCGACACCACCACCAACGGCTACCTGCTGACGCCTGACAAGGTCGGCCCCATCCTCGACGCCGGCATCGATCGCATCAACATTTCGGTGGATGGCATGTCCAGCCAGCAGTTCTGGGAGTTCACAAAGACACGGGTCGACTTTGACAAGTTCGTAGACAACATCCGCAAGCTAT
The DNA here is from genome assembly GCA_937983545.1 of uncultured Azonexus sp. Classification (GTDB taxonomy): domain Bacteria; phylum Pseudomonadota; class Gammaproteobacteria; order Burkholderiales; family Rhodocyclaceae; genus Azonexus. The sequence continues at coordinate 8,935 of CALJZP010000073.1, forward strand.
ACGAACGCAAGGGAGATTGCGAAATTTGCATCAAGATTCCTGGCGACATCCTCAGCGAAGACGACAAGATGCGGTTTTTCGGAACCTTCGGTGAAATTGCCGACCGCGTTTTCATCGAAAATTTCGCACCATGCTGGCCGACGTTCGATGTCGAGGAAAGAGCCGGCATCCAGATCACCGAAGGCATCTATGGCAATGCCATCGCGGAGGTGTCTACTTGCCCGTATATTTTCTACTCGATGGCAGTCAACACCGATGGCACCGTCAGCCTGTGCTTCCTCGACTGGGCACGCAAACTCGTCATCGGTGACGCACGAACAGAATCGCTGCGGGACATCTGGAATGGTGAAGCGATGCGTCGTCACCGCATAGCGCATCTCAAGGGATGCCGCAAGGATGACCCAACATGCGCAGCCTGCGGCCAGCTCAGCCACTGCCTGCCGGATAACATCGATGCCCATGCACCCATGCTGTTAGAGCGCATGAGCCGTTCGTCGGGATAAACTCGAGCATGCTCGGAAACAACCGCCACGACTTTCCAGCAGTGCCTCAACTGACTGGCCGATGATCAACGTCCTGCACATCACGGCTCACCTTGGCGGCGGCGTCGGCAAGGTTCTCTCACGACTGGTCGAGCATTCCGCACGCCAGGGCGGGATGCTCCGGCATACCATCGCATGCCTCGAATCCCCCGAAAAAACTCAGTTTGCCGATACGGTCGCAGCCAATGACGGCCAGTTGCTTATAACGCCTTCACGCGCCTCGCTCGACATGCACATTCGGCAAGCCGATATCGTGCAGCTGGAATGGTGGCACCACCCTGAAGTGGCAGCACTGCTCGCCTCGGGAATGAACACCCCCATGCGACTGCTTGTGTGGAGTCACGTATCGGGCCTGCATACCCCTGCATTGACACCAGAATTTGTCTCCCTGCCGGCCCGCTTCCTGTTTACATCGCCATGCAGTGCATCAGCTCCCCGTCTGGCCAAGCTCGGCGATGCCGCCCGACGACGCACGGCAACGGTTTTCAGTTCCGGAGGGTTCGGCGATCTGCCATCAGTACCGGAACGCAGCGCGAACGAACCACCACGTGTCGGCTACCTTGGCTCCCTTACGCCAGCCAAGATGCATCCCCGATTTCTCGATTTCGTCGCGGCGGT
>CALJZP010000074.1 GCA_937983545.1 uncultured Azonexus sp.
TTGTTGACCACGATGTGCAGAACGCCGCCAACACCATAACCACGTGTCTGCGCGAAGTTGAGCATTTCCTGGTTGACGCCCTGGCCGGCAACAGCGGCATCGCCGTGCACTAGGATCGGCATGACCTTTTGCTTGCTGCCCTCGCCGCGACGAACCTGGCGGGCGTAGACGGAACCGGCAACCACCGGGTTGACGATTTCAAGGTGCGACGGGTTGAAGGCCAGGGTCAGGTGGCACGGGCCTCCCGGGGTGGAGACGTCGGACGAGAAGCCCATGTGGTACTTGACGTCGCCTGCGGAAAGGTCGCTCTTCTTCTTGCCTTCGAATTCGGCGAAGAGCATGGACGGTGCCTTGCCCAGCGTGTTGACCAGAACGTTCAGACGGCCGCGGTGGGCCATGCCGACCACGACCTCGTCGACGCCAAGGGCGCCGCCGGTACGGATGGCTTCGTCCATCGAGACGATCAGCGATTCGCCACCTTCCAGCGAGAAGCGCTTCTGGCCGACGTACTTGGTGTGCAGGTAGCGTTCCAGGGTTTCAGCCGCGGTCAGGCGCTCGAGAATGCGCTTCTTCCGTTCAGCGTTGTAGGACGGGCGCGAACGAATGCCTTCCAGGCGCTCCTGCAGCCAGCGCTTCTCGTTGTAATCCGTCATGTACATGTACTCGACACCAATGGTGCCGCAGTACGTTTGCTTCAGGGTCTCGAGGATATCGCCCAGCTTGGCGTTTTCCGGCAAGCCCTTCAGGGAGCCGACGCTGAAGGTCTGGTTCAGGTCGGCATCGGTGAAGCCGTAGAAGGCCGGTTCGAGTTCGTCGATCTTCGGACGGGCCAGACGCTTGAGCGGATCCAGATCGGCCCAACGGGTACCGAGCGAGCGGTAAGCCGTCACAAGTTGGCCGACGGCAGACTGCTTCTTGTGCTCGGTCGAGGCAGAAGCAGGCGCCGCCTGGCGGAACCCGCCATCCTTCGCCAATTCGGCAAAGGCGGCAATCACCGGCGCATGGGCCACATCGCGAGCGACATAACCCGGCATCTGGGCCAGACGATCGAAATAGTCGCGCCATTCGGCCGGAACCGAGGTCGGGTCATTCAGGTAGTTTTCGTACAGCTCCTCAACGAACGGCGCATTGCCGCCGAAGAACATCGTGCTGTCGAACAATTGGTTCATCGTAGTCATAGGCATCCCCACTAGGGTTTTTTTTCTTTCGTAGCTGCTTGCGTGCGGCGCTACAAATCTCCGCAGGTAAAAAAAGGGCGGCCAAGAGGCCGCCCAATTTTTTCGTTAGCCGCGCTGGGCGAGCGGTACCACGTCGCGCTTGGCGGCGCCGATGTACAGCTGACGCGGACGGCCGATCTTGTATTCCGGATCGGTCAGCATTTCTTCCCACTGCGTCATCCAGCCGACGGTACGTGCCAGCGCGAAGATGCAGGTAAACATCTCGGTCGGAATGCCGATGGCCTTCTGGACGATGCCGGAGTAGAAGTCGACGTTCGGGTACAGCTTCTTCTCGACGAAGTAATCGTCTTCCAGGGCGATCTTTTCCAGCTCCATGGCCAGCTTGAACAGGCGGTCGTTTTCCAGGCCCAGTTCGGTCAGCACTTCGTTGCAGACCTTGCGCATCAGCTTGGCGCGCGGGTCGAAGTTCTTGTAAACACGGTGACCGAAGCCCATCAGCTTGAAGGAGTCGTTCTTGTCCTTGGCGCGGTTGATGTATTCGCCGACCTTGGAGACGTCACCGATCTGTTCCAGCATCTGCAGGCAGGCTTCGTTCGCACCGCCGTGCGCCGGGCCCCACAGACAGGCGATACCGGCGGCGATACAGGCGAACGGGTTGGCACCCGAGGAACCGGCCAAACGGACGGTCGAGGTGGAAGCGTTCTGCTCGTGGTCGGCGTGCAGGGTGAAGATGACGTCGAGGGCACGAACCAGAACCGGGTTCGGAACGTACTTTTCGCACGGGTTGCCGAACATCATGCGCATGAAGTTGGCGGTGTAGTCCAGCTCATTGTCCGGATACATGAACGGCATGCCGGTGCTGTACTTGTAGGCCATGGCGACGATGGTCGGCATCTTGGCGACGAGACGGTTGAAGCTGACGTTACGGTGCTCGGCGTCCGAGAAGTCCATGGCGTCGTGGTAGAAGGCGGACAGGGCGCCGACGACACCGGTCATGACAGCCATCGGGTGGGCGTCACGACGGAAGCCGGAATAGAACTTGGAGAGCTGTTCGTGAACCATCGTGTGCTTCTTGATGGTCGTCTCGAAGTCGGTCTTCTGCTTGGCGTTCGGCAGCTCGCCGTTCTTCAGCAGATAGGTGACTTCCAGGAAATTGCAGTTTTCAGCCAACTGCTCGATCGGATAGCCACGATACAGCAGCTCGCCCTTGTCGCCGTCAATGAAGGTGACCTTGGACTTGCAGCTGGCGGTGGAGAGGAAACCGGAGTCGTAGGTAAACAAACCGGTCTTGCCACCGAGCGTGCGAATATCGACGCAGTCGTTGCCATGCGTCGGAGACATGATCGGGAAATCGACGGGAGCCTGTCCATCGATTGTCAAAGTTGCCTTGCGTTCGGTCGTCATGGTGTCTTCCCTTTACAGGTGTTGGTTGTCACTGCACAGCAAAAAAGCGGTAAACATTCGAAATTTAGAATGCAAACCTTACTCAACTCTTACGAATCGCCGCCACGACAGGGGCGAATCGAGGATCATCGCACTCGGTCTTGCCACTCAGCCAGTACCAGAGTTCGTGATCCTCCATGTCCGCGAGCTCCACGAACACCTTTTTCTCGTCTTCAGTCAGTTTATCGAAACCGTCGTCGAGAAAACGCGTCAGCGTGATATCCAGCTCCAGCAATGCCCGACGGATACAACGCCAACGCAGACGTTCGTAATCAGCTCTTTCCATCAGACGGCACGACGGACCATCATGTCCTTGATCTTGCCGATGGCCTTGGTCGGGTTCAGACCCTTCGGACATACGTCAACACAGTTCATGATGGTATGGCAACGGAACAGGCGATACGGATCCTCAAGGTTGTCGAGGCGCTCGTTGGTTGCCTGGTCGCGCGTATCGGCGATGAAACGGTAGGCAGCCAGCAGACCGGACGGCCCGACGAACTTGTCCGGATTCCACCAGAACGAAGGGCAGGACGTGGAGCAGCAGGCGCACAGGATGCACTCGTACAGGCCGTTCAGCTCTTCACGATCTTCCGGAGACTGAAGACGCTCGCGCTCCGGAGCCGGATCGTTGTTGATCAGGTACGGCTTGATCGAGTGGTACTGCTTGAAGAACTGGGTCATGTCGACGATCAGGTCGCGAATGACCGGCAGGCCGGGCAACGGGCGCAGGACGATCGGCTGCTTCAGGCTGTCGATATCGGTCAGACAGGCCAGACCGTTCTTGCCGTTGATGTTCATGGCATCGGAGCCACAGACGCCTTCGCGGCAGGAGCGACGATAGGAAATCGTGTCGTCCTTGGCCTTCAACTTGGTCAGCGCGTCCAGCAGCTTGCGGTCGGTCGGTTCGAGTTCGACCGAAATATCCTGCATGTACGGCGCGTCGTCCTTGTCCGGATCGTAGCGATAGATGCTGAATTGAACCATGCGTTTGCTCATTCTGGACTCCAATTAGTACGAGCGCGTCTTGAGCGCAACAGGCTCGACGGTCAGGGGTTGCATGTTCACCGGCTTGTAGGTGATCGAGTTATCAACCGGCGAGAACAGCGTGTGCTTCAGCCATTCCTTGTCGTTGCGGCCGTTCGGGAACTCGGCCGTATCCGGCGCATCGTCGCGGACGTGGGCGCCGCGGGATTCCTTGCGGGCTTCGGCGGAGATCATCGTGGCCTTGGCGACTTCGATCAGGTTTTCCATTTCGAGCGCTTCGGTACGCGCGGTGTTCCAGGCTTGCGACTTGTCCTTGATCTCGAGCTGGCGGGCAGCCTTCTCGACTTCGAGGATCTTCTCGACGCCCTGCTTCAGCATGTCGCCGAAACGGAACACACCGGCGTGATCCTGCATGGTGCGCTGCATGGCCAAGCGGGTTTCGTGCACGTTGGCACCGCCCTTGCGGTTGTCGATGGCGGCGATACGAGCCAGCGACTTGTCGGCGGCGTCCTTCGGCAGGTCGCGGTGAGCCTTGCCAGCCTTGAGATCTTCCACGGCGGAATCGCCGGCCGACTTGCCGAAGACCAGCAGGTCGAGCAGGGAGTTGGTACCGAGGCGGTTAGCACCGTGCACCGAGGCGCAGGCACATTCGCCGCCAGCGTAGAAGCCCGGGACGACGGCATTCATGTCGCCACCTTGGGGCATCACGACGCGGCCAGAGTAGTGGGTCGGGATACCGCCCATCTGGTAGTGGCAGGTCGGAACAACCGGCAGCGGCTCCTTCAGGCAGTCGACACCGGCGAACTGCAGGCCGATTTCGTGGATGCCGGGCAGGCGCTTCATGATGGTGGCCGGGTCGAGGTGGGTGATGTCGAGCAGGACATAGTCCTTATTGACACCACAGCCGCGGCCTTCCTTGATTTCGGTGGCCATGGCGCGGGAAACCACGTCACGCGACGCCAGATCCTTGGCGTTCGGTGCGTAGCGCTCCATGAAACGCTCCTTGCTGCTGTTACGCAGGATGCCGCCTTCGCCGCGCACGCCTTCGGTAATCAGCACACCGGCACCGGCCACACCGGTCGGGTGGAACTGCCAGAATTCCATGTCTTCGAGCGGGATACCGGCACGTGCCGCCATACCCAGACCGTCACCGGTATTGATGAAGGCGTTGGTCGAAGAGTAGAAGATGCGGCCGGCACCGCCGGTCGCGAAGATGGTGGCGCGGGCGTGGAAGATCACGACCTGACCGGTTTCCATTTCCATGGCGGTGACGCCGAGAACGTGACCTTCTTCATCGCGAATCAGGTCGAGAGCCATCCACTCTACGAAGAACTGGGTGTTGGCTTTGACGTTGCGCTGGTACATGGCATGCAGCATGGCGTGACCGGTACGATCAGCCGCGGCACAGGAGCGACGCACCGGCTTTTCGCCGAAATTCGACATGTGACCGCCGAACGGACGCTGGTAAATCTTGCCATTGTCGGTACGGTCGAACGGCATACCGTAGTGTTCGAGCTCGACGACCACTTCGTTGGCCTTCTTGCACATGAACTCGATCGCATCCTGGTCGCCGAGCCAGTCGGAACCCTTGACGGTATCGTACATGTGCCACGTCCAGTGGTCTTCCTCGGAGTTACCCAGGGAAGCGGCGACACCACCCTGCGCTGCGACGGTATGCGAACGGGTCGGGAAAACCTTGGACAGAACGGCTGTCTTCAGGCCAGCTTCGGACAATTGGATCGCGGAACGCAGACCGGCACCACCGGCGCCGACGATGACCGCATCAAACTTCAGAACAGGAATACTCACGCTTACAGCCTCCAGAGAATCGCAGCAGCCCACGCGGTGTAGCCCACCAGCGCAGCAATGGTCAGAACGTGCAGGGTCAGGCGCAGGCCGGTCGACTTCACGTAATCCATCCAGATGTCACGCACGCCGATCCAGGCGTGGTAAAACAGGCTGACGAAAAAGAGGAAAGTCAGGAACTTGATGACACCATTGGCGAAGATACCCTGCCAAGCCTCGAAGGTGCCCGGGCGAACAACCAGCAGCACAGCGGCGATCAGCACGGAATAGACCGCCATGATGACGGCGGTGGCGCGCTGGGCAATCCAGTCCTTCAGGCCGTAATGAGCGCCGACAACGATACGATTGATCACAGCAGCACCCCCCACAGGACCAGGGTCAGCGGGATGCTGACGGCAAAGACGACAGCAGCGGACTGACGGGCAGCCTCTTTCTCGATACCGACATGGAGATCGAGGAGCAGAAAGCGGATACCGGCGCAGAAGTGATGAACAAACGCCCAGAGCAAGCCAGCCATAATGACCTTGACCGGCAGCATGCCGGCAACAGCCTTGAAGGAGGCAAAGCTTTCAGGAGATCCCAGGCTGGCACCGAAGAGCCAGAGCATTACCGGGAAGCACAGGAACAATCCGACACCGCTGATGCGGTGAAGAATGGAAACCTTGCCAGGCAACGGCAGCCTGATTGTAGTCAAGTCCAAGTTTTTTGGACGTTTCTTGATGGTCATTTCTGCCATGAACGTCATCCCTCGCGTAAAGATGCGGTTATCCGCTTGTACGTGGTTCGAAAAGAGCGGTAATTATACATTCAAAACCAGGCCAAACACGCCACTCCGGGCGCTTTACGACCTAGTTCGAAAGCATGCCACCCTCACCCCAACTCGTTCCGATAGTAGTGATGTCGCGTGCAATACAAGCCGCGACGCCACTCCACCGGCTTATTGCCATAGGTGTAGGCCGTCCGCTCCACCAGAAGCAACGGCTCACCCACTTGAACCCCCAGCAATTCCGCACTTTGCCCATCGGCCGGCACCGCCCGCAGACGCTCTTCGGCATTGATCATGCGAACGCCAAATTCACTCTCGAAAAGGCTGTACAGGGAACGTTCGCCTGCGCGCAAGCCCTCGAGCGTCAAGCCGTTAAACAACTCGGCCAGCAAAAAAATCTCATCAAAAACAACGGACTCGCCGCCAAAACGAAGCAACCGCTTGACGTGTACGACCCGATCACCGGCCTTCAGGCCGAGCACCCCGGCAACCTCGGGGGTCGCGGATACCGTTTCGCAATAGAAGGGATCGCTGACGGTCGGCATGGCCTTGCCGCCATCAGGCACCAAACGCAGGAAACGATAGAAAGAGCGGGGGTCGCTATGGGTGGCAACGAACGTCCCCTTGCCCTGGCGACGAACCAGCAGGTTTTCCGCGGCCATTTCGTCAATAGCCTTGCGCACCGTTCCCTGGCTCACATTGAAGCGCACGGCCAACTCCCCCTCACTGGGAATGGCATCCCCGGGCCCCCACTCGCCGTGCTCCAGGCTGCGGATCAGGAAATCCTTGATCTGGCGATAGAGCGGACTGAATGTCGGGGAAGCCAAACGAGTAGCGGGACGGGAAACATCGCGAGTCATGGGCGAAATTTCAGCACATTTCGGAAGCAGCGTCCACGAAAAGTTGTCTTATATAAGACAGATGATGAATTGACAGGGAAACAACGAACTTCTAACATCAACAGTCTGTTGTTCCAGCTCGCCACGCAAGGTCAAAACAAAGCTGGGCGTACAAAGAACCCGCACAATTTCAACCACGCTGTTTCAATACAGGAGCGATTTATGTCCAAAGCCCCCATGCGCGTTGCTGTTACCGGCGCCGCCGGCCAAATCGGTTATAGCCTGCTGTTCCGCATCGCCTCCGGCGAAATGCTCGGCAAAGACCAGCCGGTCATCCTTCAGTTGCTCGACCTGCCGCAGGCCCAGCAAGCCGTCAAGGGCGTCATGATGGAATTGGACGACTGCGCCTTCCCGCTGCTGGCCGGCATGGTTGCCACCGATGATCCGAACGTCGCCTTCAAGGATGCCGACGTCTGCTTGCTGGTTGGCGCCCGCCCCCGTACCAAGGGCATGGAACGTGCCGACCTGCTGACCGCCAACGGCGCCATCTTCACCGTTCAGGGCAAGGCCATCGCCGAGAACGCCAAGGAAGACGTCAAGGTTCTGGTCGTCGGCAACCCCTGCAACACCAATGCCTACATCGCCGCTGCCGCCGCCAAGAAGGTTGGCCGCACCAACCCGAACAACTACCACGGCATGCTGCGCCTGGACCACAACCGCGCCCTCTCCCAGCTGGCTGAAAAGACCGGCCGCGCCGTTTCTTCCTTCAAGAAGCTGGTCGTCTGGGGCAACCACTCCCCGACGATGTACGCCGACTACCGCAACTGCGAGTCCAATGGCGACAACGTCAAGGCCCTGATCAACGATCACGCCTGGAACAACGACGTCTTCCTGCCGACCGTCGGCAAGCGCGGCGCCGCCATCATCGAAGCCCGCGGCCTGTCTTCCGCCGCTTCCGCTGCCAACGCCGCCATCGACCACGTCCGTGACTGGGTCCTCGGCTCCAACGACTGGGTCACCATGGGTGTTCCGTCCGACGGCTCCTACGGTATCCCGGCCGGCATCGTCTTCGGCTTCCCGTGCGAGTGCAAGGGTGGTTCGTTCAAGATCATCCAGGGTCTGGAAATCGATGAATACAGCCGTGAGAAGATCAACATCACGCTCAAGGAACTGACCGACGAGGCTGAAGCCGTCAAGGAAATGCTCTAAACCGAACGAGATTTCCCAAAAAAGCCGCAGCGCATGCTGCGGTTTTTTTTGCCCTTAACAAATATTGACAAATACATTCAATACGACAATATTAATAACAAACATCGCGCAGGAGAAAGAAGATGGGTGCCATTCATTTCCCGCAGGACGAACTGCTGCGCATACGTGAACTCTCTCGCTACGGTGTGGTATATGAGGAAAAGGAAGAATCCTTTTGCGACATTGCGCGGATCGCGATGTTGTTCACATCAATGCCGCTTGGCGGCGTCAGCCTGGTCGACGACAACCGCGTCTGGCTAAAAGGACGCGTCGGCGTCGAATTGACCTGCCTGGTGCGTGAGGGAGCATTTTGTTCTTATGCGGTCGAATCCAGCGAAGACATATTCGTCGTACCCGACACCCTGCTGGATCCCCGTTTCGTCCATAATCCCTTGGTTGCCTCTGAGCCGCACATCCGCTTTTACGCGGCAGCCAATCTGATCGGCCACCGCGGTTACAACCTGGGCACCCTGTGGGTCATGGATACCCAACCCAGGCAGCTCGACGACAAGCAGCGCGACGCCATGCGTGCCCTTGCCGGACAGGTTGTCCGCCTGCTCGAGATGCGCTATCAGAATGCCGATACTCGTCTCCCCAACCGCGGCGCCTTTGTCAGCAATCTCCAATGCGCGCTCAACCAGCAAAACGGCAGCCAGACCTGCCGCCTGGCCAGCTGTGCCCGCCATAGCCCCAATCGCCCCTGCCTCAGCGAAGGGCGCAAGGAGCCCTGCGTTATCGGTTGTATCAAGATTCACAACCTGCACCTGATCAATACTGCTTACGACTCGGGAACCAGCCAGGAACTGATGCGCACCCTGACCACCCGACTCGGTGAATGGGTGGGCGCGCACAACATGCTCGCCCATCTGGAAAATGATGACATCGCCTTTGCTCTGTTCAGAGGAAAGCAGAGTCCGGAAAGCCAATTGGAACAACTGGTTTCCCTTCTCTCTCAACCGATCGAGGTACGCAGAAACTTGCTCCACCTGGCCACGTCAGTCGGCATATCCCGCTTTCCCGACTCCGGACTGAGCGCATCATCGCTCCTCGACCAGGCATCGGCCGCGGCAAGCCGCGCTGAGACTACCCCCCCGGCGACGGTCCTGACCTTCTTTGACCAGCAAATCGTCCAGACCGTCCACAACACCGAGTTTCTCAACTCCATACCCACGAACCTCAAGGAACGCCGCTTCATTCCCTATTATCAGCCGCAAGTGGACATCGCCTCCGGGCGATTGATCGGTTTCGAAGCGTTGGCGCGCCTGCGCAGCAAAACGGAAGGCATAATCGGGCCCGATCGTTTTGTTCGACCAGCCGAACAGAGCGGATTGATCTGCGAGATTGACGCCCTCATACTCGATCAAGTCTGCCGGGATCTGCGCCACTGGCTCGACGAAGGCCTGGCGGTCGTCCCCATCTCGGTCAATCTGTCGCGCCTCACCGTAGCCGCGCCGGACGTGCTGCAAACGTTGCGCAATACACTCGAAATCTATCGCATACCGACTGAATTGATCGAACTGGAAATCACGGAAAGCAGTTTTTGCGAGGATTCAAATCTGGTCAAGAAACGGAATCTTGGAATGCACGAAATAGGATTCCGGGTCTCGATCGATGACTTTGGTACCGGGGTATCCAATCTCAGCGCCCTCAGGGATCTTCGTTTCGAGCGCCTGAAAGCCGACCGGCTCTACGTTCACGGCGCCTCAACCAACGTTTACATCGGGGGAATCCTGCGCTTCATCAAGGGCATCGGAGAGGTCTTCAAGGCAGAAGTCATCTGTGAGGGTGTCGAGGAACAGGAAGATGTCGACTGGATATCCTCGCTAGGTTGCTCCCTTTTTCAAGGCTGGTATTTTTCCAAGGCCGTTGCTCCGGAAAACGTTCCCGCCATGCTCTCCCGCCTCGACCAGTTCCATCGTTCAGCGGCGCGACAATGCATCCATCCTCAGGCTTTGGCTGAAATCCTGCAAAGATAAATCCGACGCATGGCGCTGGGCTACAATCCCTCCTTTAATCAACCGCCCTCATCCATGCGCCACCCCAAGACTGTTTTGTTTGCCGGCGAAAAGCCCTTCCCCATCCTGCCTGCCGTCGATCATTACGCCGGCTCGGAAAAACTGATAAAGAAGGCCCTGCAACTGCAAAACGAACTCGGCCCTATTTTCGACATTACCTGCGATTGCGAAGATGGCGCCCACGCCGGAGCCGAGCGCGAACATGCAGAGATGGCCGCCGCCATGATCGTGAGCGACGACAATCGCTTCAACCGGGTCGGCGCCCGTGTGCACGACGTCACGCATCCCCACTGGCAGCAGGACATGGAGATTCTGGTTGGCACCGCCGGCAACCGACTCCCCTTCCTCACCCTGCCCAAGCCGTGCAGCGCAGGCGATGTCCAGGTACAGATCGAAGCGCTGCGTGATATCGAACGCCGCTTCGGCATCGAGCGGCAGATTCCCGTCCATGTCCTGATCGAGACACACGGCGCCCTGCACGACGTCTGGGAAATCGCCACCCTGCCCGGTGTCGAGAGCCTCGATTTCGGTCTGATGGACTTCGTGTCCGGCCACCATGGTGCGATTCCCGGTACGGCCATGAAGAGCCCGGGGCAGTTTGACCACCCGCTGATCGCGCGAGCCAAATGCGAAATCACGGCAGCAGCACTGGCCAACGGCATCGTGCCATCGCACAACGTCACGACCGAACTGAAGGATATTGAGATCATCCGTAACGATGCGTTGCGCGCCCGACGCGAGTTCGGCTATCTGCGCATGTGGAGCATCCACCCCAACCAGATCGTGCCGATCATCGAAGCCATGCGCCCCGACTTCTCAGAGGTCCAGACCGCCGCCGAGATCCTGATTGCTGCGCAAGACAAGGATTGGGGACCGATCCAGCACGAAGGGCGGCTTCATGATCGCGCCTCCTACCGCTACTACTGGGAATTGCTCGATCGCGCCCACGTGACGGGCATGCTCATTCCCGACGACGCGAAGAATCGCTTCTTTGCTTGAAACACTGCCCATTCTTTTTCGTGACGAGCATCTCGTCGTCATCGACAAACCGCCCAACCTGCTTGTCCATCGCTCCGAAATCGATCGTCACGAAACGCGCTTTGCGATCCAGATCCTGCGCGACCAGATTGGTCAGCGGGTCTGGCCTGCGCACCGGCTGGACCGGGGAACCTCAGGTATTCTGCTCTTCGGCCTGAATGTCGAGATGGCCAGCCTGCTGGGCCGGCAATTCGAGCAAGGCCTGGTCGACAAACGTTATTGGGCTGTCGTACGCGGTCATCCGCCACCGGCCGGCAGCATTGACCATGCCTTGAGCAGACAGCGCGATGCCTATGAATTCCAGGGTGAACAGTGCAGCACTGAAGCGCAGGACGCCCTGACTCACTATCGTAAACTGGCGGAAATCGAACTTCCGTTGGCCGTCGACCGCTACCCGACCAGCCGCTATGCGCTGCTTGAACTCGAACCGGTCACCGGACGCCGCCACCAGATTCGCCGCCATCTCAAACATATCGCCCACCCGATCATTGGCGACACCACGTACGGCAAAGGCCGCCACAACCGGTTTTTTGCCGACTCGCTGGACTGTCGGCGACTGCTGCTGGCCTGCGTCGGACTGACCTTCAACCATCCGGTCAGCGGCGAACGACTCAAGATCGAAGCGCCAGTATCCGGCGAATTTGCCGCGATACTGGCGCGTTTTGGCTGGCCCGGCAATCAATAGCCGATAGAGCCCTCCAGCTCGTTGAGATGCTTCATCTCGCGCTCCAGATCGACCATGTCCTGACCCAGCGCATCGCGTGCCGATACCATGCCGACGGGCGCACCATCCCGGTCGACCACCGGCACGTGCCGGAATCCGCCTTCGGCCATCATGTAGAGAGCATAGGCCAGCGGCTTGTCGGCGCCAATGGTCTGCGGATCGCGCACCATGACCTGATCGACGCGGGTAGCATCCGGGTCGGCGCCGGCTGACAGAATTTTGTTCAATGCGTCGCGCTCGGTGAAAATTCCCGCAATGCGGTTGTTATCCACCACCAACAGGGCACCGATCTTTCTTTCGGTCATCTGGCGGCAGGCAGCGCGTACGGTCATATCCTTGCTCGCCGTGACCAGGGTACGGCCAGCGAGTATTTCGCTGATCATCCTTCTTTGCATGATTGTCTCCTTTGTTTTAGGGGCTGGTTCCGCGCCTCCTATCATGCAGGATGCCGCGGCGCTTGCAAAGGCTACATCGACTTTATGACAGTTATTGCAATGATCACAAAGATAATGACCATGCCGATCAGCTCGACGTTCAATGAATTTCGATCCTATTTCGGCAGTTCGTACACGACACGAACCCGGGCATCCGCCTTGGCCAGTTCGACGAAGCCGATACCGCCGGGCTGCGAGAGTACAAGCCTCATCACGTCCTCGGGGCTTGCCGCCTTGACTGGCGGCTGCTGGCGTCCGGAAAAGAGCTGCCTCGACCAATAGGCATTGACCTCGGACAACTCCTTGCCAACCAGGGCGCTGTAAAAACGCGCCCGATCCGGGTGGCTGTCGGCCATATCGACCGGTTGCGCCTCGACTCCGTTGAAGAATTGCCGGGTACGCCCGAAGAAAACGTTGATAACCTCGTTCCGCGACATCGCGGCGACACCGCTGCGTGCGTTGACGACCACGACCAATTGAGCATGCGCTGCCCCTGCCTGCATCAGCAGCCAGATCGTCAAACAGAGGAGAATCAGGCGACGTAGCGGCATGACTTCAGAAAATAAAGTCGAAGGTCACGGTATAGACGTCCATGCGTCCGGACCACCGGCCACTGGCCGGATCGTTGCGATAAGGGAAGATCGACGTGGGCTCGCCACGAATGCCATCCCATTGCGCCTTGAGCGCCATGTTGCGTGCCAGATCCCAACGCAATCCGACAATACGGGTAGCCTGGTCCACATGGGCATCCGCCATGATTTTCGCCTCGATGACCTGGCGTCCGGCGGTATTGCGCTGCACCGAGCGAATCCAGGAATAGCCGAGATAAGGCTTGACCTGGCCGATCCGATACCCAGCCAAAAGGTACCCCCCCTCCGAACTTTCGAATGAGTTGCTCCCCTGCTCGATGCGATTGAGCATCAACTGCACCTGCAACGGCCCCTGATCGTAGACCACGCCCAGTGAATAGTAGTCCGAACGCCGGTCATGGGAAGCGAGGTAGCGTGAGGACGCCGCCGGATCGGGCGAGTAGGCCTGCAGGATGTCGCCGATGGGCAGATCGTTCTTGAACGTGATGTTGGCGTAACTCGCCCGGATTTGCCAGGCAGCATACTGATACTCGACCGACGCGCCGGTCATGGGCGAACCGTCGATATCCCACTGGCGGTCAGCCAAGGGAATCTGACCATTGGAAAGACCGTAAAAGGCCTTGAAGCGAACGAGACTTTCACCAAGGGACAAGGCGTAAGCTGCGTCGCCACCATTGATGCTGTAGAAGGGCAAATACCAGAAATAGTCGCCTGGCGGGCGTACCGTCAGGTAGGAATAGCCGACCCAGCGCGAGTCGGCCATCATGAAGAAGTCCGTACCCAGGCGCCCCAGGCGTAGCGTCGTGCTGGGCGTCGGTTCATAGCGGAGATAGGCCCAGGCGACCTCCGGGTTGTATGTGTGGTCGTAGCGGTACTTGACGGTTGCCTGGACCACAGCCGACAGGCGAGGATCGATCTGCCAGCTTCCCTGCAGGCCGAACACGCTGTCGTTGCGGCCATCCCAGTGCTTCCTGACACCACTCGGCTGCGACAGGTCACGGACAAACTCAAGCTGATCGCTTGTCGTCCGGGCCATCCCGAATGTTCCGAAGCCCTGCAGGCTGAACGCCGAATAATCGTCGGATGCAACGACGAGAGAAGAAAGCGCCAGAAGGCAGCAGGCGCCAAGCAAGCGCCCGAACGCACCTCCCCGTCTTCTCCCCTTCATCATTCGCGCAAACTGCATGTCCATCCAGACTTCAGATACTTGAACTTTATTGCCTCACCGGAAGCGTGAGGCGACAACCACTCAAGCTGGCTAGGGTGTCGGCAGCGCGATCTTGTTATCCGTGCTGAACTGGTAGTCCTTGAACACATGCTCCGCCGACAGCACCTGGTAACGGCCGTCCTCAAGCTTGCGGGTCGTATCCTTCAGGCGGTAGGTCAGGTGGCCGCAGGTCCAGATCTCGAAGTTGCGCATATGGGTGCACAGACAGGTCTTGTCCCAGACCTTGACCTTCCGCGCTTCGGGATGCGCGGCGACCTCGCGGTTGTAGGAGGTGATGTAGGCGCATTTGCCGTTGGCGTCGAGCAGGTAGCCGTAGGCTTCGCAATTCGGGCGGATACCGTCGCCGATGCCCGGGCTGGACTTGATCATGCGCATCGGATAGCCGGTCGGTGAAATCTGGTTGACTTCAATATCGTCTTCGTCGGCCTTGAAGTATTCCTGCTTGGCCTCGTCCGGCAAGCCGCACTCGCTGGTCACCGTGAAACGCGTCGCCACCTGGACGCCGGCGGCGCCCATGTCGAGGAAGCCGGCCGCATCGGAGCCGGTGAAGATACCGCCAGCGGGAAGCACCGGGATATTCAGGTTTTCGTCCCGCAGGTACTGGAGTACTTCAGCGACGATGGTGGCCAGATCGTACTGCGCCCAATCCATGCCGAAACCGAGGTGTCCGCCAGCCAGCGGACCTTCGACAACGATGTAATCCGGCAGGCGGTTGGTACGGGCGCTCTTCTTCAGGAAAAGCTGCAGGGCGCGAACCGAGGAAACGATGATACCCAGTTGCACGTCGCGGAAGCGCGGATGATCCTCGATCAGGGCAAAGGAACCCAGATGCAGGCCGGCTGCCAGCGTGATGCCGTCGATACCGGAGTCCATGGCGGCCGTCATGCGGACCTTGAGGGTCTCCTTCGGCGCGTTCATGGTCAGCTTTTCCATGCAATTGATGAAGACCAGTCCACTACCCTGCTTGCGGCTCATGGTCGCCTCGACGTGCAGCCGGGTGGCCTCCTCGAGACGGCCGAGGTCGAACTTGACCGCCGACTTGTCCTCGTTCTGGACGTTGTACTTGTAGAGCGCGAGCTTTTCCTTGACGTGCTTGGTTTCGTAGCGGCGATCGGAAACCGTATTGATCATCGCGTCCGAAATATGCCCGACACCACCCAGCCGGGCTGCCTCCAGGGCCAGATCGGCCGTCGAAATATCAACCCCCATGCCACCGATCATGATCGGCACGAGCTCGTGCTTGCCAAGCCGCAAGCGGAAATCATCCACACGCTTCATCTTTGTCCTTATGGAAATCAGCCGAACAACCCCTCACCCATCGGCCAAGGATGGGATTTTACGCCATTGTGGGAAACGATGCGTGACCAGCCCGGTATAAATCAAGTTAGCGACTCGCGACTGTCGTTAAACTTGCCACTTCGATCGTACTTTTCCCCTCCGGTTCATCATGTTTTCACCCACCCACCCGCTGTGGCTCGTCGGCTTCCGCCCCTTCTTCGCCCTCGCCTGCCTTTCCGGCATGCTCTTCCCCATCGCTTGGGCGCTGATGTTCAGCGGCAGCCTGCCAGCCCCGGATACGCCGTTCACGTCGGTTCAATGGCATGCCCATGAGATGTTCTTCGGCTTCGGCTGGGCGGTGCTGGGGGGCTTCCTGCTCACATCGACCAAGAACTGGGTCAACATCCGCGGCTATCACGGACCGGCCCTGATGCTGCTCGCCACGGCCTGGATCGTCGAGCGGCTGGCCATGAGCTTCGGCGGCCATTGGCCGTTGCCGGTCGCCATGCTCGCCAACAACGCCTTTCTCGGCAGCATCGCCGCCATGCTGGTGTGGACGCTGATCCGTTATCGCAGCCAGGACAGCTACCGCGACAACGCCTTCTTCATGGTCATGCTGCCGGCCTTCCTGGTGGCCAAATACCTGATGCTCTACGGCAACGACTTTCCGGCCGGCTATGGAATGAGCATCGCGCTGTTCCGCATGGCCTTCCTGGTCATGCTCGAACGCACCCTGACGGGATTCATGAAAGCAGCCTTCCAGATCCAGATTCTGCGCCAACCCAAACTCGACATGCCGATCAAGCTGCTCGGCCTGCTCCTGGTTCTCGAACCCTTCCTGCCCCGCCCGCTGACCGCCGGCCTGTCGCTGGCGCTGGCCGTTCTGCTCGCCATCCGCTTCGTTTTCTGGAAGCCGCATCTCGCCTTCAAGCGCATCGACATCGGGATCATGTACATTGGCTACCTGGCCATCGTCGGCCAGCTGCTGGTCGAAGCCCTGGGCCACGCCATGAACTTCGTGTGGATCGGCTCGGTCTCGGTACACCTCTTCACTTTCGGCGCCATGGGCTGCGTCATCCCAGCCATGATCATCCGCATCTCGAAAGGGCACACCGGCCGCAAGGTCGTCTTCGACGGGCTCGACCGCGCCGTGCTGTATATCATGATCCTGGCGCTCATCGTCCGCGTCGCCGTGCCGCAGTTCGTACCCGGGGCCTACATCGGCATCATCCACGCGTCGGCAAGCTGCTGGCTCGTCGCTTTCGGCATACTCGCCTGGCGCTACATCCCCATCCTGATGCAAGCCCGCATCGACGGCCGGGAGCATTGATCGCCGCGGCGTGGGACAATGGCGGCCCGTTTCAAGGAACACCGCCATGCACCCCCGCAACGAAAATGCCGATGGCTACGACCTGGCTGTACTGACCGCCACGTCGGCCGCGCTGGCCAAGCACATCAAGACGACACCCGCCGGCACGCCGAGCATCGATTTCGCCAACCCGGCCGCCGTCAAGGCGCTCAACC
>CALJZP010000075.1 GCA_937983545.1 uncultured Azonexus sp.
AAAAGCTGCATGCCACGCTGGAGCAGCGCCTGGGCGAATCGTTCAAGCTGGTCAGCGACCGTCTGGAGCAGGTGCATCGCGGTCTTGGCGAAATGCAGACCCTGGCCGCCGGGGTGGGCGATCTCAAACGTGTGCTGACCAACGTCAAGACGCGTGGTACCTGGGGCGAGGTGCAACTCTCGGCCTTGCTCGAACAATTGCTCACCGCCGATCAATTCGCTGCCAATGTGGCGACCAAGCCGGGGAGTGGCGAGCGGGTCGATTTCGCCATCCGCCTGCCGGGTAAGGAGGACGGGGCCGAGGTCTGGTTGCCGCTCGACGCCAAATTCCCGATCGAGGATTACCAGCGCCTGATCGATGCGCAGGAGCCGGTCGCCATCGAGGAGGCGGCCAAGGCCATCGAGGTGCGCCTGAAGAACGAGGCGAAGAGCATCCGCGAAAAATACGTCGCGCCGCCGCATACCACGGACTTCGCCATCCTTTACCTGCCCATCGAAGGGCTGTATGCCGAGGCGCTGCGCCGCCCCGGCTTGGCCGAGGTGTTGCAGCGCGAATATCGCGTCAGCCTCGCTGGCCCGACAACGCTGGCAGCGATGTTGAACAGCCTGCAAATGGGCTTCCGCACGCTGGCCATCGAGCAGCGCTCGGCCGAGGTGTGGGCCGTGCTGGGGGCGGTGAAGACCGAGTTCGGCAAGTTCGGCGAAGCGCTGGCGCACACGCGGAAGAAGCTCGACGAAGCGAGCAACAGCATCGCCAAGGCCGAGACGCGGACGCGACAGCTGTCGCGCAAGCTGAAGGAAGTCGAGGCCTTGCCGGTGGCGGATTCGGAACAACTGATCGGGGTGGCGGATTTCGATGGCGAAGACGAGTGAGCTTGAAGCGGCCTACAAGGCAACGACCTATCGGGTATTTCTCCCCGGCGGCCTGTGCGACCTGAGGATCGGCCAGGCCAGCGAGGCATTGCGGTGTTGGCTGGAGACCGCCGGTTGCACCCGGTTTGCGGTGATAACCGCCTACAACCCGGGCTCCATCGCGACCGACGAGGCGATCAATGCAGAGCGGCAGGCCGCGCTCGAGTGCGATCTGCTGGAGGGAAACTACGAGCCCTATGCTGCCCTGAACCTGCCGGACGCGCCCGATGCGCCGCAGGAGGAAAGCTGCTTCGTTCCCGATCTGGCCGTGGAGGACGCCTGTGCATTGGCCGGGGATTACGGGCAGAATGCGCTTGTCAGCGGAGGCCCCGACGGCGTGCCGCATTTGGTCTGGATTGAAGAAATCGAAAAATGAGCCGAAAGATTGGGCGCTTCGAAGTCCGAAGAGAGTTGGGGCGGGGGGCGCAGAGCGTCGTCTATCTGGGATTTGATCCCCAGCTGCAACGCGAAATTGCCATCAAGACCCTGCATTTCGCGCGCCCCGATCCGCTTCATAACCAGAGCCTGCTTGCCGAAGCGCGGGCTGTCGGACGCATGCGCCATCCCGGTATCGTGCCGATTTTCGAGGCAGGTGAGGAGGGAGGGGATCTCTACCTCGTGTTCGAATACGTGCCAGGCAAGAATCTCGCGGAATTCCTGGCGCAGAGTGGGGCCTTGCCGCCGGTCAAGGCTGTCAGCATCATGCGCCCCATTCTCGATGCGGTGTCCCACGCCCATGCCCAGGGAATCATCCACCGCGACCTGAAGCCATCGAATATTCTGCTCGATGACGACGGCACGCCGCGGGTCATGGATTTCGGCATTGCCGCGCGCCTCGACTCGACGGGTGACGAGGCTGAGCAGATTATCGGGACGCCGGCGTACATGGCGCCCGAGTACATCCTGAATCGCGAGATCAGCGAACGTTCCGATGTTTTCTCGGCGGGCGCGATATTTTTCGAAATGCTTGTCGGCCAGCGTGCCTTTGTCGGCGACAGTCTGCAGGCGGTGCTCAAGCGCATTACGAGCGTCGATCTGACGCTGCCCGATGGAACGGGGGTCGATGATCGCCTGCGCCCCATCCTGTTGAAAGCGGTGGCGCGGGACCGGGCGCTGCGCTTCCAGACGGCTGCCCAGTTTGCCGAGGCGCTCGACAACTACCTTGAGCCGGAGGACGACCTGCCGGCGACGGGGAGCCGGCAATCGACCATCGACTTCCTGCTACGCCGGATGCGTCACAAGAGCGATTTTCCCGCGCTCTCCGAATCGGTTACCGCCATCAACCGGATCGCCAACAGCGAAACCGAGAGTATCGACAAGCTATCGAACACCATCCTCAAGGATTTCGCGCTGACCAACAAGCTGCTGCGCCTGGTGAACTCGGCCTACTTCAGGCCGGCCGGCGGCGGGAGCATCAGCACGGTGTCGCGGGCAGTGGTCGTCCTCGGCTTCGAAGCGGTCCGCAACATCGCGATTACCGTATTGCTGTTCGAGCACCTCCAGAACAAGGGGAATGCCAACCAGCTGAAGGAAGATTTCCTGCGCGCCAACCTGGCTGGCGTACTGTCCAAAGATATCGGGGCAGCGGCGCAGATGCGCGACCTCGAGCAGTCGTTCATCTGCTCGCTTTTCCACAGCCTGGGGCGCTTGCTGTCGCAATATTATTTTCCCGAGGAGTCCGACGAAATTCGCCGGATCATCGCGCAAAAAACGTGTTCCGAGGAACTCGCCGCGCGTCAGGTTCTCGGCATTTCGTTCGAGGAACTGGGTGTCGCCATTGCGCGCCAGTGGGGGTTCCCGCCACTGATCGTCAGTACCATACGGGGTTTGCCGGCCGGCCCGGTCCGCACTCCGGTGCAGCAGGAAGATCGTCTGCGCGTTCTTGCCGGATTCTCCAACGAATTGTGCGACGTCATCGCCCAGGCCACACCCGAGGCACGCGACCGTGAATTGAAGCGGACCATGGCGCGCTATGCCGAGGCCGTCGCCTTGGATCAGACGGAGATACTCCGAACGGTTCAGCGTGCTGTCGAGGAGGTGGCCGATTTTGCCCGCGTCGTTCATCTCAACCTGCAGCAGACGACGTTCGGCAAGCAGATGCGTCTTTTTGCCAAGGGAGCGGCAGTCGATTCGCCCGCCGGGGCGGGGGGGCATGATACGAACTATGCAGACAGCACCGTGTTGCTGGAGCCCGACCCGCTGGCCGGCGGCGGAGGCGGCAATGGTGAGCCTCAGGTCGATGCCCAGGCCGTTCTGACAGCCGGAATTCAGGATATCAGCAATACGTTGATCGACGGTTTTCAGCTCAACGACATTTTGCGCATCATTCTCGAAACCATGTATCGGGCCATGGGGTTTCGACGCGTCGTGCTGTGCATTCGCGATGCCAAAGCCGGCGTCATGCAGGGACGTTTCGGTTTCGGCCCGGATGCCAACGAGGTGGCACGCGCCTTTCGTTTTACGCTGAGTTTCACGCCGGACATTTTTCATGCGGCCACCTCGAAGGGGGTCGATATCCTGATCAGCGACATCGACGATCCGAAGATCGCCAGCCGGATTCCTGACTGGTATCGCAAGGCGGTGCCCGCGCATTCCTTCGTTCTGTTCCCGCTGAACATCAAGAACAATCCGGTGGCGCTGATCTACGCCGATCGCGACGAGCCGGGCGGCATCGCGATTCCTGAAAAGGAACTGCAATTGCTGCGTACCTTGCGCAATCAGGCGATCCTGGCGATCAAGCAGGGCAGTTGACGGCCTCGGCCGGACTGCCGGTCGTTGTGGTCGGGGTCGGGCCGGCGCGATGAAGCTGGGTTGCTTGCCGGTCCGTTCGCAGGCCGGTCGTCAGGTAGGGCTTGCGCAAGGCAATGCCCCACAAAAAATGCCCGCGTTGTGCGGGCATTTTTCTTTGATCAGCTTCGTTGGCTTACCAGAGCTTCCACCAGGCGGTCTTGCGTTCCAGGCCATCCTTGTAGAAACGGCTGTTCGGGAAGTTCTTCTTCATCACGCGGTCCGCGTCGTCGCGCAAATCGGTCATGCCCAGCTTGTCGTAGGCGGTGATCATGATGAACATCGCTTCTTCGATGGCCGGTGCCTGCGGATAGGTCTTGATTGCGTACTGGGCGCGGTTGGCCGCGGCAATGTACGCACCCCGCTTCACGTAGTAGCGCGCAACGTGGACTTCAAGCGATGCCATGGCGTTGACCAGGTAGTTCATGCGCAGGGTCGCATCCGGCGTGTATTTGCTGTTCGGGAAGCGGGTTACCAGTTCCTTGAAGGCTTCGAACGATTCGCGGGCGGCTTTCGGGTCACGCTCGGTTGGATCCTGCGAACTGACGTATGCCGCGAGGCCGAGGTCTTCGTTGAAATTGATCAGGCCCTTCAGGTAATAGACGTAGTCGACCGCCGGATGGCTGGGGTGCAGCTTGATGAAGCGGTCGCAGGCAGCGAGGGCGGAACCGGACTCGTTAGCCTTCCAGTACACGTAGCCCAGTTCGAGCTGCGCCTGCTGGGCGTAGCGGCCGTAAGGAAAACGGGCTTCCAGCTTTTCCAGATACTTGGCCGATTTGTCCCATGCACCTTCACCCTGGGCATCCTTTGCCTCGGAGTAAAGTTTGCTGGCAGACCAGCCGCTGGTCTCGTCGTATTTTTCCGAGGTGCCGCAGCCCGCAATGAGGGTCGCCACAAATAGTGCCAGCAACGTGCGGATGAGGGCAGGGAAAGACGGGAATGCGGGTAAACTTCGCATCTATGAATGATCCTATTGAAGATTCCGGCGATTATAGCCGAACTGAACCGCTCCGCCTGACCGTTCCCGAGGCATCCACCGGCCGTCGCCTTGACCAGGTGCTGGCCGACCTGTTACCCCAGCATTCGCGCAATCGCCTGCAGGGCTGGATCAAGGATGGCTGTGTGCTGGTCGATGACAAGTTGGAAACCGAGCCCAAGCGGAAACTGCTGGGCGGCCAGGTGCTGCTGATTGAAGAGCCGGAAGAGGCACGTAATCAGGTTGATCAGCCGGAAGACATTCCGCTCGACGTCGTTTACGAGGACGAGACGCTGCTGGTGATCAACAAGCCTGCCGGTCTGGTCGTCCATCCCGGCAGTGGCAACTGGAGCGGAACGCTGATGAACGCCTTGCTGCACCATGTGCCGGGCATCGACCAGATTCCTCGCGCCGGTATCGTTCACCGGCTGGACAAGGACACCAGCGGATTGATGGTGGTTGCCAAGACCCTGGAGGCGCAGACCGATCTGGTGCGCCAGTTGCAGGCGCGGACAGTCAAGCGCATTTACCTGGCCTTTGCTGCGGGCGTGATCAAGAAGGATGGCGGAGTCGATTCGCCTATCGGTCGGCACCCGACGCAGCGGATCAAGATGGCGGTCGTTCCGGAGAACCGGGGCGGCAAGCCGGCCCTGACCTGGTATCGCATTCTCGATTCCTTCCCCTACTGCACGTTCGTCGAGTGTTCACTGGAAACCGGACGGACCCACCAGATTCGCGTCCACCTCGCTTCGATCAACCATCCCCTGGTCGGCGATCCGGTATATGGCAAGAACAACCCCAAACTGCCGGCATTCCCGCGTCAGGCACTGCATGCCACGCGGCTCGGCCTCGTTCATCCGCTGACCGGCCTCAAGATGCAATGGGAGGTGCCGATGCCCGAGGACATGCGGAACCTGCTCGATACGCTGCGCTATGGATGAGTGGGTGCTTCCCGATTGGCCGGCTCCGGCCACGGTGCGTGCCATGCAAACGACGCGCCGCGGCGGCTGCAGTGTTGCGCCATGGGATAGTCTGAATCTCGGCGATCACGTCGGCGATGATCCGGCCTGTGTCCTGGCAAATCGTGCTCGCTTGCGCAGCCGCTTGCCGGGTGAGCCGGCCT
Source organism: uncultured Azonexus sp. (assembly GCA_937983545.1). Taxonomy (GTDB): domain Bacteria; phylum Pseudomonadota; class Gammaproteobacteria; order Burkholderiales; family Rhodocyclaceae; genus Azonexus. The sequence goes on from CALJZP010000075.1 coordinate 5,798, forward strand.
GGCTCAAACAGGTGCATGGCACGCGGGTGGTCGAGGCGACGCCGGGCATTTCCCCGGCTATCGAGGCGGATGCCGCTTTTGCCTGCCAATCCGGGGCAGTCTGTGTGGTCATGACGGCCGATTGCCTGCCGGTGCTGTTCTGCAACCGTGCCGGGACGGTCGTGGCAGCGGCCCATGCCGGCTGGCGCGGCCTTCAGTCAGGCGTGCTGGAGGCAACCATCGCCGCCATGGCCGTAGCGCCGGGCGAGTTGCTGGCCTGGCTGGGGCCGGCGATCGGGCCAGCCCGCTTCGAGGTGGGCGACGAGGTTCGGGCGGCATTCATTGGCGGCAATCCTGACGCTGCGGAGGCATTTGTGCCCTCGTCTCCGGGCAAGTGGCTGGCCGACATCTATCTGTTGGCAAAGCACCGCCTGCGTGCAGCCGGTCTGACATCGATTCACGGCGGGGGGCTGTGTACGGTCAGCGACGGCGAGCGATATTTTTCCTACCGTCGCGACGGCGTGACCGGTCGCATGGCGACGCTGATCTGGCTGGCTGCCGACGGCGTATAATCCGGCGCTTTCCATCAGGCCGACATTCGTGAGCACATTATCCTGGATCATTGCCGTATCGCTGGCCGGCGGCGTCCTGAGCGTTGCTGCCGCGGCTGCATTGAGCCTCTCGGTCGGGGCGCAGCGGGTCAATATCCTGATCTCTTACGCCATTGGCGCCTTGCTTGGTGCGGCGTTCCTGGAAATCCTGCCGCATGCGCTCGAGCATGGCGATCCGCACAAGATGGCGGCCACCGTTCTCTTTGGCATCATGGTGTTTTTCGTCCTTGAAAAACTGGTGCTCTGGCGGCATTGCCACCACGATCACTGCGAGGCGCACGAAGCCCATGCCCCGGCTCACGACCATGGGCGCTCGGGTCTCCTGATCCTTGTCGGCGATACATTCCACAATTTTGTTGACGGCATCCTGATCGCCGCGGCCTTTCTGGAAAACACCGAACTCGGGATTGTTACGGCGCTCGCCATCATTGCCCACGAAATTCCGCAAGAAGTGGGCGATTACCTGATCCTCCTGCATTCCGGCTACAGCAGGCTCAAGGCGCTGGCCTTCAACCTGTTGTCCAGCCTGGCGACACTGGCCGGTGCAATGCTGGCCTATTTCGCCCTGTCGGAACTCACCGAATGGATTCCGACCCTGCTTGGCCTGGCTGCGGCCAGCATGATCTACGTCGCGGTTGCCGACCTGATACCGGGGCTGCACAAACGCACGGAACTGAAGGCGACCCTGCAGCAGGTCCTGCTGATCGGGG
>CALJZP010000076.1 GCA_937983545.1 uncultured Azonexus sp.
GGCTGGCCACCTCGGCGACTGGATGGCCTCTTTCCGTGACTTGCTTGACCGCTTCGATCTTGAATTCTTCCGGATAACGCTTGCTGCTCATGACTTCTCCTTTTGCCTAAGTTTAAGGCTTCAGAGCGTCTACGGATTCCGGGGCGATTCAGGTGTTGGCCTGAACACTAACCTTTGCTAACAGGCAAGAACCTTGTCCTGGGTGATTTCTGTCCGCTGTTCGCGGGCTTTCATTCGCTCGGTGAGCAGCGCTTGAATTTCAAGTTTTTTCAAGTTCTGTTCGCCGATCTGACCGGCTGTCTTTTCAGAATATCCAGCCCTAATTGCCTACGCAGGAACGACAATGCTGAATAGACATACAGGGGAACCTATCCGTTTTTCGCAACAAGTGCGAAATGTAAATCGCGATCCGAATCAAATCGTTGCGACGAAATATGCGTCGTGCGGCCTTACTGTTGCGCAACAAATTCAGGCAATAACCGCTGATGGCTACTTCGTCACCCCTGAAAAAATCTGTACCATCCATTAACCTGCCTGACAAGTTCCAGCCACTGCCCACGAAGCCTAGGCCACGCAGAAGCGGATCGGTTTATTGCGTGATGCTGATCCAGTGCGCCATGGGAGTGGAGGAAGCGGAACAGATGACTGCATATGGCAAGAAGCGGGCTTTTACCTTCCTTTCCGGATGGCATTGCCATACGGGCCTTAGGCCTTGCCTACCAAAATCCAAAATCGGGACTAACAATGATCAAAAGACTTATAGCGGACGGGATTCAATACGTTCTCCTACCTTTAAGCGAACAAGAACCGAATACAAGCTCAGGAGGAGTTGTTAGGTTCCATTTATCCAAGAACGAATCTCCGTCTGAGATTATCAAAATGGGAACCATCGAAGAAATTCGTGCATTTATTTCATCAAAATTCGACGTTGTAGAATGGATTAATTAACCTATTCAAGGGATTGTGATGTCAGCGGGAAGCCTGAAAGTCATAGCAAAAATGGAGCAAGTCCGAAATCAGGAGCGGACAATACGCGAATGGGCCAAGACTCAGATATGCGCCACTGAACCCAGTCGATACAAGGTTACCGTGCGGATGAAGCACACCCACGATGATGGATTATTCGCTTTTCTCTGGGGGCGGGACGAGTACAGGCTATATGCTGCGTTGTATTACCAAGACAATGGCGAGCTTATCTCCACCCGTGAATGGTGCTACGACGACCTGTCCGATACTCTAAAGAATTGGTTTAAGCGCAAGAACACATTTACCTTCGATTTGTGACGCATCGACCAGGTAATTAGACGCTCTTCAAACTGATGTGAAATTGAGCGCCACTGGGGGCTTCATGAATCACCTCGATGTTCTACTTCAAGAAATATTAGACAAATGCGATGAGGTTGAGCAGTTACGTAGTGCACCGTATTTTCGGCGGTGGATGCTCATCGAGTTGCGCCTTCTGTTTATCCAGCAAAGGCTAGCTAAAGCATGTCAAATTGATCCAAGCATCAAGCGTCAAATCGATTTAATGAATACGGAGCCAAAAAATCAAGACGAGCGCTATTTTCGCGAACTTGTGGAATCGTATAAGGCCATGCGCATCGAAATCCACGATGAGAAATTGCCGCTAATCGACTAGACCCGGCTTATAAAGCCAGGCCGCAGCGGGTATCGCGCGGGGGCATATTTGGGGGCACAAATGAAATTCAAATTCACAACACCATTGCCGCACAATTGATTTAATGCGTGATTAGACTCCTGCTCTCTCCGCCAATAACCATGCACCGGTAATTTGCCGGTACATAAAAGAAAAACCCCGCCGCAGCGGGGTTTCGGATGCATCAGGCCGTAGCTGCCCGACGTAACAGGCCGTACAGTTCGTCCTTCAGCGCCAGTTTTTCCTTCTTCAGTGCCTCGATTTCCAGTTGCGTCGCATGTTCGATATGCGCCTCCAGATTCTTGATCTTCTGATCCAGATCGTTGTGCCGCTCAAACAGGTTGAGGAAGTGGCGGTCAGTTGTTTTCAGTTGGGTAATCAGATCACGATACTCAGGAAACATAGGCTAACTCTCATGGTTGATGATTTCGAAACAGACAGCCTCACCCTAGCAGGCAACTCGGGGTGACGTATTGCGCTGCGTCAACATTCTGCTTGCTCGACAACGGTTCGTTCTCGCGAAAATCACTGCCACCCCGACTGCGGGTGTCCGTTTCTCGCGCTGGAAAGCTGCGTGGCAGGCTGCAGTAAGGTTAAACTTCCGCATCCATCCAATTCCCTTTCGCCAATGGCTCACCATCCCTTCCACGGCAGCGTGCCCGACGATCGTCTTTACTGCCCCGCCCACGATATGTGGGTCCGGGAAGAGGAAAACGGCGAGGTACTGATCGGAGCGACCAGTTTCGGCATCTTTATCGCGGGCGAAATCATCGCATTTACCGCCAAGCCGAAAGGCGCGCAGGTTGCCCTCGGCAAGGGCCTGGGCACGGTCGAATGCCGCAAGACCGTGCTCGCCGTCCACGCCCCCATCTCCTTCATCCTGCTTGAGGGCAACGAGGCCGCCGAAGAACATCCGGCCCTGGTGGACAAGCAGCCTTACGGCGATGGCTGGATGGTGCGCGCCCAGCCAACCGACTGGGAAGCCGAAAAGGCAACCCTCGTCGATGCGGCAGCCTATCGCCGGCACATCCTCAAGATCGAGCCGGAGGCCTGCTTTGAGTGACCAGCTGGCCATCCTGATCTGCACAGCCAGCGCCGAACGCCCCGAGTTGTATTCGACGCCGCTGGTCCACGCCCTGGCCGCACGCGCCCTCGATGCCCGAGTCGAGATCCATTTCGCCGGACCGGCGGTACGCCTGCTGGCGGATGGTGTGGCCGACACGCTCTATCCCACGGCAGCCCGTGAAAAATCGATCGGCGAATTCCTGCGCGAGGTCATCGCCGAAGACATCCCGCTCTTCGCCTGCGGCATGGCCAGTGCCGGATGGATCGCCGAAAATGAGACACTGATCCCGCAAGCGCGGGCTGCCGGCGCCACCGCCTTCGTTGCCCGCGCACTCGACCCGGCATGGCGCACGCTGATCTATTGATGACCTGCCCGCCCATCACCGGTGTTGTTCTCGCCGGCGGACAGGGGCGCCGCATGGGCGGCGTCGACAAAGGACTGCAGGAACTCCAGGGACGCCCGATGAGCGCCTGGGTGGTCGAACGCCTGGCGCCCCAGGTCGATGAACTGCTCATCAATGCCAACCGGAATGCTGAACGCTACACCGAATTTGGCTACCGTGTCGTCGCCGACAAGATTCCTGACTTCGCCGGCCCATTGGCAGGCCTGCATGCGGCCCTGTCGGCAGCCAGCCACCCCTGGGTTGCCACCGCCCCCTGCGACTCCCCGTTTCTTCCGAGCGATCTGGTGTCGCGGCTCGGCGCCGCGATGCGAACTGCCGATGCCGACCTGGCCGTTGCCCGCACCTTTGACCAGCCACACCCGGTATTCTGCCTGTGCAAGCGTGACGTTCTACCGCACCTGACCGCCTATTTGCAAAGCGGCGAGCGTAAATTCGATCGCTGGTACGCCACCCTGAAGACGGTCGAGGTTCCCTTCGACGACGTTGCCTCGGCCTTCGAAAACATCAATACCCGCGAAGAATTGCAGCGTTTCGACGCCCCGCGCTGAGCGACGGAAAAGCAAGTACGCAACGCTTGCTCAGGACCGCGCAAGCACGTCGCATAAACGACTCCCCAACCTGTGGAAAACCCTTATTGCGTAGCAAAAATTCGCGCCTAAACTGCGCGCGCAGGATCAAAAAAACAGACATAAAAGGTAAACAGCAAATGAACGTCAAGGTGCACTACCGCATCACCCAGGATCGCGCCGGCATTCCGCAGGATTTCTGCGGCGCCCGCCACTTCGTCGCCTGCGAAGACCAGGCTATCGAGGATATCGCCCGCACCCAGCTGGCGGCCGACTACCAGATTCCGCAAAGCGCTGTCGTCATCTCCCGCATCGAAGCTTGATCGCGGCGCGCAGGATCGTCTGATCGGTCTGCGCCAACAAGCGTTGCTCGGCTGACTTTGTGCGCTGCTTGATATGGCAGCCGGCGCCAGTCCGTCAAGCAACGCGATACGAAGCGACTTCTACGCCACCTCGGATTGTTGCTGTCGCCGGGAACGACTGTCTCCGCTGTAAGCATCGTACGACGGTAAGCTTGAAAACTTATCGTGACGGTCTACACTCAAAAAGAGTTTGGGAGACCGTATGGGAAAAGT
>CALJZP010000077.1 GCA_937983545.1 uncultured Azonexus sp.
CTGTTCGGCCACGTCGGCGACGGCAACTTCCATCTGGTCGTGCTGGTAGACACCGACAATGCCAAGGAAATGAAGGAAGCCGCCTGGATCAGCCAGCGCGTCGTCGAGCGGGCCATCGCCATGGAAGGCACGTGCACCGGCGAGCATGGCATCGGCCTCGGCAAGCGCCAATACCTGCCGCTTGAGCACGGCGATGTCGCCGTCGACGTGATGCGCGCGATCAAGCAGGCGCTCGATCCGCACAACCGGCTCAACCCCGGGAAAATCCTGCCTCCGGGTTAACCCCGATTTGCCGGAACATTCGCTTTCGGCCAGACTCAAATCTCCAAGCTCCGCATCGCCACCACCCCCGGCGATGCGGCGACGAAACCTCGCCCACAAGGCGAACACAACGGAGACAACAATGAGCAACCTCGCTCTGCCAGCCGCGCTCGCCGCGACGCTGGATGATAAATACACCCGCAGCACCGGCCGCGTCTTCCTGACCGGCACCCAGGCCCTGATCCGACTACCCATGCTGCAACGGGAACGCGACCTGGCCGCCGGCCTGAATACCGCCGGCTTCGTTTCCGGCTACCGCGGCAGCCCGCTCGGCAATCTCGATCTCGGCCTGTGGAAAGCCAAGCCACATCTGGCCGAGCATCACATCACTTTCCAGCCCGGGATCAACGAGGACATGGCCGCGACGGCCGTATGGGGCAGTCAGCAGGTCGGTCTGTTCCCCGGCGCCCGTTACGACGGCGTCTTCGCCATGTGGTACGGCAAGGGGCCGGGCGTCGATCGTTGTGGCGACGTCTTCCGCCATGCCAACGCCGCCGGCACCGCCCGGCACGGCGGCGTCCTGGTCATCGCCGGCGACGACCATGCCGCCAAGTCGTCCACACTGCCGCACCAGACCGAGCACGTCTTCAAGGCCGTGCTGATGCCGGTTCTCTACCCGGCCAACGTACAGGAATACCTCGACTACGGCCTGCATGGCTGGGCGATGAGCCGCTACTCGGGCTGCTGGGTTGCTTTCAAAGCGCTGGCCGATACGGTCGAAACCTCGGCCTCGGTCAACATCGACCCGAGCGCCGTGGACATCGTCTACCCGACCGATTTCACCCTGCCGCCGGACGGCCTCAATATCCGCTGGCCCGACCCGCCACTGCAGCAGGAAGCCCGCCTGCTCAACCACAAGCTCTACGCCGCCCTGGCCTATTGCCGGGCCAACAAGCTCAACCGGGTGATCATCGACTCGCCAGCCCCTCGCCTCGGCATCCTGACCGCCGGCAAGAGCTACCTCGATGTACGCCAGGCACTCGACGAGCTGGGCATCGACGACAAGCTGGCAGCCGAGATCGGCATCCGCCTGTACAAGGTGGGCATGGTCTGGCCGCTGGAACCGGAAGGCGTACGCCATTTCGCCGAGGGCCTCGAGGAAATTCTTGTCGTCGAGGAAAAACGCCAGCTCCTCGAATACCAGCTCAAGGAAGAACTGTACAACTGGCGCGAGGATGTCCGCCCCCGTGTCATCGGCAAGTTCGACGAAATCGGCGAATGGTCGGAAGGCAACTGGCTGCTGCCGGCGACCGGCGAGCTGCCGGTGGCGACCATCGCCCGCGTCATCGCCGAGCGGATCGGACGCTTCTTCACATCACCGAGCATCGAAGCCCGCCTGCACGTCATCGCCACCAAGCAGAAGGCGGCGCAGACGCCGCTGGTACTCGCCGAGCGCAAGCCGCACTTCTGCTCAGGCTGCCCGCACAACAGCTCGACCAAGGTACCGGAAGGCTCGCGCGCCGTGGCCGGTATCGGCTGTCACTACATGGTGACCTGGATGGACCGCAGCACGGCCACCTACACCCACATGGGCGGTGAAGGGGTGCCCTGGGTCGGTCAGGCGCCGTTCACCACCGAAAAGCACATCTTCGCGAACCTCGGCGACGGCACCTACTTCCACTCCGGGCTGCTCGCCATCCGCCAATCGCTGGCGGCCAAGGTGCCGATCACCTACAAGATTCTCTACAACGATGCCGTCGCCATGACCGGTGGCCAGCCGGTCGACGGCAACCTCAGCGTCGCCCAGATTACCCGTCAGCTGGAAGCCGAGGGCGTCGAGAAAATGGTCGTCGTGGCCAGCGATCCTGCCAAGTACGCCGAGATCACCGACCTCGCCCCGCACGTACCGGTCCGCCATCGCGACGAACTCGACAGCGTCCAGCGTGAATTGCGCGAATACCCCGGCGTCTCCATCCTTATCTACGACCAGGTCTGTGCCACGGAAGCCCGGCGCCGCCGCAAGCGCGGCAAGCTGCCGCCGGTCAGCACGCGTGTGGTGATCAACGAAGCGGTCTGCGAGGGCTGCGGTGACTGTTCGGTGCAATCCAACTGCCTGTCGGTGGTGCCGGTCGAAACCGACTTCGGCACCAAGCGACAGATCGACCAATCCGCCTGCAACCAGGATTTCTCGTGCCTCAAGGGCTTCTGCCCCAGCTTCGTGACGATTGAAGGCGCCAAACCGCGCAAGAGCGCGGCTGCAGTGGACAATGCCGACTGGCCCATCCTGCCGGCCCCGCAATTGCCGGCCACCGCCCAGCCCTACAACCTGATCATCACCGGCGTCGGCGGCATGGGCGTCATCACCCTCGGCGCGCTGATCGGCATGGCCGCCCACCTCGACGGCAAGGGCATATCGACCCTCGACATGACCGGTCTGGCCCAAAAGTACGGCGCCGTCTTCTCGCACCTGCGTATCGCCGACCGGCCGGAAGACATCCACGCCGCCCGCATCGCCACCGGCGAGGCCCACGCCATCCTCGGCGGCGACCTGGTGGTCAGCGCCAGTACCGAAGCCCTGTCGAAAATGCTCGAGGGCCGGACGCGGGCCGTGGTCAGCTGCACCGACACGCCGACCGCCGAATTCACCCGCAACCCCGACTGGCATTTCCCGCTCGCCGGCCTGCAGCGCCAGCTGACCGATACGCTCGGCGCCGACCAGGTACGCTTCATCGACGCCCAGCATCTGGCCACCCGGCTGATGGGCGATGCGCTCTACGCCAACATGCTGCTCCTCGGTCACGCTTGGCAGATGGGACTGGTGCCCGTATCGGCCGCCGCGCTCGACAAGGCCATCGAGCTCAACGGCGCCGCCGTCGAAGCGAATCGGCAGGCCTTCGCCTGGGGCCGGCGGATAGCCCTGTTCCCGGACAAGGTGGCCGCCATCACCGGTCCGCTGGCAGGCACGCCGCTACCGCAGCGCTCGCTGAGCGAACTGATCGAACATCGCGCCCAGCACCTGACTGCCTACCAGGACGCCCGCCTGGCCGAGCGCTATCGGCAACGCATGGATGCCGTTCTGGGTCTGGGCGACGAGTCCCTGAGCCGCACGGTAGCCACCCAGTACGCCCGGCTTCTGGCGCCCAAGGACGAGTACGAGGTCGCCCGGCTGTTTGTCGAAGGCGACTTCATGACGCGCCTTGCCGAACAGTTTTCCGGCGACCCGCAACTCAGTTTCCACCTGGCTCCGCCCTTCCTGGCCAAAACCGGCCCTGACGGCCGACCGAAGAAAATTCGTTTCAGCAGCCGACTGCTGCCGGTGCTCAAGCTGCTGGCCAAGTGGCGCTCGCTACGCGGCAGCTGGCTCGACCCTTTCCGCTTCAGCCCGGAAAAGACTGTCGACCGGCGCCTGCTGGCAGCCTATGAAGCGGATCTCGATCTGATCCTGGCAGCCACCGGCAAGCCCGCCGCGGCGGCCGCCCTGGCCAACTGGCCGGCCGAGGTCCGTGGCTACGGCCCGGTGCGCCAGGCAGCCGCCGAGCAAGCCGAGACCCGCAGGGACAAGGCACGAAAGGCACTGATGGCATAAAATCGGGGGATGTCATCTCCCCCGCTTCGCCAACTGGCGCTGCAAGGCGCCGCCGCTATCCTGATCCTCTCCCTGGCCTGGCCTTATTTCGGCCTGCGGGGAGAGGCCATGCCCTGGCTGGAAACCAGCCTGGCCATCGGCGCCGCCGCCCTGCTCTTCGCCACCCTGTCTCGTCAGCCATGGTGGTGGCGCGTCATCCATGGCGGATTCATGCCGCTGGTCTGGTTTACCCACACACTGGCCGTCGATCCCGGCTGGTTCCTGCTTGCCGCCATCCTGCTGCTGCTCGTCTATCGCGGCGCACTGACCGGACAGGTGCCGCTCTACCTGTCCAACAAGCAAACGGTGCAAGCCCTGGCCAGCCTGCTGGCCGAACGCGGCGACAGCCGCTTTCTCGATCTCGGCGCCGGGGTCGGCAGCACCACTGTCCCGCTGGCCGACGCCCTCCCGGAAAGCCATTTCACCGGCATCGAGAATGCCCCGCTGACCTGGCTGGCCGGACGCCTTCTCAGCGTCGGCCGCCCCAACATCGCCTGGCGCTGGGATGATCTGTGGAGTGCCCGGCTCGGCGATTACGACGTGGTTTACGCCTTCCTCTCCCCGGCCCCCATGCCACGCCTCTGGGAGAAGGTGCAGGCCGAAATGAAACCGGGCAGCCTGTTTATCAGCAACAGCTTTCCGATACCCGGCGCCACGCCGGACCGCGTCATCGAGGTGGATTGTTCGCCGGCCCGCCCCCTCTACTGCTACCAGCGCTAGCAGAGCATGCCCAAGCGCAAGCCCGAAACCCTCGCCCTGAGCATTTCGCTGATCGGCACGCTGATCGTATTGCTGCTCTTCCTGGCCGATCTCGTGGTCGCCCGCCACCGCGACCAGGAAGCAGGAGAACGCCGGTTGCAGCACTTCAGCCTGATGATGGCCGAACATACCGCACGAAGTTTCGAGGCGGTCGATGTCCTGCTGCGCGAAACGGCAACCGACCTGTCGCACGGCCGCCGCAACTGGCACGACTGGGACGCCAGCAAGGGGTGGGAATACATTGCCCAGCGTCACTCGCGGGCGATGCCCCAATTGCGGGACCTGATCATCTTTGACGAAAAGGGCAACCAGCGTTTCGTTTCGACCTATTTCCCGGCTCCCCAGATCAACGTCCGCGACCGCCCCTATTTCGCGGCACTGGAGGGGGGCGCCGAAGGCGCAACCTACGGCCCCTACATCGGGCGCAACTCGGCACGCTACACCTATGGCATTGCCCGCCGTGTGACGGGCGACAACGGCCTGTTCAGCGGCGCCGTGTTTGGTGCCATCGAGCCGGCCTATCTGCAGGACTTCTGCTGGTCCAACCGGCTCTCCGACGACTTCGAGTCGGTTCTCATCAACGCCAAGGCCGAGATTGTCGCGTCCTGCCGACCGACCGACTTGAGTCGTCAATCGCCCATTCTGGGCGCCAAGGCAGAATCCGTGCTCTTTACCGGGAAATTGAAGGGCCAGCTCGCCGAGTTCGGTCTGAATCGCCACAACGGCCTGCTGGTTTCGCTGGTCGCCGTTCCCGGCTTCCCCGATCTCCGTATCCTCACCGCCATTCCCGAGAGCACCGTACTCGCCAACTGGCACAATCGCCTGTTCGAATTGGGGACTGTTGCCACGCTGGTGATCATCGTTCTTCTTGTCAGCACCATTCTCGCGCGGCGCCAGTTTCGCGAGATGGCGAGGATGACAGCCGAATTGGCGGCCAGCCACGAGCATCTGGAGGAGCGCATTCAGGAAGCGACCCTGGAGCTGGCCGGACAAAAAGACGCCGCCGAACGTGCCAATACGGCAAAGAGCCGCTTCCTGGCCGCGGCAAGCCATGACTTGCGGCAACCCTTGCATGCCCTGTCCCTGTTTGCCGCCGACCTGCAACGCCAGATTCGCGGTGCCAACCTGCATGAACTTCCCCATCTGGCCGAACAGATATCCGCCTCGACCGCCCTTCTGGGTGAATTGCTCGACTCGCTGCTCGACATTTCACGACTCGATGTAGCCGGCATCAAACCGGAGCCGCGCCCCTCGCCGCTGCAACCGATATTTGAACGCCTCGCCGATGCCTTTCGCAGGGCAGCGGCCGATCGCAACATGACCCTGCGCATTCGGCCATCCCCGCTCTGGGTCGAAACCGATCCGGTCATGCTGGAACGGATGATCGCCAACCTGCTGTCCAATGCGCTGCGCTATACCCCGCCAGGCGGTTGCGTCCTGCTGGCGGCCCGGCGACGGGGCAACATAGTCGCCCTTGAAGTGAGGGACAACGGCATCGGGATTGCGCTCGAACACCAGGCAGCCATCTTTGCCGAGTTCTATCAGGTCGGCAATGCGGCCCGGGAGCAGAACAAGGGCCTCGGTCTGGGACTATCCATCGTTGACCGGCTATCCAAGGCGCTCGATATCGAGGTCAAGCTGAAGTCGCGCACCGGGGAAGGGACGTGCTTCACACTCCACGTCGACGGTTGCCGGCCGATCGCCCCTCAGCCGGCCGCCACCAGAAAAATCGCGCCGGCCGAAAAAGTCGATTGCATCGGCAGCTCACCCGAACTGCAACACTGTGCCGAACTCGCGGGGCGCTGGGAATACGAAGTACGCATGCTGCCGGGCGGCGATACCGGCCAGGCGTCGCAACGTGCCGTCGTGATCGCCGACATGGCGGCGGTCGAAGCACTCTGCCCCGGCGGTCACGCCCCCGGCATGCCGCTCATCGTGCTGCTCGACGAGCAGCAGGCGGTGCCGCCGGAACTGTCCGGCAGCGTACACACCCTACCGACGCCGGTGCGGCCCGCCAAGTTACGGGCGCTGATTGGCCAGCTTCAGAAAACGCTCTCGAAATCGATGCCGTAGCGGGCCACGGCAACCAGAGCCTGGGTACGGCTGCTGACATCGAGCGTCTTGAACACGGCAGTCGCGTGAATCTTGACCGTCCCCTCCGACAAGCCCAATTGATCGGCAATTTCACGGTTGCTCAGGCCGCGCACCATCAAGGCCAGAACCTGGGCCTGACGATCGGTCAGCCCGACCTCGTCCGGACGCACGCCCTTCTTGACCGGCGGAATCGGCGTTTCGGCATCCAGCGTCGGCGCCGCGGACTGCCCGGTGGGACGGAAGATATTGCCATCCAGCACTTCACGGACCGCCGACAGCAGGGCTTCTCCAGAGAAAGCCTTGGGAATGAAGCCGGAGGCGCCGAGATTGAGGACACGGGTAATGGTCGGCACATCATCGAAGGCTGAAACCACGGCAACCGGCATGGCGGGGTAACGGCGCCGCAGAATATCGAGTCCGGCAAAACCGTCGATACCGGGCAACGCCAGATCGAGCAGAACCAGATCGAACTCGCCTGCGGAGTCGAGCACATTGAGTGCCGATTCGAAATCCGGGCTCTCCAGAACCGACACCCCGGGTTCCAACTGCCCGAGTAAGCGAACCAGGCCTTCGCGAACCAGCGCGTGATCCTCAACCACCAACAGCTTCAACATACTCCCCCCTATCTATCCGCATGCCAATTTATCATTTTCGCATACCCCGCGAGGTAAATCACCGCCTGCGAGCGACTTTACCCGCGCCCCGGCCGGAGCCGCATCAATATCACCCAAATGCTTCGATCCGGGTTTAAGATGGAAGTCCAACAAGAAGGGAGACTGACATGGCTGACGATCAAGTACACGACCCGCTCAACTTCATGCGCAGCATGTGGGGCAACATGGGATTCTCCCTGCCCGGGATGGTGGCGCCCACGTTTGATGTCGATGAACTCGACAAGCGCATCAAGGACATGAAGGCCGTGGAGGGTTGGCTGCGCATGAACCTGTCGATGCTGCAGATGACGATTCAGGGCCTCGAAATGCAGCGTACGACCGTCGGCGCGGTGCAGGCCATGGGCAAGATGGCTTCCGACGCCGCGAAATCGCTCGCCCCCGATGCGCCGCAGCCGCCCCCTGCCTCCCAGCCCCACTTTTTCCAGGGCGTCGCCGACCCGGCGCACAGCACGCTTTCCGATGCCGCCATGTGGCCCTGGCAAATGATGCAGCAGATGCGCGAACAAATGCAGCAACATGCCGAAGCGGCGGCACAGGCTGCGACGGCCGCCACCGCCGAAGCGGCTGCCGCCAAGCCGAAATCGTCGCGCAGCAAGAAATAGGCAACCATCCGGGCAGGCACCAAGCGCCTGCCCTTGCGTACCGGGTCTCAGTGCGACAGCCAGGCCGCCCAGCCGGGCAGGGTCAGCATCGAACCCAAGGTCGTCGCCGAAATCAGCCAGGCGACGCTGCGCCCGTCCCCGCCCATGCGCATGGCCAGGATGTAGGCTGAGGAAGCCGTCGGCAAGGCGGCGAACAGCACGACGATCTGGAAATTGAGCCCGGACAGTCCGAACAGGGACGCCACGCCAATCGCGATCAGCGGCAGTGCCAGCAACTTGACGCCAACCAGCCAACTCGCGAACAGCTTGACTCCGGATGCCCCATCCAGACGCAAGGCAGCGCCGACGGTAATCAGGCCGAGCGCGATCGAAGCATCGGCAAGACGACCAAGGAAGGCTTGCAGCGGTGCCGGCGGCACGAAGCCGGCGAGATTGAGAAGGAAGCCGGTGGCCGTCCCCCAGATCAGCGGATTGCGCGCCACCTCGCGCCACAGCCCGACCTCGCCGTGGCGTGCGAGCATCCACACCGACACCAGATTGGCAAAGGGTACCGCTGCGCCGACGATCAATCCCATGGTCGCGATACCGGGGGCACCGAAGAGCATCCCGGCCACCGCGAGTGCGATATAGGAATTGAAGCGATAGGCACACTGGAACATCGAGGCATAGGTCAGCGCCGGCATGCGCACGAACAGCCGGGGCAGGAGACCGAGCAGCATCCCGCCGGCCATGGCCGCGAACGCGGTGGCGAGCAGGGGCAGCGCCGCAGCGAGATCGAGGCGGGTCTTGACGATGGCATTGACGAGCAGCGCCGGGAAAAGAATGAAATAGACAAGCTTCTCCACGCCATTCCAGAAATGGTCGCCCAGATGCATCCAGCGCCGGATACCGGCACCGAGCAGGATCAGGGCGAAATCGGGGAGAAGAAGCAATGCGGTATTCACCCGGCCATTCTAATTCCGGCCGGCAGTCGAACACATCCGGACAAACCACAATCGTCCTTGACCCACCGCGCCAAACCCTAAATACTCAGTACACAAGGAGAGTGCTATGCAACTTGAATGGTGGGTATGGATGGTCGGCGGTATCGGTCTCATCTTGGCCGAACTGATCGTTCCGTCCTTTTTCGTCGTCTGGTTCGGTCTGGGCGCACTGCTCGTCGGGCTGCTCGCGCTCCTCGCTCCCGACCTGTCGCTGACCGTGCAGCTGGCGATCTGGACTGCCGCTTCGCTGGCCATGGTCATGCTCTGGTTCAAGGTTTTCAAGCCGGGCTTTCACAAGACACGGATCGGCACCGCCACCGGCGAGGTCGTGGGTGAAATCGGCCTGCTGGTGAATGCGGTCGCCCCCTTCGAACGCGGCAAGGTACGTTTCCAGCGCCCTGTCCTCGGCTCCGAAGAATGGGTTTGCATGGCCGACACCCCCATCGCGGCGGGCGAACGGGTAAAGGTTGTCGCCGTTGAAGGCAGTTTCCTCACCGTCAGCAAGATTTAGGCAGATTCACCGCAAGGAGTCACACATGGAAGTCAGTCCCGGATTCGTCGTCGTTCTCGCCCTCCTGGCCTTCGTCGCCGTCACCATAGCGAAAGGTGTCCGGATCGTGCCGCAGGGAGAGGAATGGATCGTCGAGCGCCTTGGCAAGTATCACGGCACGCTGAAGCCCGGCCTCAATATCGTCATTCCCTATCTCGACAAGATCGCCTACCAGCTCGTCACCAAGGACATCATCCTCGATGTTCAGGAACAGGAGGTCATCACCCGCGACAACGCCGTGATCCTGACCAATGCCATCGCTTTCATCAAGGTGACCGACCCGGTCAAGGCCGTCTATGGCGTCACCGATTTTTCCGAAGCCATCCGCAACCTGATCATGACCACGCTGCGCTCCATCGTCGGCGAGATGGAACTCGACGAGGCGCTCTCCTCGCGCGACAAGATCAAGGCGCGGCTGCGCGAAAGCATCGCCGACGAAGCCGTGGACTGGGGGCTGACCGTCAAATCGGTCGAAATTCAGGACATCAAGCCCTCCCAGTCGATGCAGAAGGCGATGGAAATGCAGGCGGCAGCCGAACGCGAACGCAAGGCGGTCGTCACCCGTTCGGAAGGCGCGAAACAGTCCGCCATCCTTGAGGCGGAAGCCCGCCTGGAATCGGCCAAGCGCGATGCCAACGCCCAGGTCATGCTGGCCGAAGCATCGGCCGAGGCGATCCGCCGCGTCACCAGTGCGATCGGCGAGCAGACCGGACCGATGTCCTACCTGCTGGGCGAAAAATATATCGCCGCGCTGGAACGCATGGGCGAGAAGGACAACGCCAAGCTGGTGGTCCTGCCGGCCGACCTGCAGGAAGCGGTGCGCGGGCTGTTCGGCCGCAAGGCTTGAGAATGCCATGGCCGCTCCGGCCGGCGATTGGGGCAGGCACGGCGTTGGCGAGCTGCCACAAATTTTTGCAATTTGACGTCCGGGCTGCTGATAAGCTCCCGGGGCTGTTTCGTCCCCTCCGCAACCAACGTTGACGTGTCGCAATCCAAGCCATGCAGGATGTCTACCCCACCCTCGGTGATGCCGGCCAACAGATGCAGCCGCTGAGTCACGACTATCTGCTGTACGGCACGGTGCACGAAGCGACCGAACAATCCGCTCATCTGGACAGCGACCAGCTCGGCAAGCTGCTGCAGCGCAGGCTGAAAAGGCTGGAGCGCGTACTCGGCGCCCATGGCGGCCTCCTCATCAAGTCCCTGCCCCGCGGCCTGGTGGCGGGGTTCGACTCGGCCAAGGCCGCATTGATCGGGGCTTGCGAAATGCAGCGCCACTGCGCCGTCATTCCACAACTCGGCGATACCCGCTTGTCGCTGAAGATAGGCATCCATGCCTCGATCAGGCAACACCTGACCCGGCACGCGGTCGACCCGGCGGAAGCGACGGCAGCCAAACTCTCCGCACTACTTGGCCAGGCCGGCATCGTCCTCTCCGAACAGGTCATGGAAAACCTGCCCGGGGAACTGAAGGCAGCATCCACCCCGATCGCCAATGACGGTTCGGCGATCGCCGCGTTTTCCGTGGACTGGAATGCCGTTCCGGCCCAGCCGCCTTCCCGCTCATCCACACGGGAAAACAGCACGACCGGAAAACATGCCCCGCCAGCCGGCAGCTCCTTCGTGCTGCGCCAGGGCGCCCGGCAATTCGCTTTCGACAAACGCCAGCACGTCATCGCGATTGGCCGGGACATGGTCTGCGACCTGCCGATCAACAGCGCCAAGGTGTCGCGCAATCATGCACGCATCATTTACCGGCTTGGCAATTACGTGCTCATCGACACGAGCACGAACGGCACCTATCTGTACCCTGAAGGGTGCCCCGCGTCACGAATACGGAAAAACATGGTGGTGCTCTCCGGCAAAGGCAGGATAGGCTTCGGCCAGACTTGGGAAGCCGGCACGCCGCATTCTTTCGAATTCGAATTTATCCAGCCCGCCTAGTCGTTTGGCGCACGCCGAACCGACAAGCCGGATCGGCATCAATCGTCATATTGCTTGCGCAGCCGTTTTAGCCCCTGGCGGTAGGCCTCGGCATCGCCATAATCGAAGAAATTCGGATATCGCTCGTGCGCTGTCCGGAGACGCCGCGCATGCTTGATCGGGCACCAGTACTGTTCCGTCCGTGCCGCCACCTCCCGTGCATAGGCCACGACGCCATTGCCGTAGGAACAATAGAAACAGTTGAATTTCTCGATGAGGTTCAGGTAGGGCAGGTCTTCGCGATCGAAGACCAGATAGTCCGAACGCTTGACTTTCGGTATCCGGTAGATCGGGAAACAGATGGCCTGGTACACGCTCACGAAAAGGTCCATCAGCAGGAAGGGAATCCAGCCCGCATAGATGATTGGGGCACTGAGGACGACCAGGAGGCGGCTGCGCACCAGAAAGCGGAACAGGCCGATCTTGTAGCGACGCTGCTGGCGCAGGAACTCGTCGGCCAGCTCCTCTCTTTTCTGCGCCCATTCCTCGCGCTTCGTGCGGTACTCTTCTTCCAGTTCATCCTGCAGGGCGCGAATTCGCGCCAGCAGTTCGTCGGCGTGCTTGTTCATGATTCCCGATCCGTGATGAGGACAATCCAACCGACAGCAGTTTGCCCGATCGGGAAAGCATCGTCACACTCTAAAATAGCCCTATGACGATTGACCGGCTCATTCCTCCTCTCAGCTCCCAGTGACATCATGGAAAAAACACACGCACAAACCCGACAGAACGGCCCGCTGGCCGGCATCAAGGTCGTCGAATTCGCCGGCATCGGTCCCGGCCCCTTTTGCGGCATGCTGCTCGCCGACATGGGCGCGGACGTCACCCTGCTGGAGCGGGCGGGCGGCACTTTCGCCTCGCAGCTGTTTGGTGGAGGGCGCAAGGCCGTCGCCAATCGGGGGAAAAAATCGCTGTGCGTCGATCTCAAGCACCCGGACGCGAAACAGTTGGTACAGCGGCTGACCGATGACGCAGATGTCGTGCTCGAAGGTTTCCGCCCCGGTGTCATGGAGCGGCTGGGCTTCGGCCCGGAGGATTGCCTGGCGCGCAACCCGAAACTGATCTATGCCCGGATGACAGGGTGGGGGCAAAGCGGCCCGCTGGCCCCGCGTGCCGGCCACGATGCGAACTATGCCGCGCTGGCCGGCGTGCTCGATACCGGCCGCCGCCACGGTGGCGCGCCGTGGGCTCCTCCGACCCTGGTCGGCGACATGGGCGGCGGCGGACTGCTACTGGCCTGGGGTATCGCCTGTGCGCTGCTCGAGGTCAAGCGCAGCGGCATCGGCCAGGTCATCGATGCGGCCATGTGCGAAGGCGCTGCGCTGCTGGCCCATGGCCTGTTCAACCTGGAAGCGCTGGGCGAATGGCAGGGGCAATGCGCCATCGATTCGAGCGCCCCGTTCTACGACGTGTATGAATGTGCCGACGGCCTGTGGATCAGCGTCTGCCCGCTCGAACCCCAGTTTTACCAGACCTTCGTCGAGCGCCTCGGTTTGGCCGCTGATCCGGCATTCGCCGGCCGGCAATACGACACGCAACGCTGGCCCGCCATGAAGATCCGGCTGGAAGGCATTTTCCGCGGCCAGCCGCGCGCCCATTGGGAATCGCTGTTCGCTGACACCGACGATTGCGTCTGGCCGGTGCTGAGCATGAAGGAAGCCCCCGAGCACCCCCACAACAAGGCCCGGGAAACCTTCGTCGAGATGGCCGGCGTCACCCAGCCGGCGCCGGCCCCCCGCTTGTCGCGCACCCCCGGCGCCATCCGGCGGCCGCCGCCCCTGCTCGGGGAAGACACTCGCGAATGCCTGCTGCAGATGGGATTGTCGGAAGAAGAAATCGAGCGTCTCGTCGCGGCCGGGGCTGTGAGTCTGCCGCGCAAGACCTGACGCGGCGGAGCGCCGCACCGCATCGTTTCAGCGCTCGCAGATGCCAAGCAGGTCGGCTTCGAGCTCGATCTCCATGCCTTTCTCCAGCCGGCGGTCGATATAGTTTCCACGATAGAGCCGCCCGGCATTTTCCGCCTTGCGGGCGTGCGGGGTTTCCCAGTCGCTGACCCGGATTCGAACCATGCCGATCTGCTCGTCGCGCTCGGGAACGCCCTGAGCGACGCAGGGATAGGCCAGTGCATGGCGATTGAACTCGGCCCGGGTGTATTGCTCGATATTCTTCCCCGGCACCAACGGGCATCGGGCCAGGCGACGAGTCTGCACCTCGGTGGCGAGCACTTCGCCTTTCAGGTAGAAAACCGGCTCGGTCACCACCCAGCCGGCCCCGCCTTCCTCATAGCGCACGCACTGGCCGGAACGGAGCATTTCCGGCTGTTTGAAAAGCAGACGCGCCGAAGGCCGCAACGGTGCATCGTCGGCCTGCGCGTTGAGGGCCAGGACGGCCTGGACGGCGAGCACGGCAAGGAGGTATCGCATGGAAGCGTTCCGGATCAATAAACCCGGCTATCTTCGATCACCTTTCCATCGTTGGGCAAGCCCCCCGGCGCCGCAAAAGCAACTTCGCCACGCAGCTTGGTCACTTCCCGCAGGCTGTTGACCAGGGCCTTGTCGAGCGCCTCGTGACCGGCCTCGATCTCGCAATGGAGAACCATTCGATCCTGCCCTCCCGGGTTGTCGACGACCAGACGCATGCGATGGATTTCCGGATGACGCCCGGCGATTTCGGCAACCTGCTCCGGATGCACGAACATGCCCTTGATCTTGGTCGTCTGATCGGCGCGTCCCATCCATCCCTTCAGGCGGATATTGCTCCGCCCGCAGGGCGAGCGACCTGGCATGATGGCGGACAGATCGCCGGTGGCAAAGCGGATCAACGGATAATCGGGATTGAAGGTGGTGACAACCACCTCGCCGACCTCGCCCGGCCCGACCGGATCACCGGTACCGGGACGAACGATTTCGACCAGCAGCCCTTCTTCGACAACCAGGCCTTCCTCGGCCTCGGTTTCGTAGGCAATGGCCCCGATGTCGGCTGTTGCGTAGCACTGGCGCACCGTGATGCCACGGTCGTTGAGCCAGTTGCGGGTGACGCCCGGCAGAGCCTCGCCGGAAACCAGGGCTTTCTTGAGCGACGAAATATCGGCCCCCAGTTCTTCGGCCTTCTCGACGATGATGCGCAGGAAGGACGGCGTCCCGACATAGCCGTCGGGGCGCAGATCGACCATGGCCTGTACCTGCTGCTCGGTCTGACCGACCCCGCCGGGAAACACCGCACAACCCAGCTTGCGCGCCCCCCCCTCCATCAGGAAGGCGCCCGGCGTGAAATGATAGGAAAAACAGTTGTGCACCAGATCGCCGCTGCGGAAACCGGCTGCATACAGCACGCGGGCCATCCGCCAGTGATCCATGTCCATCCCCTGCAACTCGTAGATCGGCCCCG
The DNA here is from genome assembly GCA_937983545.1 of uncultured Azonexus sp. Classification (GTDB taxonomy): domain Bacteria; phylum Pseudomonadota; class Gammaproteobacteria; order Burkholderiales; family Rhodocyclaceae; genus Azonexus. Next base: position 14,919 of record CALJZP010000077.1, read on the forward strand.
GCGAGGCAAATACCCGCTTGGCCTTGTGGCGAGCCAAGGCATTCAGGCCGCCAAACGGCGGGTGTTTCTTCTGCAGTTCGATCAGATCACGCTTGCGGGTCAGCGGCAACCTGGAGAGCGCCTCGCGTGTCGCGCAATCGAACGGATTGACCCCCGCCAGGCTCTGGAAATAGTAAGGCGTCGTTTCCTTGGCATGCGCCACCTGGCGCGCCAGCTTGTCCATCAAATCCGCCTCGCGCTCATCCGGATCGCGGGTCTCGAGCGGGTCGTAATAGCTCATTTCAAATATCTCCGTTTGTTCCGGGTTGACCACGGCAATCCCGCCCTGCACCCGGAATGGCAAAGTAGCCGCTCAGGGCAAGGCGGAGACGGGCGCCGTTCGCTATTGCAAACAAGCCCGCCGACAACGCCGCCATGAGCGGCGCACTGCCATTACGAAAGCCAGCGCTTGCGGCGGCGGTAGTGCTTTACTTCGCGGAACGACTTGCGCCCGGACGACGACAGCCCGAGGTAGAACTCCTTGACGTCCTCGTTATCGCGCAAATCCGCTGCCGACCCTTCCATCACGACGCGCCCGTTTTCCAGGATGTAGCCGAAATCGGCATAGCGCAGCGCGATACTGGTGTTCTGCTCGGCGAGAACGAAGGTGACCTTTTCCTTCTCGTTCAGCTCCTTGACGATGCTGAACACCTCCTCGACGATCTGCGGCGCCAGGCCCATCGACGGCTCGTCGAGCAAGACCATCTTCGGATTGGCCATCAGGGCGCGGCCGATGGCGCACATCTGCTGCTCGCCGCCCGAGGTGTAAGCGGCCTGGCTGGTCCGCCGGGTCTTCAGGCGCGGGAAGAAGTTGTAAACCTTTTCCAGGCTTTCCTGGACGGCGGCCTTGCCGTCGGTACGCGTATAGGCGCCGGTGAGGAGGTTTTCCTCGATGGTCAGGTGGCCGAAGCAATGGCGACCCTCCATGACCTGGACGACGCCACGTTGCACCAGGTCAGCCGGGGTCAGCGACTCGACCCGCTCGCCTTTCAATTCGATCGATCCTTTGGTCACTTCGCCGCGCTCGCCGTGCAGCAGATTGCTGACGGCACGCAGGGTCGTCGTCTTGCCGGCGCCATTGCCGCCAAGCAAGGCGACGATGCTGCCTTCCGGCACGGTAAACGAGACCCCCTTGAGGACGAGGATGACGTGGTTGTAGATAACCTCGATGTTGTTAACACTGAGGAAGGTATTCGGGGTGGCGGTCATGTTCGACTCTCGTGAAAGGCTCCCGCGCCGAAGCGCGGGAGCTGCGGTTCACCTTATTGCTTGCACTGTTCCGGCGTACGCGGCGTGATCTTCTTCTCTTCGGCATACTTGCGCGAAGCGTTCAGGACCATGCCACGCAGCAGCTTTTCGTCAGCCTGGTACCAGTCGGTACCCGGAACCCACTTGGTGCCGTCCCAGGTCTGGATACGAACCCACGACGAACCCATGTGGTCCAGGCAGGAGGTCTGCACCGGGCGCATGACGCCGGCGAAGCCCATGCCGTCCAGCGTCTTCTGGTCGAGATTCAGGTTTTCCAGGCCCCAGCGCACCTGCTCGCCGGTCATGACCTTGCCCTTGCCGTAGCGCTCCTGCGCCTTGCGCACGCCTTCGACGGCGACCATGGAGGAGATCAGGCCGCGCATGTAGAGCACCGAACCGACTTCGTCCTTCGGCCCGGTGCCCTGCCCCTTGGCATGCACCATCTCGAGCATGTCCTTGACCACCTTGGAATTCGGCTCGGCCGAGTGCTGCAAGGTCAGTGCGGCATAACCCTTGGCCCCGGCGCCGACGTCCTTGACATCGGGTTCGGCACCCGCCCACCAGATGCCGAGCATCTTCTCGCGGGCAAAGCCGGTGGCCTGCGCTTCCTTCAGCGCGGTGGAGTTCATGACGCCCCAGCCCCAGAGCAGGACGTTGTCCGGACGTGCCTGGCGGATCTGCAGCCAGGTCGCCTTCTGCTCGACGCCCGGATGGGCGACCGGCAGCAGCATCAGCTCGAAACCGTGCAGCTTGGCGCGCTCCTGCAGGAGCGGGATGGGTTCCTTGCCGAACGGGCTGTCGTGATAGACCAGCGCGATCTTCTTGCCCTTCAACTTGTCGAGGCCGCCGGCCTGCTTGGCGATGTGCTGGATGGCGACATCGGCGCCGACCCAGTAGGTGCCGAGCAGCGGGAAGTTCCAGTTGAACACCGAGCCGTCCTGCGATTCGCTGCGGCCATAGCCGGCGGTCACCAGGGGAATCTTGTCGACTGGCGCCTTGTCGGTCAGCGCGAAGGTCACGCCCGTCGACAGCGGCTGGAAGACGGTAGCGCCCTTGCCCTTCAGGCGTTCGTAGCACTCGACGCCGCGGTCGGTGGCGTAGCCGAATTCGCACTCCTCGAAGGAGAGCTTGACGCCGTTGACACCGCCCTTGGCGTTCACCAGCTTGAGGTAATCGACGTAGCCGTTGGCCCAGGGATTGCCGTTGGCGGCATAGGCGCCGGTGCGATACACCAGGACCGGGAAGAACTGCTCCTTGGCCTGGGCGAAGGCCGCGGTGGATACGGTCGCCGAAGTCAGGCCGACGGCTGAAACGGCTGCAGCAAGTGCGAGAGCGCGGAATTTCATGGTTTGTCTCCTCCTGTTGTTCAGGTTATGAATCGTGAAATTTTGCTGTCTCCGCGTCAGTGCGGGAAAGGCCACAGACGCAGTTTTTCCTTGGCGATCGCCCACAGGCGAGCCAGGCCGTGCGGTTCGACGATCAGGAAGAAGACGATCAACGAACCGAAGATGATCAGTTCGGCATGCGACACCGCGGCTGTCGAGATATGTAACCCGAGCAGACCGCCGAGCGCCGGCAGGAACTGGTTGAGGAAGATGGGCAGGATGACGATGAAGGCGGCACCGACAAAGCTGCCGAGAATCGAACCGAGGCCGCCGATGATGACCATGAACAGCAACTGGAAGGAACGGTCGACCGAGAAGGCCGCCGGCTCCCACGAGCCGAGGTGCACAAAGCCCCACAGGGCGCCGGCAACGCCGACGAAGAAGGAACTGACGGCAAAGGCCGAGAGCTTGGCGTACATCGGGCGGATGCCGATGACCTCGGCGGCCACGTCCATGTCGCGGATGGCCATCCACTGGCGACCGATGGTGGCACGCGTCATGTTCTTGGCGATCACGGCGAAGACGACGATGAAGCCGAGGCAGAACAGGTATTTTTCGGCCGGCGAGTCGATCACCCAACCAAAGACGCTGAGATCGGAGACGGAAACCGAACCCGACGACGAATCGTTGGTGAACCACTTGATGCGCAGGAAGGCCCAATCGCAAAAGAACTGCGCCGCCAGCGTGGCCACGGCCAAGTAGAGGCCGCGCACCCGCAGGCTGGGTATCCCGAACAGGATGCCCATGCCGGCCGAGGTCAGGCCGCCGAGCAGCAGCGCACCGATCAGCGGCATGCCGTCGATACGGATCAGGAAGTTGTACGCCGCATACGCCCCGACCGCCATGAAGGCCCCTGCCCCCAGGGTGATCTGGCCGCAATAGCCGACCAGCAGGTTGACCCCGAGTGCAGCGAGCGACAGGATCAGGAAGGGAATGAGGATGGCGCGGAACATGTACTCGTCGGCCAGCATCGGCACGGCGAGGAAGGCGAAGGCGACGATACCGAGGACGAACCACTTGTCCTGGGCGATGGTGAAGATTTGCTGGTCGGCCGCGTAGGTGGTCTTGAACTGGCCGTTTTCACGATAAAGCACGTTTTTTCTCCCTGACGGTCAGACGCGGTTGATGATTTTCTCGCCGAACAAGCCTTGCGGCCGGAACAGCAGAACAACCAGGGCGAGGACATAGGCGAACCAGATTTCGATACCGCCGCCGACCATCGGTCCGAGATAGACCTCGGAGAGTTTTTCACCGACGCCGATGATCAGGCCACCGACGATGGCCCCCGGCACCGAGGTCAGACCGCCCAGGATCACCACCGGCAGTGCGCGCAGGGCAACCGTCGCCAGCGAGAACTGCACGCCCAGCTTGGAGCCCCAGATGATGCCGGCGACCAGGGCGACGACACCGGCGACCAGCCAGACGATGACCCAGATGCGATTGAGCGGAATGCCGATCGACAGGGCCGCCTGGTGATCGTCGGCCACCGCGCGCAGGGCGCGGCCGACCGGCGTCTTCTGGAAGAACAGCGTGAGAAGCCCGACCAGCAGGGCGGCGATGAGGGCGGCGATGAAGTCTTCCTTGTTGATCAGGATGCCGCCTTCGAACAGGCTCTCGAACATCATCACCGGCTCTTTCGGCATGCCGACGTCGATGTTGTAGATTTCGCTGCCGAAAATGGTCTGGCCGACACCTTCGAGGATGTAGGTGATACCGAGCGTCACCATCAGCAGGGTCGCCCCCTCCTGGTTCACCAGCTTGCGCAGCACGAAGCGTTCGACCGCCCAGGCGACCAGCCACATCGTTGCGCCGGCGCCGACAAAGGCGATCAGGTTGGCGAGGAAAAGACTGTTGCCACCGAGGGCCGCATTGGCCCACTCGGAAAAGCGCGCCATGGCCAGCGCCGCAAACAGCACCATCGCCCCCTGCGCGAAATTGAAGACGCCGGAAGACTTGAAAATCAGCACAAAGCCGAGCGCCACCAGCGAGTACAGCATGCCGGCCATCAGGCCGCCAATCAGTGTTTCGATAAAAAATCCCATGTCGCTCTCCGCTTAGTGACCGGCGCCCAGATAGGCCTTGATGACCTCGGGGCTGGAACGCACTTCATCCGGCAGGCCGTCGCCGATCTTCTTGCCGTAGTCGAGCACGACCACGCGATCGGAGATGTCCATGCCCTCCCCCATGTCGTGCTCGATGAGCACGATGGTGGTGCCGAACTGGTCATTGACGTCGAGGATGAAACGGCACATGTCCTGCTTTTCCTCGACGTTCATGCCGGCCATCGGCTCGTCGAGCAACAGGATCTGCGGCTCCATGGCCAGGGCGCGACCAAGGTCGACGCGCTTCTGCAAGCCATAGGGCAGACGACCCACGGGCGTCTTGCGGATGTGCTGGATTTCGAGGAAGTCGATGATTTCCTCGACCTTGCGCCGGTGCGCCAGCTCTTCCTTCTGCGCCGGACCGAACCACATGGCCTGGAGCAGCATGTTGCTCTTCATCTTCAGCGTGCGGCCGGTCATGATGTTGTCGAGCACGCTCATGCCCTTGAACAGCGCGATGTTCTGGAAAGTCCGCGCGATACCGGTGCTGGCCGCCATGTGCGGCTCCATTTTCTTGCGCTCGGCACCGCGGTAGAAGATCTTGCCTTCCTGCGGGTGGTAGACACCGTTGATGACGTTGAGCATCGAGCTCTTGCCGGCACCGTTGGGGCCGATGATGGCGCGCACTTCGTGCTCGCGGATATCGAAGGAAATGTCGGTCAGTGCCTTGACGCCGCCGAAGCGCAGCGAAATGTTCTGCAGGTCGAGGATGACGTCGCCGATTTTTCTGCTCATGGTTCTCTCTCCCTTCAGGCCGCTTTTTTGGCGATCGGGAAGGTCTTGACATCGATGATCCTGAGGTCGGCGGATACCTTGCCGCGACGCCCGTCTTCGAACTTGACCTCGGTTTCGATGTACTGGTTGCCCTTGTCCCCGTAGAGGGCATCGATCAGTACCTTGTATTTTTCCGCGATGAAATTGCGGCGCACCTTGCGGGTGCGGGTCAGCTCGTCATCGTCGGGGTCCAGTTCCTTGTGCAGGACCAGGAAGCGATGCACCTGCGAATCGGCGACCATGGCGTCGTGGGCGAGCGAAGCGTTCACTTCCTCGATGCACGACTTGATCATCTCCAGCACCTGCGGCTTGCCGGCGAGGTCGGTGTAGCCCGAGTAGGCGATGTTGCGGCGCTCGGCCCAGTTGCCGACGGCACCGACGTCGATGTTGATGAAGGCGCAGACCATGTCGCGGTCGTGGCCGAAGCAGACGGCCTCCTTCACGAACTGGAAGAACTTCAGCTTGTTCTCGATGTAGTTCGGGGCGAACATCGCGCCATTCGACAGTTTGCCGACGTCCTTGGCACGGTCGATGATTTTCAGGTGGCCATCCTCGTCGAGGAAGCCGGCATCGCCGGTCAGGAAATAGCCGTCGGCGTTGATCGACTCGGCGGTCGCATCCGGCCGCGTGTAGTACTCCTTGAGCAGCATGGCGCCCTTGACCAGCACTTCGCCGTTGTCGGCGATCCTGATCTCGACGCCGGGCGCCGGCGCACCGACCGTATCGGCCTTGACCTGGCCGTCCGGCTGCAGGCAGACGTAAGCACAGGTCTCGGTCTGCCCGTAGAGCTGCTTGAGGTTGATACCGATCGAGCGATAGAAGCTGAACAGTTCGGGGCCGATGGCGGCGCCGGCGGTGTAGGCGACCTTGATCCGGCTCATGCCGAGCACGTTGCGCAGCGGCCCGTAGATCAGCAGGTTGCCCAGCCAGTACTGCAGGCGATCGCCGGAAGAAACCGGCTTGCCGTCGAGGATGTCGCCGCCGCAGCGCTTGGCCACGGCCATGAAGTGGTGGAACATGCGCTGCTTGAGCGGCCCGGCGTCTTCCATGCGAATCTGCACCGAGGTCAGCAGGCTCTCGAAGACGCGCGGCGGGGCGAAATAGTAGGTCGGCCCGATTTCGCGCAGGTCGGTCATCACCGTCTCGCCGGATTCCGGGCAGTTGATGGTGAAGCCGCAGACCAGCGATTGCGCGAACGAGAACAGATGGTCGCCCACCCAGGCCATCGGCAGGTAGGAGAGGATATCCCCGTCGGCACCCAGCTTGTCGACCTGCGCCCCACCCTGGGCAGCGGCGATGAAGGCGGCATGCGTCTGGCAGACACCCTTCGGCTTGCCGGTCGTGCCGGAGGTGTAGAGCATCACCGAAACATCGTCATAGTGGCCTTTTTCGACCTCGACATTCAGGAAGTCGGAATGATTGCGGTCGTGAATACGCCCCATTTCCATCAGCTCATGCACGTCGTGCAGGAAAGGCTGGTTGTAGTGGCGCATGCCGCGCGGGTCGTCGTACACGATGTGTTCGAGCGACGGCAACTGGTCCTTGATCTCCAGCAGCTTGTCGACCTGCTCCTGATCCTCGACGATGGCGAAGCGGACGCCGGCATCCTGCAGCACGAACAGCATCTCGGCCGCCACCGCATCCTGGTAAAGCGGCACCGGCACGCCCCCCAGGCACTGGGCCGCACTCATCATCATGTAGAGATGCGGGCGGTTGTCGCCGACGATGGCCAGGTTGTCGCCGCGCTTGAAGCCCAGCGAAGCCAGGCCGCAGGCCAAGGCCCGAACGCGCTCCGCGACATCGGACCAGGTCCAGGTCTGCCAGATGCCGAGATACTTCTCGCGCATGGCCGGCGCATTGGGCCGGACCTTGGCGTGATGAAACAGCAGCCGCGGGAAGGTATGCAAACCGTCCAGCGAATCGAAATTCACCTGCGTGGGCATTTCTCGTCTCCTCCGCCGCGACTCATCGTTCGCGGTCTAACGTTCGTTTGATTCATTGTGAAGCTTGCTGGCTTACGCAAACCTTGCAACCTTCAGCCACAATCACTGAGCTTGTCGCGCAGTGTATGCATATTGCGGACGTATAATTGTCGTTCGGCAGACAATCCGGAAAATATTTTGAATAACGCTGAGGAACTGCTGCGAAGCTCCCTGTGGGGGCAGTCGCTGACCGAGCCGGAACTGGAAAAGGCGCTCTCCGGCACCACGGAACGCATTTTTGCCCCGGGCGCCTTCATCTGCATGAAGGGCGAACCCGTCGAATACTGGATGGGCATCATCGACGGCCTGGGCAAGATGGCCAGCCACTGGACCACCGGCAAGACCACGTCGCTGACCGGCATCAGTTCGGGCGGCTGGTTTGGCGAAGGCTCCCTGCTCAAGAAGGAAACCCGCCGCTACGACGTCATGGCCCTGCGCGAGACGCGCGTCGCCTTCATGAACCGGGCAACCTTCCTGTGGCTGATGGATCACAGCATCCCCTTCAACCGCTACCTGATCGCGCAGCTCAACGAACGCCTCGGCCAGTTCATCGGCATGATGGAAAACGAACGCATGCTGGACACCGACGCCCGCATCGCGCGCGGGCTGGCGGCGCTGTTCAATCCCGTCCTCTACCCGGGAACCAACCGCCTCCTGCAGATTTCGCAGGAAGAGCTCGGCTATCTGGCCGGTGTCTCCCGCCAGCGCGCCAACCAGGCACTCAAGGTACTCGAGGATGCCGGGCTGGTGCGCAGCGAGTACGGCGGCATCCACATCGTCGATCTCGACGGTTTGCGCCGCTTCGGCGACTAGCCTGCCGCTCGGCAGGCAGGCGAAGCGATCCGGAACGGCCTCGGGGCTAGCCGGGCCGTTGCCTCATTTGACGTAACCCCAGCCCTGCAACCGGCTGTAGGCGTACTCGGCCGCCTTGCCTCTTTGGGTGCGCCGCAGGTACGCCGCATACTGATTGGCCGCATCCTGCTTGCGCCCCATCCCTTCCAGCGAGACACCCTTGAGGAAGGTCACGCCGGCATCGCCAGGCATCAGGCGGTCGTAACGGTCGAGGTGCTCGTAGGCCCTGGCCGGGTCCTTCTGGGCAAGCGCCAGCACGCCGACCATCTTCTGGGCCTGCGCTTCCTGCGGATAGATTTTGGTTGCCGCCTGGGCGTACTCCAGGGCCTGTGCGTCCTTGTCCTGCGCGGACAGGCATTTGGCCATCAGGACATTCGCCGCGTAGTCGCGCGGCGTCGCCGCCAGGGCGCTGCGAAAACTCCCTTCGGCCTTGCCGAAATCCTTACGCGACAAGGCGATCTCGCCTTTCTGGCAAGCCTCGATGGTCGGCTTGATACGGCGCAACGACGCCGTGCTGTCCATGAAGCGTTCACGGCCGTTATCTCGCTTGTTGCTGGCGGCGTATTTCCCTTCGGCCATCTGCCGTGCCGTATCGCGGCGCTCGCTGCTCATCGGGTGCGTCGAGAACATGGTCTGCAGCATGCCCGGCGACTCCCTTTCCTGATTGACCAGCAATTGCTGCAACCCAACCATGCCGTTCGCCGGGTAACCGGCACGCACCATGTACTCCTGGCCCAGGGCATCGGCCTCACGCTCGTTGTCGCGCGAATAGCTGGAAAGCAGCGCGCTGGCCCCGAGCTGGGTACCGATGTCGGTCAGTCCGCCAAAGCCGGCCGCCGAACCGATGATGTTGATGCCGGTGGCCGCCACCGAGGCAACCATGGCCTGTCCCTGGCGCTGTGCGGCGTGGCGGGCATTGACGTGCCCCAGCTCATGGCCGAGCAGGCCGGCCAGTTCGGCTTCGTTGTCGAGATCGACCAGAATGCCCCGCGTCACGCCCATGGCTCCCCCGGGGAAGGTGTAGGCATTGACGTAGTTGGCGTTGAGCACGCGGTACGAATAGGGCATTTGCGGCCGGTGGGTCTTGCCGTCCAGCCGCCGCCCGACTTCCGTCAGGTATTGGTTGATCTGGGCATCCTGAACCGCGCCGAGATCCTGCGAGAATTGCTGCGGCGCGACTTTCTGGTCGACGGCCTTTTCTTCCTCTTCGCTCATGCCGACCAGGATCGAACCGCCTCCCACCGGCGACGAAGCGCAGCCGGAGAGGGCGCTGGCGCCCAGCAGCCACAGCACCTGACGGCGGCTGATGCGGTTGCGTAGCAGGTTGGCGGCAAGATCGTCGTTGATATTCATGGGCATCCCGGGTCATCCATCTTCAGAAGATGCATTTTGCGGCAGAAATGCCAGCGAACAAAGAGCCCTTCTCGGGTAACGGGGCAGGCCGCCGCGCCCTGCCCTGCTCAGCTCAACGCAACCACTTGAGCAAGGTCGCGTAGAGGATATCCGGCTCGACGGGCTTGCCGATATGGTCGTTCATCCCCGCCTCGACGCAGACACGGCGGTCCTCGTCGAAGGCGTTGGCCGTCATTGCCAGGATGGGCAGGCTTTCCCGGCCGGGCAACTCGCGAATGCGCCGTGTTGCCTCGATACCACCCATGACCGGCATCTGCATGTCCATCAGAATCAGGGCATAAGCCTCGTCGTCACGCACGCGCGCCACCGCTTCCGCGCCGTTGCTGGCCACCGTGACTGCCAACCCGGCTATTTCCAGTAATTCGCGGGCGACCTCCTGATTGATCTCGTCATCTTCCACCAGCAGGATGCGGCGACCAGCATAGCGACGGGCGATTTCCTGCTCCGGCAGGACAGCAGCGCCCTGTATGGAGGAAGCGGAGGCGCCGCAGTCTGCCTCGACGCAGGCCAGCCGGGCCGTCATCCAGAAACAGCTGCCGATCCCCTCCTCGCTGCTGACACCGATGTCGCCCCCCATCAGCCGGGCCAGATAGCCGTTGATGGCCAGCCCAAGGCCGGTACCGCCATATTTCCGGGTGATCGATTCGTCGGCCTGCGAAAAGGCCTTGAACAAACGTGCCTGTTGGTCACGGCTGATGCCGATGCCCTGATCCGCCACCTCCATGCGCAGCACGACATGGCTTCCCTCGTCGGCTTCGAGACGCAATGCCACGCAAATTTCACCGCGCTCGGAGAATTTGACCGCATTCCCGACAAAATTGAGCAAAGCTTGGCCCAGGTGAACGGAGTCGCCACGCAATACCTTCGGTACATCGTCGCCAATCACGGTCCGAATCGACAAGCCTTTTTCGCGGACACGTTCTCCGACCATCTGCAGGATATCGTTCACCAGCTCGTGGGGAGAAAACTGTCGATCCTCCAGAACCAGGCTCCCTGCCTCGATCTTCGACAAATCGAGGATGTCGTTGATGACGCCGAGCAGGTGATTGGCGGCTGTCGTGATCTTGTCCAGCCGTTCGCGTGCCTTGTCGTCGGTCGTTTCCTTGTGCAGCAGGTAGGCCATGCCGAGAATCGCATTCATCGGCGTGCGAATTTCATGACTCATGTTGGCCAGAAAAAGGCTCTTGGCCCGGCTGGCAGCCTCGGCGGCATCCTTGGCTTCGGCCAGCTCGGCGGTTCGCGAGGCGACCAGCGCCTCCAGCCCATGACGGTAGGTCTCGAGCTCAAGCTCCTGGTTCTTGCGCTGGGTAATGTCGGTTGAAATGCCGCACAGGGCATAGATCGAGCCATCGGGGCGACGCAGGGGTATCTTGATCGACAGGAAGGCTTTGGTGACCCTGCCATCTCCAGAGGTATTGACCTCCTCCTCGACGACGCGCTCCCCTCCTTCGATCACGCGCCCATCGTTGCGGCGCAGATTGTCCGCGGTCGCACGATCAAAAAACGCATAGTCGTCCTTCCCGATAATCTGTTCCAGCGGCGCGCCGAACAACTCGCACACCCGGCCGTTCGTGTATTGATAGGCGTAGTCCGCGCCCTTGATGTAGATGAAGGCCTCGACGCTGTCGAGAATACTCGCCAGCTTGTCTTCGCTGGCGCGCAAGGCTTCCTGCTGCGCCTCGTTCTGGCGGTGATAGGCCGCGAACAGCCGGTTGGACCAGCGCGAGAAAGCCAGCGAGGCAACCACCCCGAGCGCCAGCGCCCCCAGGGCCGCGATCATCAGATTGAGCAGCTTCGAGCCGCCAAGCAGGGATTGACGATGCACCTCCTGAGCCGCCAGTTCGCTCACCTCGTCGTTGAAAATCGTCGCGACGACGACCCAGTTCCACGGGCTGACCTTCTCGACCAAAGCCGTTTTCTGGCGGGCTTCGCCGCCCTCCTTGTGCCAGAACGGATATTCGACGAATTGCCCCCCCGGTGCTCCGGCCTGGAAGAGCTTGAGAAAGCTTTCCCGGTGCGGATCGGGAATATCGCGAATATTGCCCCCTTCGAGCGAGGTGTTCGCTGGCGACAGGAGCACCTTGCCATCGCCGTCGATCACGAGGAAATAGCCTTCACGCCCAAAGCGGAGAGCGCGCAAGCGCGCCAGGGCTTCCTGCTGCTGCATCTGCTCCCATTTGACCAGGTAGTCGCCGGTTCCCAGCAACCAGTCGTACGGCTCGAAATAACGGACATAAGACAGCTTTTCCGTCATCCGATCCGGGGTTCCCGGCGCATACCAGCGATAGGTCGAAAACCCCTCGCCACGTGGCTTTCGTGCAGCATCGATCAGGCCGCGCATGATGTAGTGACCCGTATCGTCCCGGTTGTCGAGCAGCGTCTTTCCCTCCAGTTGCGGGGCGGTCGGCAGCAGGACGAATTGGCCGCTCATGTCGTCGATGAAGTAATAGCCGCGACCATCGTAGAAGCGTACCGGCCGCAGGGCCTCGACGATCAGGCGCTTGACCTCGGCGGCCGGGCGACGTGCGGATTCCCTCGCATGGATCGCCTCGACAATCTGAAATGCGCTATCCACCTGCTCCACCAGGCTGCGCTTCAGTACGTCCTCGGTGCGCAAGCGGGTGT
>CALJZP010000078.1 GCA_937983545.1 uncultured Azonexus sp.
AGTTGGAACTAGTTATAAATAATTAGTTTATTTTCAGTGACTTGGCTTTGTGGTTTTTGACCCGAACTTTTGCAAAACCACGCACTATTGCAGTGCAACAAACCCAAATGCCGCACTGCCTTAGAGCAGCACCCTCGCCATATCGATGACGTCACGCGCCACTTTGGCCATGGTCTGGCCGCGCTCCATCGCCAGCTTGCGCATGGCGTGGTAAGCCGCATCCTCGTCGAGGCCGCGTGCCTTCATCAGCACGCCCTTGGCCTTGTCGACCAGTTTGCGGTCGCTCAGCCTCTTGGAAATTTCCTCGAGTTCCTGACGCATCGCGAGGTTATCCTCGAAACGGACACGCGCCACATCGACAATCGGCTTGATCCGCTTGGGGTCCAGACCATCGACGATATAGGCCGAAACCCCGGCCTTGACGGCATCGCGGATGGTTTCCCGGCCATCCTCCTGGGTGAAGATCACCACCGGACGGGGCATGTTGCGGTTCATCGCCGCCAGGTTTTCCAGCGTGTCGCGGCTGGGGCTGTCGGTATCGATCAGGATCACGTCCGGCTTGAGCCTCTCGACCTCGGCGGTCAGATTGGCGGCGTCGGCCAGGATGGCAGCGACCTGATAACCGGCGAGCGCCAGCCCGGCGCAGATTTCGCCGGCGCGGGTGCGGGATTCATCGATGACGAGTACGGTAAGCATGCTTACCCTACAGCAAGTTACAGGCCAGCAAACTCCAGGGCCGCCGTCGCCATCGCCTGGACGACGATTTCGTTCTCGCCGATGGCGCCGCCCAGCACGAATTCGACGTCGGGATGGGCAATTCGCAAGGCCGCCAGCAGCTCCGGCACATCGCGCTTGAGGTGACCGCCCCGTGCGATGAACATTGGCATGATCACGATTTTTTTCGCGCCGCCGCCGATCAGCCCGGCAATGCAGTCCGCCAGGTTCGGCGCCATGAATTCCAGGAATGCCAGTTCGACAGACAGCGTCGGGTTCAGGCTGCGAACGGCCGCCTGGACCCGGCGCATCGGATTCGCCCATTCGGGATCGCGGGCGCCATGTGCAAAGAGAATGAGGGCAGTGTTCATGTCACGGACTTTACCGCAACAGGATCAGCAGCAACACAAAATTGATTGCCAGCGACGCCGCGGCGACCATTTTCCATAGCCTGAGCGGGTTGCGCTGAACCAGCGGCTGGCGGCCCGGCGCCGCAATCGGTCGCGCCGCCCCTCGCTCAAGCGCCAGGATGAACTCCTCGGCGGTTTCGAAGCGATCCTTGGCTTCGCGCGCGACGGCCTTGAGCAGGATGTTCTCCAGCCAGCCGGGAATTTCCGGCCGCCAGCGCGTCGGGCGGGCCGGCTCGCCGAAATCGGGCGTCTGGAACGGCTCGATTTCGCCGTAGGGATACTTGCGGGTCAGCAGGTGATAAAGGGTAACGCCGGCCGCATAGAGGTCATGGCCGAACGCTGGCTCCGGGTCCGCGAACAACTCCGGCGCCATGTAGGAAGGCGTGCCGGCCTGCCCGATCGGATCGCCGGCCTTGCGTTCGGCCAGGCTGACGGCGACACCCAGGTCGAGGATGCGCAGCACGCCATCCTGCCCCAGATGGACGTTATCGGTCTTGATGTCGCGATGCACGATGTCGAGCCGATGCAAGGCGGCAATCGCCTTGAGCAGGGCGCCCCCCAGGCGGACCACCTCGCCGACCGGGAAATGCTGGTCGCCATCCAGCCGGGCCTGCAGCGTGGCGCCGGGATGCCAGGTCATCAGGTAATACAGGCAACTACGCTGATCGGCGGGCAGCACCTGCGGGAAGAACGGCGACACCACGCGCCTGGCCCGCCACTCCTCCATCAGCAGGGCGGCCGTTGCCTCGGCGTCGCCCATCATGGCGGGCTGCAGGGTCTTCAGCACCCATTGCTGGCCGTTGCGTGGATTGCGCACCCGGTAGAGCAGCGTTTCGCGCGAATCGTGCAGCACCTCCTCGACGACCAGGCCATCGAGTTCGTGCCCCGGCTTGAGGCGATTTGGCAAGGGCAGGCTGGCCGCGCCTTCCAGGCTGTCGCGCAAGCTGGCCGGCGGCAGCCCCAGCACATCGACCACCACGGCCGAGGCATTGTCATGGCCGCCGTTGGCGAGAGCCAGGCTGGTCAGCGCGGCAGCCGCCGCCTGCGGTTCCGGGTGATCGAGCAGCACCTCGGCCATCAATGCGTCGGGCAGCACACCCCAGACGCCGTCGGAAACGAGCAGGAAGCGGTCGTGCCGCGCCAGTTCGCCATCGGCGAAATCCATCAGCACGCGCGGATCGAGGCCGATGGCCCGCGACAGCACATTGTTCAGCTCCGGGTGCTCCCAGGTATGATCGACCGTCAGTTGATGCAACCGCCCCTGCTGCAGGCGATAGATGCGCGAATCGCCGATGTGCGCCGTGTAGAAGCGCCGGCCGCGCAGCACCACCGCCGACAATGTGGTGGCCATGCCCGCCAGTTCGGCATTGCGGCTGCCTTCGGCGATCACCCAGCGATTGAGCGCCGTGGTGACCGTTTCGACGGCACGCGGGATACTCCAGGTATCCGGCGTCGCAAAATAATCCGCCAGCAGGCCGCGCACGGTGTATTCCGCCGCCTCTCTCCCGCCCTTGTGGCCGCCGATGCCGTCGGCCACCGCCGCGATGACGCCTTTGTTCTCGAGTTCCAGCCCTTCCGGCGTGGCCACCCCGCAATAATCCTCGTTCCGCTCGCGCGGTCCGGTGAGGGAGGAATGTCCAACGGCAATGTTCAAGGGCATGCTTAAGTATCCTGAAGGCAGCCCGTCAAATCCTGGCCGACGTCAGATGGCTGGCGCCCCAGGTCGTACGCCACCGGGTCTTCACACCGGTCAGGCCAACCAGCGCCAGTACGGCGAGCGCGGCAAAGATGAGGAAACCGGCCTGGTAGCTGCCCGTCATCTGGCGGGCGTAGCCGAGGCTGGAAGCCAGATAGAAGCCCCCCACGCCGCCGGCCATGCCGACCAGGCCGGTCATGACGCCGATTTCCTTCTTGAAGCGCTGCGGCACCAACTGGAACACCGCGCCGTTGCCCATGCCCAATGCGAGCATGGCGCAGACAAAGACGACCAGCGCCATCCACGCTTCCGGCAGGCCGAAGCTGACGATGGCCAGGAAGATGGCGGCGAAGATATACATCGCCGTCAGCGACTTGACGCCGCCGATGCGGTCGGCCACGTTGCCACCTATCGGGCGCACCAGCGAACCGGCGAAGACGCAGCCTGCGGTGAAGAAGCCGGCCATCTTGGGGTCGAGGCCGTACTGGGTGTTGAAATAGATGACCAGCGAGGAAGCCAGGCCGACGAAACCGCCGAAGGTTACCGAGTAGAAGAACATGAACCACCAGGCATCCTTGTCCTTGAGCACCTTCAGGTACTCAGCCAGGGTTTTGGGCGGCGGCGCATCCGGCGCGTCCTTGGCCAAGAAGACGAAGGCGACCAGCACGATGACCAGCGGGACCAGCACGATACCGAACACGTTGGTCCACCCGAATGCGGCGGCCAGCCCCGGCGCGAACAGCGCCGCCAGTGCCGTACCCGAGTTGCCGGCACCGGCGATGCCCATCGCCGTGCCCTGATGCTCGGCCGGATACCAGCGCGACGCGAGCGGCAGCGCGGCGGCGAAGGACGAACCGGCAACGCCGAGGAAAATGCCGAACACCAGCACTTCCGCGTAGCTATGCACGCCGACCAGCCACGCAGAGAGCATGGCGGCAATCACGACGACCTGGCCGATGATGGCCGCTTTCTTGGGCGACAGGCGATCGACCAGGATGCCCATGACGATACGCAGCAAGGCGCCGGCCAGTACCGGCGTCGCCACCATCAGGCCCTTTTCGGCGTGCGACAGGCCGAGATCCTTGGCGATGCCGACCCCGAGCGGGCCGAGCAGCACCCACACCATGAAGGCGAGGTCGAAGTAGAGAAAGGCCGCCAACAACGTAGGCGTGTGGCCGGCTTGCAGAAACGATTTCTTGTCCATGGGGCAGTTTCCTGGATGGACCGCGGGAGCGGTTGTTGAAAGGGATTGCTGGTATCAGCGCATGGCATCGTTGCCATGAACCTGCCCCCGTTGGCGGTCGGATCGCTGCGATGCCACATTCAGTGCAAGTCGCATGCCACGACCACAAGCCATTGATTTCTTTAGACTCCCCAGCATGCACCCCAAGCGGAACGCACCAAAACAAGGCACACATCGCCATCGCGGTGCGCGCCAATCCGACCGGCCGGCGGGTGGCCCCGAGCCGGTGCAAAAGGCAACTTTTTTCGCTGAAATTGAGGCATCTCAAGAAAACGGGCCATTTCCCGAAGAAGTGCGACGATTTGTCGCAGAGTGCGGAAGCTTGCTTTGATTAAGATCGCCGGCAACTTCATTTCTCCTGCGAGTACCGCACCATGCATCTTCGCCCGACACCGATTGCCGCCCTGCTCACGGCCCTCTTCTCATTGAACGCCGCCGTCATGGCTGCCGAGGAAACGACGGCGCTGGGCGAAGTCACGGTAACCGGGACGCGTGAAGCGCGCCTCCTGTCGGAAACGCCGCAGACCATCCATGCGGTCAAGGCCGAGACCATCCGCGACCAGCGTCCGAGCCACCCCAGCCAGGTCATGAACCAGATGCCCGGCGTCTGGGTCAGCAACTTGTCCGGCGAGGGGCATTCGACGGCCATCCGCCAGCCGCTGAGCACGGCCGCGATGTACCTCTACCTGGAAGACGGCATACCGACCCGCCCCACCGGCTTCTTCAACCACAATGCGCTGTATGAGATCAACGTTCCCCAGTCCGGCGGCATCGAGGTTTCGAAGGGGCCCGGCACGGCCTTGTACGGTTCCGACGCCATCGGCGGCTCGATCAACGTGCTCACCCGCACGCCGCCACGCCAGGCCGAGTTCGAAGCCAGCGCGGAAATCGGCTCCTATGGCTGGAAGCGCTCGCTGATCAGCGGCGGCGATGCGGTCGGCGACAACGCCTGGCGCGCCAGCCTGAACCTGACCCGCAACGACGGCTGGCAGAACAACGCCGGCTACGAACGTCAATCCGGCAATTTCCGCTGGGACCGGGCCTTGGGCGACGATGCCGTTCTCAAGACCATCCTTGCGGTCTCATCGATCAACCAGCAACACGTCGGCAACCTGACGACGCGGGAATACAACGAAGCACCGCGCAGCAACAACGTTCCGTTCTCGTATCGCAAGGTCGACGCCTTCCGGCTGTCCACGACCTACGAAAAGGAAGGCGAAAACTCGCTGCTGTCGATCACCCCGTACATCCGGGATAACCGGATGGAGATCATCCCCAACTGGTCGGTCAGTTACGATCCCAGCCGCTATCTTTCGGAAAGCCAGTCGTTTGGCTTCCTGAGCAAGTATCGCCGCGACTTCGCGCCGCTCCAGGCCCGCCTCATCGTCGGCCTGGACTACGACCTCAGCCCCGGCTCGCGCGACGAGGACTCGATTCGCCTCAACCAGACCATCAACGCCCTCGGCGGCAAGACCTACGCGCTCAGCAGCACGGCGCCGGTCAAGATCTACAAGTACGATGTGGTCTATCGCAGCATTTCGCCCTACCTGCACGGCGAAATCAGCCCGATAGAGAAGCTCCGCGTCACCGCCGGCCTGCGTTACGACGACATGCAGTACGACTACACCAACACCTTCAACGGCGGCGCTGCCTCGGCCTCGCAAGGGGTTGGTGGCTCCGGCTATTACGGGCACGCGGCGAGCACGAAGATCGGCTACTCGCACCTCAGTCCGAAGCTGGCGATCAACTACGCCTTCGACAAGAACCTGAACGCCTACGCGTCGTACAGCAACTCCTTCCGCACCCCCTCCGAAAGCCAGGTCTTCCGCGGCAGCCGCGAAAGCTCGGCGCTCAAGGCCCAGGCCGCCGCCGAATCCTTGCTGCAACTGAAACCGGTGGTTGTCGACAGCTACGAAATCGGCCTGCGCGGCAAGCAGGGCCGCTTCAACTATGAACTGGCCACCTACTACATGACCAAGAAGGACGACATCGTCAGCTACACCGACCCGGCGACCAACCAGCGTCGTGTCGTCAACGCCGGCCAGACCGAGCACCGCGGCATCGAGCTGGGCCTGGGCGCCCAGCTCGCCGAAGCCTGGCGCGCCGACGTCAGCTTCTCGCGCGCCCAGCATCGTTTTGAGAAATGGGTCATCAACGGCACCACCGATTACAGCGGCAAGGAGATGGATGCCGCGCCGAAGGTGATGGCCAACACGCGCCTCACCTACCACCCGGCCAGCCTGAATGGCGGCCGTGTCCAGCTGGAATGGGTGAAACTGGGCAGCTATTGGCAGGATCCGGCAAATACGCTCAAATACGCCGGTCACGATTTGTTCCACCTGCGGGCCAACTATCCGGTGACCCGCCAGTTCGAAATCTGGGGCGGCATCAACAACCTGCTCGACAAACATTATGCCGAGACGGCCGGTGTGGAAAGCTCAATCGCCAGCTACACGGCCGGCCTGCCGCGCATCTTCACCGTGGGGATTCAGGGTAAATGGTAAGACTGCACTTTCGCCTGCCGGGCCTGGCGCTGGCCTGCGGGCTGCTGCTCGGCGCGCTGCCCGCCATCGCGCATGAACACCCGGCCGCCACGCCCATGGCCCGCAACTGGCAGGAACGCCTGGCGGCCGCCAAGGGCAGCGCTGTTTCCGTTGCGGCGGATGAACAGGGGCGCCTGTGGTCGGTCGACATGCGCCAGGGGAACCTCTGGCTGTCCCGTTCGACGGACGGCGGCAAGACCTTCGCCGATATCGGCAAGGTGAATGCGCAGCCGGAAGCCATTCTGGCGGATGGCCAGAACCGGCCGCAAATCGCCGTGCATGGCCAGGTCGTCGTCGTTTCCTGGTCGCAGGCCTTGCCGAAGCTGTATAGCGGTCACGTCCGCATGGCCCGCTCCGAAGACGGCGGGATCAGCTTCGCGCCGCCCGTGATCGTCAACGAAAACCGCGAGGAAATCGGCCATGGCTTCAACGCCATGAAGATGGATCGCCAGGGCAACCTGGCGTTGGCCTGGCTCGATGGGCGCGAGCGCAGCGCCGCGGCCCGCAAGGGTGTGAAATATTCTGGCTCAAGCGTGTATTACGCCACTTCGAGCGATTTCGGCAAGACCTGGACGGCCAACGTCAAGCTGGCCGACAACAGCTGCGAATGTTGCCGTATCGGCCTCGCCATCGGGCCGGACGGCGGCGCCGTGGCGCAGTGGCGCCATTTGTTTGCCGGCGGTGTGCGCGATTTTGCGACAGCCCCCCTGAAGCCCGGCGCGCCTGTCCTGCGGGCCAGCGAAGACGGCTGGGAAATCAGCGCCTGTCCGCACCACGGTGGCGACCTGGCCATCGATGCCGGCGGGCGCCGCCATTACGTCTGGTTCACCGGCAGCGCCGGGAAACCCGGCCTCTTCTACCGCTACGCAGAGGGCGCGCAATTCAGCGCCCCCCGGGCGTTCGGCGACCTCGATGCCCAGGCCGGCCATCCGACGGTATTTGCCGACGGCAAACAGGTCGCGGTGGTGTGGCGCGAATTCGACGGCCAGCGCTATCGCCTGCGCCGCATGCAGTCGTCCGACCGCGGCGAAACCTGGTCGGCGCCGTCAACCGTGGCCGAAGCGGAGGGCGCGACCGACCTGCCGCTCTTCGTACAAGGCGCGGCTCAACCGCTGGTCGCCTGGGGAACGGCGGCCGGTGTGCGCATCATCGACCTGCGCTAGGTGCCATGATGGGACGTATCGCGCACCGTCTGGCCTGCCTGCTCCTCGGCGGCCTTGCCTGGGCCGCACAGGCCGTGGAAGGACCACGCCCGTTCGTCGTCGGCAGCCTGAAGGAAATCCAGGCGCAGTATGCCGGCAAGCCGCTGATCGTCACGTTCTGGTCCGTCGGCTGCACGCACTGCCCGGCCGAACTGAAAACCCTGGGCGCATTGAAGCGGCGCCACCCCGACCTGAATATCGTGCTGGTGGCGGCGGACACCCCCGAAGACGGGCCGGAAACCCGGCGCCTCGCCACGCAATACGGCCTGACCAAGGCGCCGCAGTGGGTGTTTGCCGACCCGATTCCGGAGCGGCTGCGCATGGATATTGACCGCCGCTGGTATGGCGAACTGCCGCGCACGCATTTCTACGACGCCGGGCACCGCCTGGAAGCCGTCTCCGGCGTCGTACCCGAGGCGCGCCTGCGCCAATGGGTAGCCGCCAATCTGCGCTGAGCACCGAAGCCAGAACCGTCCGGTCGTCGGCACATCTTGCGCTCGGCCGACTCGGCCGCCCCCAGAGGCAAGGGCAGCGTCAGCTTGCGACGGGCGAGCCGGCCGTGTCCTCGACGGCCTGCAGATAGGCCGCAACCTCCGTCGCCAGCCAATCGGCAAAAGCCTGCAATTTGGCCGTTCCGTTGCTGCGCAACGGCCAGACCAACCAGTACGGATTGGCATAGCGAGTTGCCACATCGGACAACTGGACCAATTCGCCGCTGCGGATCAGGTCGTGGGCCAGTGAGCGCCGGGTCAGCGTCACGCCCTGGCATTGGCGCAGCGCCTCGATGATCAGCGACGAGTCGTTGAAGACCGGCCCGGACAGCACGGCGTTGGACTGGCCGACCGCCGCCAGCCAAGGTGCCCAGCTCTCCACCGTTCGCACGAGCGGCGCGGTGAGGATTTCAGCCGGTGTCCTTGGCAACCGGCCGCCGTTGAAATGAGGTGATGCGACCGCGATCAATTCGTCGCGAAACAGCTCTTTCTGTGAAACCCCTTCCAAGCCGCCCGGCCCCATGCGGATGGCAACATCGACCCGGTCGACATCGAAATCCACCAGCTCCAGACCGGCCCGCAGCGTCAGCTTGAGACCCGGGTGGGCGGCACGGAACTTCGGCAGGCGACGCACCAGCCAGTGCGCGCCGAACGACGGCAGCACGGCAACCACCAGTTCGTCGGGACGCGGCAAGGAAAGCATGGCGTCGGTCGCATCCGCGATATCGGCCAGGGCCATGCGCAACCGGAGGGCATAGACCCGCCCATCCTCCGTCACCTTCAGGCGGCGCCCCTGACGGCTGAGCAGGGCGATGCCGAGATGTGTCTCCAGCGCCCGCAACTGCTGACTGATCGCACCGTGGGTAACATGCAATTCATCGGCGGCACGCACGACGCTACCCAGTCGTGCCACCGCCTCGAACGCACGCAAAGCAGGCAAGGGTGGCAGGCTTTTCATGTTAGAAATACTAACGTAAAACGGAAAAACAAATCGCTTTTTAATCGTTCCTGCATGCCGTACATTAGCCCCATCGAGACGGAGCAAACGACATGCAAACCTATGCCAGACTCATGCTGCACCCCGGTGAAGTCCTGCGCATCGATGGTGACGAAACGCTCGAACTGGTCTGTGAAAACGGCGAGTTCTGGATTACTGCCAACAGCGGCGAGGATCACCATCTGCACCCTGGCGAATCAACAGCCTGCACCCGTGGCCGCATCGTACTCGAAGGCCACGGCACGCTGCTCGTCCGCCCCCTGATCTGTTACGCCAACTCCCATTCCCGCTGGCTTCGGCGCGGCTCGCTGAGCCGCCTGTCGCTGCGCCCTGCTCCCTCCCGCACGCAGAAAGGCATCTGACATGCTCGACCTCTATATTGGCAACAAGAACTATTCGTCGTGGTCGCTTCGCCCGTGGCTGGTCATGAAACATTTCGGCATCCCGTTCCGCGAACACATGGTCTCGGTGGCCGGGCGCCCGTTCAACCCGACGCTCAAGCCGATAGCCGGCAACGCCCGCGTCCCCTGCCTGCATGAAGCGGATGGCTTCCAGGTCTGGGATAGCCTCGCCATCATCGAAACCCTGGCCGAACGCCAGCAGGCGATCTGGCCGACCGATGCCCGCGCCCGGGCACGTGCCCGCAGCATCTGTGCCGAAATGCATTCCGGCTTCACCGCGCTGCGCACTGCCATGCCGATGAACCTCAAGCTGCGCCTGCGCGGCAAGCCGGCCGAACCCGACGTCCAGCGCGACATCGAGCGCATCGTGGAAATCTGGGAAGACGCCCGCAGCCACGTCGCACAAGGCGACGGCCCCTGGCTGTTCGGCGACTTCACGGCAGCGGATGCAATGTTTGCACCCGTGGTGTGCCGCTTCGACATCTATAACGTTCCGCTGCCACCCCAGGCCGCCGCCTACCGCGACACCGTACTCGCCCACCCCGCCCTGCTCGAATGGCGCGCCGCCGGCCTGCAGGAAAGCGAGGCTCACGCCCATTACGACGGCTTGGCCGACAACTACGGCGGCCCGCGCTGAGGCACCGGGGCAAGGCTTCACCGGCGGCTTGCCGCGCCGATTTGCACCGCCATCACCCCCGCTTTTCCAGAGGAGATCGCATGCGTGGCCGCTGCCTGTGTGGACAGATCGCTTTCGACATCGAAGGCTCGCACTCCAAGCTCTACCAATGCCACTGCTCACTCTGCAGAAGGCAGGGCGGGTCACTCTCCAACACGGCCGCTATCGTTCCGAGCGGAAAATTCCGCTGGATTCGTGGTCACGAATCTATTTCGAGCTGGAAGAAGGAATCGGGGTTCCGTTCCGACTTTTGCTCGATTTGCGGCTCGCCCGTACCCAATCCGTTGCGTGGCCTCCCGTACCACTGGGTTCCGGCCGGGCTGCTCGAAGACAGCAAGAAGCTGGAAATTGTCGCCCACCTCTGTGTCGCATCCCGAGCATCGTGGGATATCGCGCCGCTTCAAGGTAGCTGTCATGACGCATTGCCCGACCTTCCGGAATTCATAGCGCTTCTCGAAAGCGCCGAATCCTGACAAGCCGCACGACAGGTAACCGAAAGCGTCACAACCATCAGGCAGAATCCGAAGCGACATAAAGCCGCCATTGCCCGAGCAATCCCATCGCCCACCCGGTTGGCGCCGCCGGCACCCAATCGCGGAGCGGCGCCAAGGCCGCCGCAATCGAGGCCACAGAGAAAACTGCCTGCATCAGCGGAGAATACGCATCCATCCGAGCAGGTAAGCCAGACACCCATTGCGATTCGGCAACCGATGCATCCAAAGCCGCGCCCAGCGTCGGCAGAGCCACATTCGCCACGCCGCCAGCCATCTCGAATACCCCTCTTTCCAGCGCCTGTTGCGCGAGGCTGCGCTTGAGGCAAGGAAGACACAAAAGGCGAATGGCGATGCGTGAATCGATGCTCAGCTGATGTCACTTCGTTGATTATTGATGGGGCGAAAAGGCTGCATTCGGCTAGGAGCCGCCCTTCAGGAAACCGCTCCACAGCCGACATTGGCTCTGTCCGTATGATTGATAAGGAGACCCAGACGAGATAATCTCAATGTCATTTTCAACTTACAGGTGATGCAATCGTGTCCGTATTGTTTGCAATAACGATGACATTTCTGCACCTGAATAACTGTTAGGCAAATAAAGCCATGAGCGACTGGGATTTTCTTTACGAAATGAAAGAGCGCGGCTACAGCGCACAGGAAATTGCCGATGCTGCTGGCTCCGGCGCCGCGCCTTGGGAATGGGAATACATAGACAGAGAGTGGGTCGATTCTCAGCTTGAAGATGCATCGGAAGATAAGACTCACCCAGTTGAGCTACGCCCACCCTTCAAGAGCAGAGATGGATTTCCCTTTAGTACCCTAGAGCAAACCGAGATTTTCTACGATCTGGTTGATTGCGCTATACGTCACTTCGAGAACACTGGCAGGTACTTACAGATATGGGGAGAGCTCGGAGAAATCTACGCTGAGATCAAATTCGGACTTCGCCGTCATGGGACACACGAGGCTGGTTCTGACGGCTCAATTAACGGAAAGCTGGTTGAGGTGAAGACCATCTCGCCGGAGAAAACCAGCGACCGTGTACTCGTCAAGAGCCAAGGAAATTTCGAGCAATTGCTCATCGTTCGCATTGATCAGGACTTCCAGTTCGAAGGCAAACTAATTGATAGAAGGGAGCTAAAGGGAACTTCCGGAAAATTCCTTAGAGGACGGCTCAAGGATGACATGAGCAATGCCTAACATGGCGCTCAATCTCGCTCCTTTCGGTCGCTGGATGCTGAGCCATAAAGTAGCCCAG
>CALJZP010000079.1 GCA_937983545.1 uncultured Azonexus sp.
CGGCTTGGGACAACGTGTTCTACGACAGCCCGGGGCTGGGTTACGTGACGGCCAGCCACCAGCTGCTGCGCCGCCAGCCGAGCGGAACGGTATTCACCTATTACCGGGCGCTCAGCGACGTGGCCCCGGCTGAAGGGCGCCGCCTGCTGCTGGAGACGCCGCGCGAAGCCTGGGCTGAGGGAATACTGGCCGAGCTTGAGCAGGTGCATCCGGATATTCGCCGCCTGGCCACGCGTCTTGATGTCTTTCGCAACGCACACGCCATGCGCCGCCCGGTGCCGGGGGCGCTGTTCGGCGGCGGCCGCGCCTTGCTGGCGAATTTCCGCCACCCGCGCATTTTTCTGGCGCATGCCGACCTGTCGGGGTTTTCCCTGTTCGAGGAGGCCCAGTATCGCGGCGTTGTCGCCGCCCGGCGGGTGTTGGCGCAGGCCGGTTGAACGCGCCGGAGTGTCGGTTCAGATGGTCAGCTGGCGCAGCAGCAGCGACTTCAATTCGTCCGGTTCAACGGGTTTGGTCAGAAAGTCGTTCATGCCGGCAGCCAGGCAGCGTTCACGGTCCTCGGCGAAGGCGTTGGCCGTCATGGCGACGATGGGCAGCAGCATGAATTCCGGCATGGCCCGGATACGTCGGGTGGCTTCCAGACCGTCCATTTCCGGCATCTGCATGTCCATCAGCACCAGATCGTAGGGTTGCCGCTGGATCAGTTCGATGGCCTGTACGCCGTTGCCTGCCGTATCGGCGGTGACGCCCAGTTCGGCGAGCAGTTCGCGGGCGATCTCCTGATTGATGAACTCATCCTCGACAATCAGGACATGCCGGCCGGCCAGGGTGGAGTGGACGGCTTCCGGAGTGAGTCCGGCAATGGTCGAGCGCAGCGACTCCATGGCTTCGTCATTGGGCTTCAGCCGGGCGGTGAACCAGAAGCGGCTGCCCTTGCCGACCTGACTGCTGACGCCCACCGTGCCGCCCATCAGTTCGGCCAGGCGGCGCGTGATCGCCAGGCCGAGGCCGGTGCCGCCGAATTTGCGGCTGGTCGAACTGTCGGCCTGCTCGAAATTCCTGAAGAGGCGCGCGATGGACTCTTCCGGAATGCCCGGGCCGGTGTCTTCGACCTCGAAGCGGATTTCAACCTTGTCGTCGCTCTCGGAGACACGCCGGGCGCGGATGACGATCCGCCCTTGCTCGGTAAATTTGATCGCATTGCCGACAAAGTTGATCAGGCACTGCGAGATGCGGGTCGGGTCGCCAATCAGCGAATGCTTGAACTCGTCGGACTCGATCTGCAACGCCAGACCCTTTTCCCGGGCGCGTTCGCCGAGCACGGAAACCACACGCGACAGAATGCTTCTGATGTCGGCCGTCGTTTCATCGAGAACCAGTTTGCCGGCTTCGATTTTCGAGATATCGAGAATGTCGTTGATGACTGCCAGCAGGTGTTGCGAGGCGGAATCGATCTTGTCCAGACGGTCGAGTTGTTCGAGGGTCGGCGCATCGCGGCGCAGCAGATGGACCATGCCGAGCACGGCATTGAGCGGGGTACGGATCTCGTGACTCATGTTGGCCAGAAAGGCGCTCTTCGAACGACTGGCGGCTTCGGCCTCGAGGCGTGCCACCTCGAGTTGCTCGGTTCGTTGCCGGACCTGCTCTTCCAGATGGTTGCGGTGCAGTTCCAGTTCGCGGGTGATGCGCTGGCTTTCGCGGATGTCGGAGAAGGCCGTGACGGCCCCGATGATGGCACCGTTGCGGGTAATGGCCGAGACGGTGACCCGGGCGGGAAAGCCGCTGCCATCCTTGCACCAGAAGTAGTCGTCGTTGCGTCGAGTCTGCCCGTCACGGATGGTTTGCCGCAGCGAGCATGTATCGCGTGGAAAAGGCGTTCCGTCGGCATGGTGGTGATGGAAGAGCGCATGCGTGTCGTGGCCGATCACTTCGTCTTCCTCGAACCCGAGCAAGGCCAGTCCGGCCGGATTGACGAAGGTGCATATGCCATCGACGTCGGTGCCGTACACCCCTTCGCCCAGCGTGCGCAGGATCATCTGCTGCTTCGATTCGCTATGGATTAGGGCCTGCTCGGTGCGTGACAGCTCGCTCAGGTCGATGTCCAGGCAATACATCGTCGGTCCGGTGTCGGCCATGTCGACGATGGTGTGACTGGAATAGACATCGATCGGGCTGCCATCCTTGCGCATCAGGGTCAACCGGCCGGCAGGCATGCCGGTCTTGTTCTCGAACATCCAGCGCACCGCTTCCCTGGCATCGCTGCGCATGCCGGGCGGTATGATCAGTTCGAACAACGACTGGCCCACCGCCTCCTCCGCCGTATAGCCGTAAATGAGTTCCGAGGCATGATTCCAGTAGTGGATGGTGCCATCCGGTAGATAGGCCTGAATGGCCAGGGCGTCGACATTTTCGAATATCGTGCGGAAGCGGTTCTCGATGCCTCGAATCTTG
The DNA here is from genome assembly GCA_937983545.1 of uncultured Azonexus sp. GTDB lineage: Bacteria > Pseudomonadota > Gammaproteobacteria > Burkholderiales > Rhodocyclaceae > Azonexus. The sequence goes on from CALJZP010000079.1 coordinate 2,452, forward strand.
GCCAGGGCGGCGGCTGTACAGGCGCGTTCGGCATTGAGCTTGCGGACATTGCGGAGCAGGCTGACGACGATCAGCAGCAAGGCCAGCATGCCCGTGACGGTCGCGACGGCGATCCCGATCCCGTACTGCCGCGTGACATCGACCCAGGTGAATTGCGGCGGGCTGTCGAAGGGGGGAAGGCGAAAATGTTGCATCAGCCTGTCCACCGGCCGGTAATCGCCGGGGACGGTGAACCCGTGGATTTGCGCGGCTTGCGCCCCGTGGCTGTTGGCCGGAAGCGAGAGGAGGGCGGCGGCAATTTGCCGGGCGAGATCGTCGTCGGTCCATGGCATGGCGGCCACCGGCCATTCCGGGTAGAGCCGGGTCGACAAGGCTTGCGGGTAGCGGTCGTCGGGCTGTCTGTTGATGATGCGGAGTTGCGACGGATCGAGCTTGTTTTCCCGTTGCATGTTCTCGAAAACACCCGTGCGGACAAAGGCAGCGTCAACCCGGCCGGCGAGCACTTCCTCGATGGCCTTGTCCTGGGGCTGGCCGGTTTCGATGACCTGAGCATCCCGTGGCAGTTCGATGCCGACATGATGCAGTTCGTAGGCCTGCGCCAGGTAGCTGCCGAGCGAGACACGGCTGCTGGTTGCGATACGCTTGCCGCGCAGATCGCCGAGGCGCTGGATGTCGCGACGGTCACTGCGGCTCAGGATGACGCCGCCGAAAGTGGCCAGGTGTGTATCGCCGACATGCTCGACCAGGGTGGCCAGCGGCGACGGCAGGTTCTGCTCGTGAGCCAGCTGGGCATAGTGAACCGGCTGGGTGAGGACGAAGTCGACCCGCTTGTTCTTCACTGCCTCGGCAAGTTCCGGGTAATGCAAGGGAACCAGGACGAGCGGCCGGCTGGGTTGCGTGCTGTTGAGGTGATCGATCAGCGGTTGCCAGCGTGCCGCAGTTTCAGCGATCGGCCGGTAAGCCAGTACGCCAAAGCGGGCAGGCGCTTGCGCAGCGGCGTCGTCCCCTGCTGCGCAGCCCATGCTCACGCACAGGAGGATTGCCGCAACGATGCAAGATGTCCAGTTTTCCCGAAGGAAGCGGTAACGATGGGCCACGCCAGCCTCGTGTCGATATGACAGTTAACTCCAATATGTCATATTAGCAACAATTGATGCTTTGGTGACTATTGCGATGCAAAATCCGGGCGATAGCGCAGATGAGCCTCGCGTACCGCGCACCAGTCGGCTTCGTCGGCAGCGGCCAGGCGCTCCAGGTCGTGAGTGTCCGCCGCCGTATCGTCGACCCATTGGCGCAGCAGCGGGGAGCCGTTGATCAGGTCGATGGCCAGACGGTCGAATTCGTATTCGTAGCCGAAATCGCGCCACAGCGGATAGTCCGGGTAGAGGTGGCGGATGGCCTTGAAGGCGAGCGCCTGGATGCGCCAGGGCTTGAACGCGGCATGGTCGTAGTAGGGGCCTTCGCAGTGAATCTGCACGCCATGGTTGAGCTTGCCGGCGTGCTTGTGGAAGGTCGGCTCGAACCAGATTTCGCGCAGCTTGCAACCGGCCAGCCAGTGCGGTGCACGCGCCTGCATGTCGGCGATGACCGCACGGGCGTCTATGTCCGGTGCGCCGAAAATCTCCAATGGCCGCGTCGTGCCGCGTCCTTCGCTCAGCGTCGTGCCCTCGAGCAGTACGGTGCCGGCGTAGGCGCGTGCCATCCACAGGTTGGGGGCGTTGGGGCTGGGGTTGATCCAGGTGCGTGTGCCGAGCGGCCAGCCGTGTCCGGGCGCGGCATCCGGTTGCCAACCCTGCATCGTGATGACGCGGTAGTCGACAGTCAGGCCCAGTTCCCGGATGAACCAGTCGCCGAGTTCGCCCATGGTCAGGCCATGGCGCATCGGCATCGGCCCGGCCCCGACGAAACTCTCCCAACCGGCGCGCAGGGTGAGACCCTCGACCGGCCGGCCGGCCGGGTTCGGACGGTCGAGCACCCAGACGCTCTTGCCATGCTCGGCCGCTGCCTCGAGCACGTAGCGCAGCGTGGTGATGAAGGTGTAGATGCGACAACCGAGATCCTGCAAGTCGACCAGCAGCACGTCGAAGCTGTCCATCATTGCGGCGGTCGGCCGGCGAACCTCGCCGTACAGGCTGAAGATCGGAATACCGAATTGCGGATCGATGAAATCGGGCGATTCGACCATGTTGTCCTGCTTGTCGCCCTTGATCCCGTGCTGCGGGCCGAAGGCTGCGCTGAGCTTCAGGTCGGGCAGGGCCGCCAGGGCATCCAGACTATGCGTCAGATCGGCGGTGACGGAGGCCGGATGGGCGAGCAGGGCGATACGGCGGCCGGCAAGGGGGCGGCGCAGGTCAGGGTCGGCGATGAGTCGGTCGATGCCGAATTGGATGGCTTGGGTCATGAGGCGTGGCGGGTCAGGGGTAGCGTGAAGCTGGCGAGCGGATGAAAATCGGGGCGGTCGGCCGTATGCGCGAGCGCCCACCAGGATTTGTCGCCGGCGACGGATTCGAGGACGACCGTCAGGCCGACCTGCCAGGTGTCGGCCGGCGGCAGCAGGGCGGCGGGCAGCCTGCTTCGCAATGCCAGTCCCAGGGCACTCGCCTCGCAGCTTATCTGCGGGACGATGGCGGGGGGCGGTGTGTCGATTCGTTGCCGGTAGTCGCTGAAGTCGTAGATTGCCCAGGCCCCGGAGGGCGACAGGTTGAACTCGCGATACGCCTTGCCGCCCGCTGCGGCGACAAACGCTTCGCAGCAGGTGTGTTGCCAGAGCCCGTCGGTGAAGGCGGGGACTGCCGGGGGCGGCACCCGCAAGACACCGGGAGGAGCGGCGATGAGGTAATCGAGAAGCAGCGCCCCGTCGGCATCCAGCCGGGCCGATGAGCGCACCGGGCCAAACGGGGGGCTGGCGATGGCCGGATGGGGGGAGAGCTCAAGCAAAGGAAGGGACTTCATGCGAGGGAGAAACGATAGGCAGGCCATACTTTAACCGTACTCGTCGGCAAGCGCTGAATTGAACCGGCAAGTTCGCCCCTGAAGCATGGCCGGGGACATGCTGTCGGCTTGGGATTGGCGCCCTTTTGGAGTAATTTAGCGCTTTTCTAAAAATATCGAGCAGCAGGGAGAGAGACCAGCATGACGCCGCTTCGCATCAATCTTGATCAGGACGACATCCCCACCCATTGGTACAACGTCGTTGCCGACATGACCAACCCGCCGGCTCCGCCGCTCGGGCCGGACGGCAACCCGGTGCCGCCGGAAGCGATGGGGGCGATCTTCCCGGATCCGATCCTCGAGCAGGAAATGAGCGCCGAGCGCTGGATTCCGATTCCCGAGGACGTGCGCCAGATCTACGCTCAATGGCGTCCGGCACCGCTCTGCCGCGCCCTGCGCCTGGAGCAGATGCTGGGCACGCCGGCGAAGATTTTCTTCAAGTACGAAGGCGTTTCGCCGGCCGGCTCGCACAAGCCGAACTCCGCCGTGCCGCAGGCCTACTACAACAAGCTGGCCGGTACCCAGAAGCTGACCACCGAGACCGGCGCCGGCCAGTGGGGTTCGTCGATTGCCTACGCCGGTCAGATGTTCGGCCTGCCGGTGCGTGTTTACATGGTCAAGGTCAGCTACGGCCAGAAGCCGTTCCGCCGCTCGATGATGCAGACCTGGGGCGCCGAGGTGTTCGCCTCGCCGACCAACCTGACCAATGCCGGCCGCGCCGCGCTGGCCGCCGACCCGGATTGCCAGGGCTCGCTCGGCCTGGCCATTTCGGAGGCCGTCGAGGAAGCGGCAGCCGATCCGAATACCTGCTACACCCTCGGTTCCGTGCTCAACCACGTGCTGCTGCACCAGACGGTGATCGGCCTGGAAGCCAAGAAGCAGTTCGACAAGATCGGCCTCTACCCGGACGTGATCTTCGGCCCCTGCGGCGGCGGCTCCAGCTTCGGCGGCATCGCCTTCCCCTTCCTGGCCGACAAGGCGGCCGGCGACAAGCGCGCCGCCAACCTGCGCTGCGTCGCGGTCGAGCCGACCTCCTGCCCGACCCTGACCAAGGGCGCCTACACCTACGACTACGGCGATGCTTCCGGCTATACGCCGATCATGAAGATGTACACCCTCGGCCACGACTTCATGCCGCCCGGCATCCACGCCGGCGGCCTGCGCTACCACGGCGATTCGCCGCTGGTCTCGCAGCTCTTCCACGAAAAACTGCTGGAAGCCGTTGCCGTGCCGCAGGTGGCGACCTTCGAGGCCGGCGTCCAGTTCGCCCGCGCCGAAGGCATCATCCCGGCCCCGGAATCCTGCCACGCGATCCGCGCTGCCATCGACGAAGCCCTGCGCTGCAAGGCGACCGGCGAGGCGAAGACAATCCTCTTCTGCCTGACCGGCCACGGCCACTTCGACATGGCTTCCTACGACAAGTATTTCTCCGGCCAGCTGGAGGACTACGAATACCCGCAGGAAGCCATCGCCGAATCGTTGAAGCATTTGCCGAAGGTGGGCTGAGTCCGTGAAGGTTCTGGTTTTCCTGCTCGTTCTCGGCAACCTGCTCTTCTACGCTTTTAGTGCCGGCTATCTGGGGCATCCGGACAATCCGGATGCCGACAGGGTCGGACAACAGATCGTGCCGGAGCGCCTGCGCATCGTTTCCCGTGGCGAAGCACCTGCCGCGCCGGCCCAGCCGAAGCAGGAGCCGGCACAGGCACCCGTTCCCGAGGGCGAGGCGGCCAAGCCGGAGGCCGCGCCAGAACCCGAGAACCAGACGGAGGCCTCGAAGGAAGCCGTTGTGGAAAAGGCGGGGGCTCCTGTCTGCGTGGCCTGGCGACAATTGACCCCGGCCGAAGCCGACAAGGTGGCGGTGATGATGGGCAAGCGTTTTGCCGAATTCAAGCTGAGCCGCAAGACAATGGCAGCCGAAGGCAATGGCTGGTGGGTCTATATTCCGTCGCTGCCGGGCAAGGCCGAGGCCGACAAGAAAGCCGGGGAATTGCGCGATCTGGGGGTCTCCGACTTTTTTGTCGTGCAGGAAGGCCCCAGCCGGCACGCCATTTCGCTTGGCATCTTCAGTGCCGAGAAGGGCGCTGCCGACCGGCTGGCCGAGCTGAAGGCCAAGGGCGTCCGCTCGGCGGTTTTCGGGCCGCGTCCGAGCAAGGAAACCGTCGTCGCCCTGCAGGTGCGTGGGCCGGCTGCCCAGAAAGCGGCGGTCATCGCGGCGGTGGCCGATGCCGTGCAGAAGACCGACGCGCTGGCCTGCAAGTGAGCGGCTACATCGTCGGCCTGACGGGCGGGATCGGCAGCGGCAAGACTACGGTGGCCGACCTGTTCGTTGCGCACGGCGCGCAGCTGGTCGATACCGATGCCATTGCACATGAACTGACGGCGCCCGATGGCGCCGCGATGCCGGCCTTGATCGCCGAATTCGGGGCGGATATCGCCACCGGCACCGGGGCGCTCGATCGCGTGGCGATGCGGCGTTGCGTCTTCTCCGATCCTTCTGCGCGGGGGCGGCTCGAGGCGATTCTGCATCCGCTGATCCGAACGCTGTCGGCGGAACGTTGCCAGGCGGCCAATTCGCCCTATGCCGTACTGGCCGTCCCCCTGCTCGTCGAGTCCGGGAGCTATCGCGAGCGTTGCGACCGGATCGTCGTTGTCGATTGCCCCGAGAGCCTCCAGGTGGACCGCGTCATGGCGCGCAATGGCATGGCACGCGAGGAGGTGCTGGCGATCATGGCGGCGCAGGCGACGCGTCCGCAACGGCTTGCGGTGGCGGACGACGTGGTGCTGAATGACGAGGGGCACGACAAGCTTGTCCGGCAAGTGGCCGAGCTGCATCAAAAATATCTCTTACTTTCCGCCGAAAAAGTTAAAGCAGGCTGTTGAGATTTGAGTGCAAATGGCTCAGAATAAACAAAATTTCCCTCTTTTCTGGCCATCCTCCGCGTGATCACCTACGAATATCCGTTCAACGAGCGCATCCGCACCTTGCTGCGTCTCGAGGATTTGTTCGAGAAAACCGCGTACTTCACGCAGGAAGAGGGAGCCCTGGAGCACCACGCGGCCCTGGTTTCGCTGTTCGAGATTCTCGAAGTCGCCGGGCGCGCCGACCTGAAGATGGACCTGATCCAGGAACTCGAGCGCCAGCGCCAGACGCTGCTCGCCTTCCGCAACAACCCTGATATTTCCGAAGAAGCCCTGTCCGGCGCACTCTACGAAATCGAGCAGTCCTCGGCGGCCTTGCTTGCCATGCACGGCAAGATCGGCCAGTACCTGCGCGAGAACGACTGGCTGATGAGCATCAAGAGCCGCGCCGTGATTCCCGGTGGGGTCTGCGAATTCGACCTGCCGTCCTATCACTGGTGGCTGCATCGTCCGCTCGACATGCGGCGCGACGCGCTGGATGCCTGGACCAAGCCGATGCTCCCGCTGCGCGATGCGGCGGCCATCGTGCTGCGCCTGCTGCGCTCCAGCGGCCGCCCGAAGAATTACACCGCGGCGCTCGGCCAGTTCCAGCTCAATCTGGGCGGATCGGCTGCCCAGATGGTGCGTATCTCCGTCGCAGCCGACGAGCAGGCCATTCCCGAAGTCAGCGCCAACAA
>CALJZP010000080.1 GCA_937983545.1 uncultured Azonexus sp.
CCCGCGCGTGCAATCCGTCTATCGCTGGCAGGGCAATGTCGAGTCGGCCGCCGAGATACCGCTGCTGATCAAGGCGACCACCCGCAATTACCCGGCCCTTGAAGCCCGGATCAAGGCCCTGCATCCCTACGACGTGCCGGAAATCGTCGCCCTGCCGATCGCCCGCGGCCTGCCGGCCTATTTGAACTGGGTAGCCGCCGAGACACACCAATGACCATCCGCGTTCTGCTTTTCCTGTTTTCGCTGCTCGTCCCGCTCGCCCATGCCGACGAGTTCCTCGATCCGGCCGTGGCCTTCAAGCCTTCTGTCCGCGCCCTCGACGGACAGACCCTCGAAATCCGCTACGAAATCGCCAAGGGCTACTACCTCTATCGCGAGAAGTTCCGCTTCGCTGTCGACGGCGACACGGCAACGCTCGGTGAGCCGGCTTTCCCCAAGGGCAAGGAAAAGGACGACGACACCTTCGGCAAGGTCGAGGTCTATTACAAGTCGGTCGCCATCCGCGTGCCGGTCGAGCGGAATGCCTCCGGACCGCTGACGCTCGATCTCAAGGTCACCGCCCAGGGCTGCGCCGATGCCGGCGTCTGCTACCCGCCACAAACCCAGCCGCTCAGCGTTATTCTGCCCGACCCGGCGACCACCCCGAGCGCAGCGGCGCCGACCGAAGCCGGCGAGGGCGACGAAAGCGGACTGATCGCCGCCACGCTGAAGAACGCCGGCTTCTGGGCCATTCTCGCCTTCTTCTTCGTCGCCGGCCTCGGCTTGTCGCTGACCCCCTGCGTCTTCCCGATGATTCCCATCCTCTCCGGCATCATCGCCGGGCAGGGCCACAAGGCTTCGCACGCCCGCGGCTTTGCCCTGGCACTGGCCTACGTGCTGGGCATGGCCGTGACCTACGCCGCCGCCGGCGTCGCCGCCGGACTGACCGGCACGCTGATCTCCAGCGCCCTGCAGAATGCCTGGGTACTCGGCGGCTTCGCGCTGGTCTTCGTCGTCCTCTCCTTCTCGATGTTCGGCTTCTACGAACTACAGCTGCCGACCGCGCTGCAGAGCAAGCTGTCGGAAGAATCGGGCCACCTGCAGGGCGGGCGCGGCATCGGCGTCTTCCTGATGGGCGCGCTGTCGGCGCTGATCGTCGGCCCCTGTGTCGCCGCGCCGCTCGCCGGGGCCTTGCTCTACATCGGCCAGACCGGCGATGCCGTGCTCGGCGGCACGGCGCTGTTCGTCATGGCGCTGGGCATGGGTGCGCCGCTGATCGCCGTCGGCGTCGCCGGCGGTTCCCTGCTGCCCAAGACCGGACCGTGGATGGAAGGCGTCAAGAAGGCTTTCGGCGTGCTGTTGCTGGCCACTGCCGTCTGGCTGGTCTCCCCGGTCGTGCCGGCGGTCGCCAGCATGCTCGCCTGGGCGCTGCTGCTCATCGTGCCGGCCATCTACCTGCACGCCCTCGACCCGCTGCCGCCGCATGCCAAGGGTTGGCAACGTTTCTGGAAAGGCATAGGCATCGTCATGCTGCTCACCGGTGCATCCCTGCTGATCGGCGCCCTGTCCGGCAGTCGCGATCCCTTGCAGCCGCTGGCCGGCCTGCGCGGCAACGCGGTCGCCGCCGAAACCAGGCACCTGCCTTTCACGCGCGTCGTTTCGGTGGCCGACCTGGAAGCGAAAATCGCCGCCGCCGGCAAGCCGGTGATGCTCGATTTCTATGCCGACTGGTGCGTGTCATGCAAGGAAATGGAGAAATTCACCTTTTCCGACCCGGCGGTTCAGGCAAAACTGGCGGGGTACACCCTGCTGCAGGCCGACGTGACCGCCAATTCGGATGACGACAAGGCCTTGCTGGCCCGCTTTGGCCTGTTCGGCCCACCCGGCATCATCTTTTTCGACGCCAGGGGCCAGGAAAACAAGACGGTTCGCGTCGTCGGCTTCCAGGACGCCGAGCACTTCATCAAATCGCTGCAAAAAACCGGCGCAACCGGCTAGATTTCTCTTTTCGGCGCCGTGCGCAACGCATGGCGCAAGCCGGACAGGCCGAAAGCGAAGCCGACGACAGCCCCGGCGATTACGTCGAGCACCACATGCTGACGCGTCGCGATCGTCGACCACAGGATGGCCAGGCAATGCAGCCAGCTCAACCAGCCTACGACGGACGGCGCGCCGACACTTGCGAATACCCGCCCCAGCCAGACCGCAGCGAATACCGCCGAGGCGACATGCAACGATGGGCAGGCATTGCCGCCGGTATCGACATCCTTGATGACCGCCATTTCCGGGTACAACGACCAGTCAATGCCGGCCGGCGGCACGCCGCTCGGCAACCACCAGAAGATGCCCAGGCAGAGCAGGCACATCATCGCCATCCACAAGCCGAACAGCAGCATGGCGCGAATGTCCTTCATGCAGGCGACCGGCAGTGAGGCATAGATCCAGAGCGAGGCGTAGAACGGAAAAGCCAGCGAGGTGACCGGTATCGCCGTGTCCAGCCAGGTCAGCGGCATCACGGTGACCGGATTCAACGGGTTGCGCAGGATGGCGAAATAGGCCCAGAAGAAGATCACCATGAACGCCGCCGTACCCAATGCCTTGAGCGGCCACAGGGTATATATCCGGGCGGCAATCTGGCGATACCAGGGTAATTCGCGAAACAGATGCATCGGTGGCTCGGCGGCAGTCGGAAAGGAGGAGGTGCGGCGGTATGGTAGCAAATCGGCCGACGCGCTGCCGGACCCATGGGCAAAGCACCACACTCCGGGGCAAGTCTTTGGAAAACATGGGCTTTCAGCTAAAATCGCGAACCTATGGATTCCATTGGCCTGATTCGCGAATTTCTCAAAGACCGCCTTGGCGTCGCGCCCGACACCGTCGTGCCGGAAGCGCCGTTGGCTGACCTCGGCGTCGACTCGCTGATGATGCTCGAGCTGATGTTCGAATTCGAGGATCGCTTCAACATCAAGCTGTCCAGCGACCTGAAGACTCCCCAGACCGTCGGCGAAATGGTCGCCTTGATGGACGGGTTGATTGCCAGCCAGAAGAGCTGAGCCATGACGAAGCGGCGGGTAGCGATCACTGGCCTCGGGCTGGTCAGTCCTTATGGCGGCGACCTCGCTGACTTCTTCGCCCGCCTGAGCACCGGCGAATCGGCCATCCGCTACCTGCTGACCGACGATCTGCCGCGCCCGCTGTCCATTCCCTTTGTCAGCTGCCCTGCTTTCGACCCGGATGCCGCGCTCGGCCGGCCGCTGGCCTCGATGATGGATCGCTTCGCCCAGCTCGGCATGGCTGCCGCGTTCAGTGCCTGGGACGATGCCGGCCTGCCGCGCAAGCGCGAAGACGATGCCGAACCGCGTGACACCTGGGGCGTTTCCTGGGGTACGGCGCTGGGCGGTACGCTGGCCTATGAGAAGGGCTATCGCGAACTGTGGCAGAAGGGCCGCGAGCGCCTGTCGCCGCTCGCTGTCGTGCTCGGCATGAACAATGCGGCCAATGCCCACATCTCGATCCAGCTCGGGCTGGGCGGCATCAGCCAGAGCCATACCGTGGCCTGCGCCTCGTCGGCCATCGCCATTGGCGAAGCCTTCCGCCGCGTCCGATCGGGCGAAGCGACCATCATGGTCACCGGCGGCTCCGACGTGCCGCAAGCCTACGGCGTCGCCCGCGCCTGGGAAGCCCTGCGTGTCATGGCCCCCGGCGATGCCGACAGCTCGCCGTTCGCCTGCCGGCCGTTCGCGGCCGACCGTCGCGGCCTGGTGCTGGGCGAGGGCGGTGCCTCGCTGGTGCTCGAGGACTGGGACCATGCCGTCGCCCGCGGCGCCCGTATCCACGGCGAAATCGTCGGCTACGGCACCAGTTGCGACCACAGCCACCTGGTTCGCCCGGAAGTCGAAGGCCAGGTCCGCGCCCTCAACCTGACGCTGGCCGACGCCGGACTGATGCCCGACGACATCGACTACATCAATGCCCACGGCACCGCCACGGCCGAAGGCGACCCGGTCGAAGTCGGCGCCCTGAAAGCCATTTTCGGCGACCGCGCCGGGCAGCTGGCGGTCAGCGCCACCAAATCGATGCACGGCCATCTGCTCGGCGCCGCCGGCGCCATCGAGGCCATCGCCACCGTGCTCACCCTGCGCGAGCAGATCGTCCCGCCGACGGCCAATCTCGAAAACAATCTCGATCCGGCCTGTACCGGCGTCGATCATGTGACCGCCGGTCGCCGCCAGACGCTGCGCGCCGCGCTCTCCAATTCCTTTGCCTTCGGCGGCAGCAACGCGGTCCTAGCCTTCCGCGCCGTCGCCCCGTAAATCCCGGAAATCCCGTCATGTCGCAAGCAGCCATCGAAGCCCTGTTGCCGGAAGTCGCCGAATTGATCGTATCGGCCCTCAATCTCGACCTCGCCCCCGGCGAAATCGAAGCCGACGCCCCCTTGTTCGGCGACGGTCTGGGCCTCGACTCGATCGACGTCCTCGAAGTCGCGCTCGTCGTTTCCAAACGTTACGGCGTCCAGCTCAAGTCGGATAACGAGGACAACATCCGCATCTTTTCGTCGCTGCGCGCCCTGACCACCTACATCGCCAGCCAGCGAACCCAATGACGATCACCCCGGCCCAGCTGCTGCGCGGCCTGGCCGTACTCGTCTTTCTCGTCGCCTGGGCACTACTCGCCCACTACGGTACGGCCGGCGACAGCTCTCCGGATCTGTCAGTGCTGCTCGGCGTGTCGCCGATTGTCGCGGCGGTCGGCCTGCTGTTCTGGCGTACCCGCCACCCGCTGCTGGCCGGCGGCGGCAACCTGTTGCTGCTCGGCAGCCTGATCTGGCTGTGGCCGACCCTGCGCCTGAACGTTCCGCTGGTCTTTTTCATCCAGCACCTCGGCACCAATCTGGCGCTCGCCACCCTGTTCGGGCGCAGCCTGTTCGGCGACGGCGAGGCCCTGATCACCCAACTCGCCCGCGCGGTTTATCACGGCAAGATTTCCGAACGAAAACGGATCTACACCCGGCAAGCCACCATCGCCTGGACACTGTTCTTCCTGACCAACGCCCTGATTTCCGCCGTGCTCTGGCTGTTTGCCCCGCAATCGGCGTGGTCGGTCTTCGCCAACCTGCTGTCCTTCCCGCTGCTCGTCTGCATGTTCGTTGCCGAACACATCTGGCGAATGTGTGCGCTGCCGCCCGAGGAAAGGCCGAGCATCGCCCAGGTCGCCCGGGCCTATCGCATGCACGGCAAGCAGACTCCGCCAGCCAATCCGTCATGAACCTTGTGCCGCTGCTCGCCCATGACGACCTTGCAGCCGTCTTCGCGTGGCGTTCGGATGGCCCGGTCAGCGTCGGCGACTATCTGGCGGATGTCCATGCACTGGCCGAACAATTGCCGGCTGCCGGCTACCTGCTCAACCTGTGCCACGACCGCTACCGCTTCGCCGTCGGTTTCGCCGCCGGCTTGCTGTGCGGCATGACCAGCCTGCAACCGTCCTCGCAATCGCCGGAAACCTTCCGCCGCCTGCGGGACGACTATCCCGCGCTGCTCGCCCTGTGCGACGGATCGACCGATACGCAGGACCTGCCGCGCTTCGATTTTCCCGAACTCGCCGGCGAGCGGAACACGGTATCCGACATCCCGTGCATTCCGGCCGAACACCTGGCCGCCATCCTGTTCACCTCCGGCTCGACCGGCCTGCCGCAGGCGCAGCGCAAGACCTGGGGCAAGCTGGCGCAGAACGGCCGGGCCGAAGCCGTCGCCCTGGGGCTCGACATCAAGCCGCATGTGCTGGTCGGTACCGTCCCGGTCCAGCACAGCTACGGCTTCGAATCGACCTTCCTGCTCGCCCTGCACGGCGGTTGCGCCTTCTGGGCCGGCAAGCCGTTCTATCCGCAGGACATCGTCGCCGCGCTGGCGGCCGTGCCGCAACCCCGCCTGCTGGTCACCACACCCTTCCATCTCTCGGCACTGCTGGCCTCGGGGATCGAGCTGCCGGCCATCGACATCCTGCTTTCGGCGACCGCACCGTTATCGACGACGCTGGCCGCCGAAGCCGAAAGCCGTACCGGCGCCCCGATGCTGGAAATCTACGGCTCCACGGAATCCGGCCAGCTGGCCAGCCGGCGCACCACCGACGGCACGACCTGGACCCTGCTGCCCGGTGTGCGACTGGAACAGGAGGGTGACGACACCGTCGCCTGCGACGGCCACGTCGAAGGACGTGTCACCTTGTCCGACGTCATCGAACTGCTGCCCGACAACCGTTTTCTGCTCCACGGTCGCCATGCCGACCTGATCAACATTGCCGGCAAGCGCACCTCGCTGGCCTACCTGAACCACCAGCTCGGGGCGGTTCCCGGTGTCGTCGACGGCGCCTTCTTCCTGCCCGACGAGGAAGGGCCGGACGGCATCACCCGCCTGACCGCCTTCGTCGTTGCCCCCGGACTGACGGCACGGCAGATCACCGTCGCGTTGCGCGAACGGATCGAGGCCATTTTCCTGCCGCGCCCGCTGGTGCTGGTCGACAAGCTGCCGCGCAACAGCACCGGCAAGCTGCCACGCAACGACCTGCAGGCCCTGTACGCCGAAAGGGTAGGGCATGGCCGAGGCTGAATTCCACTGGACCGTGCCGGTCGACCACCCGGCTTTTCCCGGGCATTTCCCCGGCCGCCCGATTGTCCCCGGCGTCGTCCTGCTCGACCGCGCCATCCTGTTCGCCGAGGAAATGCTCGGGCGCCCGGGTCTAGCCTGGCAGGTCGGCAATGCCAAGTTCTTCAGCCCGGTCGGCCCGGAGGAAGCACTCACTTTCTTGCTGAATCAAAAAACAAGCGGAGCGATTGCCTTTACGGTACGAGCCGGCGATCGTGACGTCGCCGCCGGCAGCCTGACGCCCCCCGCGCCATGAGCCAGGAAAAGCCCGCCGAAGCCGCGTGGCTGCGCCAGCAGGAACGCAGCAACCTCGCCATCCTCAAACTGATGGTATGGATATCGCTGACCTTCGGCCGCGCCATCGGCCGCCTCGTGCTGCTCGGCATCGCCGCCTATTTCGTGCTGTTCTCGCCCAAGGCCCGCCGCTTCAGCCGCAATTACCTGCACCGGGCGCTGGGTCGCTGGGCTGAATGGTCGGACGGATTTCGCCACGTTTTCAGTTTCGCGAGCACCATCCACGACCGGATCTACCTGCTCAACGACCGTTTCGACCTGTTCGACATCGAGGTGATCGGCGCCGAAGCGGTCAATGAAGCCGCCCGAACCCATCCCGGCGCGCTGCTCATCGGTGCCCACCTGGGCAGTTTCGAAGTGCTGCGCGCCGTCGGCCGGGGCAGGGAAGGGCTGCCGGTGGCGATGCTGATGTACGAGGAAAACGCCCGCAAGATCAACACCACGCTGGAAGCCATCAACCCGGCGGCCAGCCAGGACATCATTCCGCTCGGCCGCATGGATTCGATGCTGCAGGCCCGCGACAAGCTCGACGCCGGCTACGCGGTAGGCATACTGGCCGACCGCAGCCTGAGCCACGACGCGACGATCGACTGCCTTTTCCTCGGCCAACCGGCTCCCTTCCCGCTCGGACCCTGGCGCATGGCAGCCATGCTGCGCCGGCCGGTCTTCTTCATGACCGGGCTCTACCTCGGCGGCAACCGCTACCAGCTGCATTTCGAGCCGCTGGCCGATTTTTCGGATACGCCGCGCGAGGAGCGCGACGCAGCGATTCGCGCAGCCATGCAGCACTACGCCGACCGTCTGACGCATTATTGCCGGCAGGCCCCGTACAACTGGTTCAACTTCTTCGATTTCTGGCAGAAAAAATGATCAAACGACTATTCGGCTGCATTTTCCTGCTCGCCTTGGCCATTCCGGCCAGCGCCGCTTTCGATATCGGCCAGCTGATGGGCGAACTGGCCAAGCACAAGGGCGGACGCGCCAAATTTGTCGAGAAAAAATATCTCGCCATCCTCGACAAACCGGTGGTGTCCACCGGGGAAATGACCTACACCGCGCCCGACCGTCTGGAAAAACGGACGTTGACCCCGAAAGTCGAGACCTTGCTGCTCGACAAGGACATCCTGTCCATCGAGCGCGAAAAGCAGAAACTGAGCATCAACCTGGCCAACCAGCCGGAGGCGCTGGCCTTCGTCGACAGCATCCGCGGTACGCTGTCCGGCAACCGGGCGGCGCTGGAAAAAAATTATGCCCTGCATCTGGCGGGCAATGCTGACAAGTGGGTGCTTACACTCCTGCCCAGCGACCAGAAAATTGCCAGCATGGTCCAGCGCATCACGGTGACCGGCAGCAAGAATCAGGTGCGCGTCATTGAATACCTGCAGGCCGATGGCGACCGCGCGGTTCTCAACATCGACCCGATCGACGCCAAATGACCCGTCAAGCCGGCCGCGCCCTGGCAATCTGGCTGCTGGCCATGCTGGCCGGGGCTGTGATCGTCTGGAACAGCCGTTTCTCGGCCGACATGTCCTTCTTCCTGCCGGCCAAACCGAGCGCCGAGCAGCAGGTGCTGGTTGACCAGTTGAAGGAGGGGGTCGTTTCGCGCCTGCTCATGGTCGCCATCGCGGGAGGCGATGCCGCCCAGCGAGCGGAGACCTCCCGCAAGCTGCGCGCCCGCCTGGAAAAACTGCCGGAATTCGTCTCGATCCAGAACGGCGAAACCGGCAGCATGAACGCCGACCGCGACTTCCTGTTCAATCACCGCTACCTGCTCAGCCCGGCCGTCGCCCCCGAACGATTTACCGTCGACGGCTTGCGCGAGTCCATCGCCAACAGTATCGACCTGCTCGCCTCGCCGGCCGGCATGATGCTCAAGCCGCTGCTGCCGCGCGACCCGACCGGCGAACTGGTCGAACTGATTTCCGGCCTCAATGCCGGCGCCCAGCCCAACGCCCGTGACGGCGTATGGGCCTCGCGCGACGGCGAGCGCGCCATGCTGCTGATCCAGACCGCCGCCCTCGGCTCCGATACCGATGGCCAGGAACGCGCCATCGGCCTGATCCATAGCCAGTTCGCCGAGGCCGCGCCGGGCGGCCGGTTGAGCCTGCAACTCTCCGGCCCCGGCCTGTTTGCGGTCAAATCGCGGGGGACGATCAAAAGTGAAGTCAGCCTGCTGTCCACCCTCAGCACCGTCGCCATCGTCGCCGTGCTGTTCTTCGTCTACCGTTCGCTGCGCCTGATGACCCTCGGCCTGCTGCCCGTCGTCAGCGGCGCGCTGGCTGGCGTCGTGGCGGTCAGCCTCGCCTACGGAACCGTCTTCGGCATCACCGTCGGCTTCGGCTCGGCGCTGATCGGCGAAGCCGTCGATTACTCCATCTATTACTTCGTGCAGTCCGGCCGGCTCGGGGTCAATCACTGGCGCGCCCGCTTCTGGCCGACCATCCGCCTCGGCGTGCTGACCTCCGCCTGCGGCTTCGGCGCGCTGCTTTTCTCCGGCTTCCCCGGCCTCGCCCAACTCGGCCTCTACTCGCTGAGCGGCGTCGTCGTCGCCGCGCTGGTCACCCGCTTCATCCTGCCGCCCCTGGCCGGCGACAACCTGGGCATGCGCGACCTGAGCCACATCGCTCCCCGCCTCAAGAGCGGCATCGCGCTGCTGCAAGGTCTGCGCTGGCCCATCCTGCTGCTGGCGCTGGCGGCCGCCACCCTGCTCGCCGTCAATCGCGACCGCCTGTGGCACCCTAACCTGTCGGCCTTGAGCACGGTCAGCGCGGCCGACGGCGAAATCGACCAGGCTTTGCGCGCCGACATCTCCGCTCCCGACGCCCGCTAC
The DNA here is from genome assembly GCA_937983545.1 of uncultured Azonexus sp. Taxonomy (GTDB): domain Bacteria; phylum Pseudomonadota; class Gammaproteobacteria; order Burkholderiales; family Rhodocyclaceae; genus Azonexus. Next base: position 9,742 of record CALJZP010000080.1, read on the forward strand.
ATGGCGGTGATCACGGCACCCGACCGCGAATCGGCGCTGCAGGCCGCCGAGCGAGCAGGGCAGAAGCTCGACCGGCTGATCGTCGACGGCATTATCGGCGGTTACGACAGCCCGGCCCGTTTCTTGCCCAGCGAGGCGATGCAGGCCAGTCGGCGCGCCAGCCTGCCGCCGACGGCCGAACTGCAAGCGCGCCTGCTGGCCGCGCAGGCCGATTCGCCGCTGGCCGCCGGCAAACTCGGCGGTTTCATCGACGATGTGGAAGCCACCCGCAGCCAGGGCCGGGTCAGCCGCGAATCGCTGGACGGAACCGGCCTGGCGCTGGCCGTCGATTCGCTGCTGCTGCAGCGCCCGAACGGCTGGAGCGTCCTGTTGCCGCTGCGCCCGCCCGGCGGCGACAAGGGGGTCGATATCGCCATCGAACCGGTGCGCGCCGCGCTGGCCGGGTCCGGCGCCCTGTTCGTCGACATGAAGAATGAATTCGACACGCTGTACAACGACTACCTGCACGAAGCGACGCTGCTGTCGCTCGCCGGCTTCGTCGCCATCGTCGGCCTGCTCGCCGTCACGCTGCGTTCGCCGCAACGCCTGGCCCGGCTGCTGCTGCCACTGCTGCTGTCGGTCGTACTCGTCGTCGCCGGCCTTCACCTGATCGGCCAGCAACTGCATCTGCTGCACCTGATCGGCATGCTGTTGATCGTCGCCGTCGGCTCCAACTACGCACTGTTCTTCGACGATGCCAGCCAGTCCACCCGGCGCTTCGAGGATTTCGACGACGCGACGCTGGTGTCGATGGCCGTCGCCAACCTGACCACCGCCATCGGCTTCGGCACACTCGCCCTGTCCAAGGTGCCGGTGCTGCATGCCGTCGGCGTCACCGTGGGGCCGGGTGCGATCCTTGCCCTGCTGCTCTCGGCCTGCTTTGTCAGCAGGAAGGGCAGGGCATGAACGCCACCGTTTCACGTGGAACCACGGCATGAGCGGTCCTTTACGCACCGTCGGCCGCGCTAGCGGCGCCGACACCTTGCTGGTGCTGCTGCCGGGCGCCTACATGACGGCCGACGACTATGCCGCGCAATTCTTCCCGGCCGTGGAACGGCGGGGCTTGAGGCTTGACCTGGCGGCCGTCGATCTCGGCCTCGATGCCGTCTCGGCCGGCGATGCCTTGCCGGCCGTGCTCGAACAGATTCTTCGCCCGGCGCGGCAGACCCATCGGCAAGTCTGGCTCGGCGGCATCTCGCTTGGCGGCCTGCTGGCTCTGGGCCTGACCGCCGACCACCCCGGGGCCGTCGACGGTCTATGCCTGATCGCCCCCTATCCGGGCAGCCGGCTGACCACCAACGCCATCGCCCGCAGCGGCGGTCTCGATGCCTGGCAGCCGACTGCGGAAGAACTCAACGACCCCGAATTCCGCGTCTATCGCTGGCTGAAGGCGCCGCCGGCGGCATTGCCCGCTTTTGTCGGCTACGGCAGCGAAGACCGCTTCGCAACGGGCATGCGGGCCATCGCCGAACGCTTTCCCCCCGCTGCCCGGTGCGCCGTTGCCGGCAACCACGACTGGCCGGCCTGGTGCAATTTGTGGGAACATTTTCTGGATTCCGGCCTCATTCCCGCCTGACCATGCCGCCCCCCTGGAAACCCACCCCTGCCATCCACGCCACGCTCGCCATTCATGCCGGTGCGGCGGTCGGCTGCCTGCTGGCACCGGCCCTCTGGCCGTGGGCGCTTGGTGCACTGGTCATCAACCATGCGGTGATCACCACCGCCGGCCTGTTGCCGCGTTCGACGCTGCTCGGTCCCAACCTGACCCGCCTGCCGCCGGCCGCCATCGCCCACCGTGAGGTGGCCATCACCATCGACGACGGCCCCGACCCCGAGGTCACGCCCCAGGTACTCGACCTGCTCGATGCCGCCGGCGCCAAGGCCACCTTTTTCTGCATCGGCTGGCGCGCCCGCGAGAACCCCGGGCTGTGCCGGGAAATCGTCGCCCGTGGCCATCAGGTCGAGAACCACGGCGACAGCCATTCCAAGGCTTTCGCCTTTTTCGGGCCGCGCCGCATGCAGGCCGACATCGCCGCCGGACAGGCCACACTGGCCGACATCACCGGGCAGACGCCACGCTACTTCCGCGCCACCGCCGGCCTGCGCAACCCCTTCCTCGACCCGGTGCTGCACCGCCTCGGCATCAAGCTTGCCGCGTGGACGCGCCGTCCCTACGACACCCGTTGCGGCGATCCGGATACGGTGCTCGAACGCCTGACCCGCGACCTGGCGCCCGGCGACATCCTGCTCATGCACGATGGTCACGCCGCCCGCACGGCGGAAGGCCAACCCGTTATCCTCGCCGTCCTGCCGCGTTTACTCGCCACGCTGCACGAAAAACAACTCAACCCCGTCACGCTGAACGACGCCACCACATGACCAAGCGTTTCCTGAGAACACTGCTCGACGAAGCCAGCCGCCCCTTCCAGACTGGCGGCCATTTCGCCTACCACTATGCGCGCGGCAAGCTGTCCTCCGACAGCATCTTCCGCGAAATCCTCAAGCGCGGCCTGTTCCCGGCCGAAGGCCGCTACCTCGACCTCGGCTGCGGCCAGGGCAGCCTGTTCGCCTGGCTGCTCGCCGCCCGCAAACTCTATGAGGCCGGCAACTGGCCCAAGGACTGGCCCGCCGCGCCCAAGGCCTTGCGCCTGCACGGCATCGAACTGATGCAGAAGGATGTCGACCGCGCCGCCCATGCCTTCGGCCGCGATCACCCGATCGTCCGCATCGAACAGGGCGACATGACCAAGGCCGATTTCGGCCAGGCCGACGTGATCACCATCCTCGACGCCCTGCATTATTTCGACCACGCCCACCAGAAGGACGTACTCAAGCGCATCCGCGCCGCACTGCCGCCGGGCGGCCTGTTCCTGACCCGCGTCGGCGACGCCTCGGCCGGCCTGCCGTATCACCTGTGCAACTGGGTCGACCACGCGGTCACCTTCGTACGCGGCCATCGCCTGCCACGCCTCTATTGCCGGCCGCTGGCCGAGTGGGTCGCGCTGCTGCAAAGCCTGGGTTTCAGCGTTGAAACCGACCCGATGAACGAAGGCAAACCCTTCGCCAACGTCATGCTGGTCTGCCGCGTACCGGCCTGACCTCGACCCATGCGCCGCGCCATCCTGCCTGCCTTGCTGACCGCCGCGCTGCTGGCCGGCTGCTCGACCTTCGACGAAGGCGAGGGCGAGGGACCGGCCCTGCCGCCCGACATGGCCCGGCGCGCCGATGGCAAGACGGCCACCGCCTGGCCAACCTCGCTGGGTGATGTCGAAGTCAGGAAGCGCATCGCCCGCCTGCTGCCAGGCACCGTCAAGGACAGGGCCGGCTGGGCTGAAGACCTGCACACCGCCTTCAAGACACTGGAAGTGCCGCACGCGACCCAGACCTATTGCGCCGCCATGGCCATCATCGAACAGGAATCCGGTTTCCAGGCCGACCCCGTGGTCCCCGGCCTGCCCGGCATCGTGCGCAAGGAACTGGAAACGCGGGCCGGCCGCTACGGCGTACCGTCGCTGCTCGTCACCGCCGCGCTGAGCAAGAACTCGCCGACCGGCAAGAGCTACAACGAGCGCATCGACGCGCTGAAGACCGAAACCCAGCTCAACGACCTGTTCGAGGACATGATCGGCGAACTGCCCTTCGGCCGGCAGTTGTTCGCCGACTACAACCCGGTACGCACCGGCGGCCCGATGCAGGTCAGCGTCGAATTCGCCGCCCAGCACGTCAAGGAACGCAGTTACCCGTACCCCATCGCCAGAAAACTGCGCAACGAGGTCTTCACGCGGCGCGGCGGCGTCTATTTCGGCAGCGCCATCCTGCTCGACTACGAAGTGCCCTACGACGCCGTCGTCTATCGCTTCGCCGACTTCAACGCCGGCCGTTACAGCAGCCGCAATGCCGCCTTCCAACTCGCACTGGGCAAGCTCAGCGGCAAGCCCCTGACGCCGGACGGTGACCTGCTGCGCTACGAAAACGGGCTGCCGGCCAACGTCGCCAGCAGCGTCGAGGATGCCGCACTGAGCATCGCCTACAGGCTCGACATGAGCCGCCCGCAAATCCGCCGCGACCTGCTGCTGGAAAAAAGCGCCGCCTTTGGCCGCAGCCCGCTGTTCAACCGCGTCTTCGAACTCGCCGACAAGCAGGGCAAGCCCATGCCCCGCCAGGCCATGCCGCAGATCGACCTGAAAGGCCCCAAGATCACCCGCAAGCTGACCACCGAATGGTTCGCCAAACGAGTCGAAGGGCGCTACAAGACGTGCCTGGGACGCGGCGTCTCCTGAACAGCGACGCCGCCGATTATGCGGCGCTCACTTGGCCGGAAAGGCGGCCTCGATCTTCCGCCGATCCATATATTTTTCGAAGGCGCTGAACGCCACCGTCACGTCCGGGTTGGACATCAACTCCTGCATTGCCAGTCCGCCCAGAGCACGGAAGGCAGCCTGCATCGCCACCTGACCCTCGTTACGGATTGCCGCATTCGCCTGCTTCGCACAACTCTCGCTCATCAGGCGGGTAACCAGGACCCCCGTGGTATTCGAGGTCTGCTCCCGCACCTTGTCACTTACCTGGGCAAATTCGCGAATCTCCGGATGTGTCGACATCGCGGCAAAAACCCACTTGGCCAGATCCTTGCGGTCCTTGCCGCTGGTGTTGTCGCTCAGGCAGCTGGTCAGCGCCACCGCATCCGGTCCGGCCAATGCGGGCAGCGATACAGTCAGGGAGAGGAGGCCGAGCAGGAGCACTTTTCGTTTCATGTTTCAGATTCCGGTTGCAGCCCCGGGGGGCCGTCTGGTTAGCAAAAAATCAAAGAGGGTTCTTGCCCATCAGGTGGCGGGCGATGGCCTCATAGGCAGGCAAGGAAGTCGGGTCGATAGCCGCGTTCCCTGCTGCCGGATGGCTCGCAAACCGTGCAATGACCATCTCCGCGACAGGATCGATATACAGCGCCTGACCATGTACGCCACGCGCCATGAACGCCCCGTGCGCGTTGTGAGTCACCCACCACATGTTTCGATAGCTCCAGCCTGGCAACTGCGTATAACCCGCCTTGGCGAAATCCTCACGCTTGCCTCCTCGGCGAATATCCGCCACCACTTTTTCCGGCAGAATCTGTTGCCCGTTGTAGCGACCCTTGTTGCGCACCATCTCGCCAAAACGGGCAAGATCGCGCAAACCCATATTGAGACCGCCACCGGCAAAGGGAGTACCGATCGAATCCACCGACATGTACGCATCCTGTTCGGCGCCCAGCTTGCTCCAAACCCGTTCGGACAACAATTGCGCCACGCTGCGGCCGGTCACCCGCGCCAGAACCCAGCCCAGCGCATCGGTATTCGCCGTTCGATAATGGAACGCCTCGCCATGTTCACCTTCCTGCCGCACCGTTGCCAGGAACTCATAGTAGGAGCGCGGCCCTTGGTAATCGGCCGGCTTGGGCAAGGGATTGCCGGCCGCCGCATGCGCCCAGACCTCCGCCGCAGGATTTGCGTAGTCTTCGCTGAAGCGAATGGCCGCGGTCATGTCCATCAACTGGCGCACCGTTGCGCTGCCAAATGCGGACTGGGCAAGTTCCGGAACGTAATCCGCCACCTTGCGTTGCGGGTCCAGCTTCCCCTCTTCGGCCAGCAGGGCAGCCAGCGTACCGACGAAGGTCTTGGTCACCGACATTGCTCCGTGCTGCCCTTCCGGCTTCAGTACCCCGAAATAACGCTCGTAGACCAAGTTGCCACGATGGAGGATGACGATCCCGTCGGTGTAATTCTCCTGAAGCGACTGCGCCCAGGTCATCGGTTGGGTGCCACCCAGCGGCATGAACGTCACCCTGTCGATCGCGTCGCGCAACTTCCGTTTGAGGGGTGACGGGCTGCCTATCCCGCGCGACACATTGACCGTTGGCATGAGCTGACGGAAGTTCGAGACACTCCAGCGCCACTGCGGAAAACGAAAGTAACTGCCGTCATCGAAACGAATCACACGCTCAGCCGGTGGCGGTGAACCGACCATCCAGCCAAGCATTGCCGGATCGCTCGCCGACGCATCGGGCAACTGAGCAGGTGTATCGGCTGAAGCCATCGTCCGCATGAAAGCCAGCGCAAACCCGGCCAGCAGCAGGACTCCCCTCTTCGACAAACTGACATTCATGTGTCGGCTCTCCTTTCACTCAGATGGCGCACATCATCTCGGCATTTCCCCGGCAGCCCCTTCTCACATCAATCCTTCTCCATCGTATTCATCTCGGCCCCCGTGCTCCATATCCGGTAGCGCACCTCAGCCCCCTCCGGAACGTACACCACCACAGGCAGACGGCTGTTGTAGCGAATCAGGTAAGGCTCTCCACCGACTGCCACAAAACTATCGACCTTGGGTGCATGGGGGTCGCCCGCCATCAGCGTTCCCGCCATCGGACCCAATTCGCGGAGCGTATACCGGGTATATCCCCACCCCTCGATGGTCTGCGCCTCAAGCTTGCCTACGAAAAAGTACCGGTTCTCCCTGTCGACCTGAACTGTCTTACCGACAATCAATTCAAGCTTGAACAGGGATTCATCACTCAGCCCGGGCAATTGCAGGACATGGCGCGCCATTCCCTGTTCAGCAGCGGGAAAAGCCTTCAGGGTGTCCGCACCATGGGCTGACAGGCCCGCACCCAGCATCAGGGCTGCCACAATCGGGGTGACCTTCTTCATCTCTGGCTCCTTCTCCAACCCAAGGTTCGGCGAGCGCGACTGTTTCAGACGGGTGTGCACACGCGAATTCCAAAAGAGGAATCCATGGATATTGTCGCGGTTGGCATTGATTTCGCCAATAAGTTATTCGCTTTGCATGACCTTGAGCAATCTGGCAAAGCGCTACTGATCAAGCCGAGGGTAGCGTGTAGCCTGTTGCTGGAAGCGGTAACGCAAACGCCGCTTCGCCTGAGCGGCACGAAGGCCTGCACAGGCGCGCGGCACGCGGCACGCGGCGCAGGGCGAGGCGATTTATCCGCTACGGACAAACCGTCAATCTGGTTGCCCCGAAGTTCGTGGCATCGTATCGCTTGGACGGCAAGAACCGGATAGTAGTTGGCCTGATCACCGAACCCGGCATTGCCCTGACCACGGCCAAGCTTGATGTGAACCGGGTTGGAGCCGCGCAGGAATTGCCTGATCAGGTTGCTTTACGGTACCTGTTGACAACAATGCCGCATGAAAAGGCTGTTGACGACTCAAGCACCATCTTCTGGAAATTATCGAGCGTTTTAAATATGGACATCCCGTTACCGATCGCGATTGGATTGATGAACAAATGAAATTCGTCAATCAATCCTTGTTTTATCAGGGATGACACAAAGGCAGCACCGCCATAAACGATGATGTCTTTACCTTGTTGTTCTTTGAGCCGGGAAATTTCGTCAACAAGATCGCCCTTTGCTAATACTGTATTTTCCCATTCTGACTCGCCAAGCGTTTTAGGAAAAACGACTTTGTGCGTATTCGTATATTTTTTCCCTGCCGCAACTTCCGGAGCATCCGGGTTCGCGGCCACCGCAGCCCAATAAGGAATGAAACCCTGGGCTAGATTTCTGCCAAGGACGATACAGTCAACTGGCTCCGTTATTTCTTCTACATACCTCTTTAGATCATCATCCCAGTCCCACAGCATCCAATCCATCTCGCCTTTGGGGCCGGCAACAAAACCGTCAATGGACATTTGCACCTGGAGCTTTAACTTTCGCATGTAGCACCTTCCTTTCCTGAATAATCGGACACCGCACAAGGCCGATAGTTCACGCGATACCGGTACTCATGGGAATGGAAAGAATGCATTTCAGATTGCCGTGAGAGATGACCAGCGACTCTGCCCGCCACTGGGGCCGCGTCCTCAATGGGCGGGAAATTGAAGTGAAACTGCTGCCTGCAGCCAACAACATCCGGGCCTACGTGAAACGGAACAAGGCCGATGACGCCAATCCCCGCGCTTTGCTAGAAACAACCTGCTGCGCCGATAGCCCGCCGGTGCGAGTGAAATCCGTCGAGCAACTGGCGTTGGATGGCTGCCGGACTCACTTTCCTTGCGGCTCGTCGTATTGAACGAATAATTTCCCATTCGGCGCCAGCCATCGCATTGCAAGTTGTTGGGCTTGCCTTGGCTCTGAATGGAAGAGGCGGACACGCATGGCAAGGACTTTGTCGAACTTTCTGTCACCTAGATCGGCCAACTCAAGCTCGGCCATTATGAATTTCGCGAGGCCAGCCTTCACGAATGCCTCGTTTCGCTTGACCGCCGCATCGATCATCTTCTGCGAGCGATCTATTGCCAGGAAACTGCCACTGACAAGCTTGCTGCAGATCAGCGTTGCAGCTACTCCGTGCCCGCAGCCGATCTCCAGAATCCGGTCGCCCGGCTGAATCTTCATTGATTCGACGAAATCTTCAATGCGGTCGGACATGAGTAGCAGTGTCTAACGAAGCTGTAGAAAAACTAAGCCCGAAATATTTAGGGGCGAATTTCGGGAATGATTTATCTCTCCCGAGACGGCGATCATCGATTCTGAAGCGATTGTGCAAGTCGGGGGATTCTGAATTTTGGGCATTTTGTGCGGAAATTAGTTTTTCTACAGCCTCAACGTGCAAGGTGAGGGGCGCGGAGCCGGCTTGCCGGCGTAGCGTCCCAGCGGCGAAGCCGCGCCTCGACCGGGATGTTAGGTTGCATTTCGTGGCAACCGCATGTGAATGAGTGCAACCGGGTTTCCTTCCTTGTTTTTCCGTTCCTCGATGGCGTATGGCTGAAACCCAAGTTTTGGGTAAAGCAGCAAACCTGCGATGTTTTGATTGAAGCAGGACACTGTTACCTCTGATGCCAGATGTTTTGAGAAAGCGAGGTGCGCCATGTGCTTGATGAGATAGCTACCGACTCCAAGCCCTCTGGTCGCTGGGGAAACGATGACGTTTCCGATTGAGCAGACGCCACCGGTTTCACTACGGTAGAAATTTGCAAAGGCGACCACTTCACCGTCAAGTTCAACTACCGTTGAGTCGGAGCGCTGCGCAATTGCCTCCTGAAGCTGTGACGGGGCTAACGGAAAATCTGCCTTTGGAAATAAGAAAAACAACTCAGACGCATTTTGCGGAAAACCACAGATGATCTGAAGATCGTTTTCGGTAATTGGGCGGTGACTCAGCGACATGCTTCAAGCAACCTAACTTGAAATAGACGGCACATTCATATATCCATTTGTTACCAAATATGGATATTTATTTCCAATAATGGACAGGCCGTGATTGCCATTATTGGACATCTTTAACGATGCGCCTTTGCAGCGTCAGGGCGCGGGCGATGTAGCCGGAGACGCGCCACAGTTTGCGTTCGGCATCCCATACTCCGCCGGATTCCTTGATCTGCCGGCGCACTTCCGTTTCGCCGTAGCCCACCCGAACCCACACCATGGCTGCCGGAGGGCCGGCGCGCTCTTCGACGAGCAGTTCTACGGTGGTAAAGCGTTTACCGGTACTACGGTCGATACGGTAGCGAACACAGAGGAGGTCTGCGCCGTAACGCTGAAGCAGTCTCCGGGTTCCTGGGTTTCCCGGTTTCAGGCGCTTGGTTGTGGTCGAGCGCAGGAGCGCGGCGACCGCCTCGGTGGCGGCAACGGGCGCGCCGTGGAACAGCGCGATTTCGTCAGGAGAATGGCGGCTAGGCTTATGAACCATGCTCGGCAGCTTACTGCCGATGCATGACACGAGCAACAACGGACCCGCACGTCATTTCCGGCGGGTCCGTTGTCGGGCAGACTTGCCGGGCTGTCAGCGCATCAGCCGCCCGGAACTGCCGACGATGGTGACTTCGACGAAGCTCGAGCCGAGGCGGTTCTTGCTGTAATCGACGACGAAATTGCCGGCATCGTATTTCTGCAGGCTGGCCAGGGCGCTGACGAGTTTGTCGCGAGTCGGTTGCGGGCCGGCCCGGCGCAGGCCTTCGGTCATGACCTTGGCGGCGATGTAGCCTTCGAGGACGGTATAGGTCGGGCCGCTCTTCGGGGCGAATTCAGGGGGCAAGGCCTGGAATTCACGGACGATGGTGGTGACGCCGCTCCACGGGTAGGGAACGACCTGGGCAATGGCGATGCCCGCCGCCGTTTGTCCCATTTCGGCCTGCAGCGCCTTGTAGCCGACAACGGAGAGGGCGAAGAACTGCGATTGCTTGCCGGCCTGGCGCATTTCACGCACGAAGGCGGCGGTCGGCTTGTAGGTGCTGATCATGACGACACCTTGCGGATCGGCGGCACCGATGCTCTTCACCGCATCGCGCACGTCGTTCTTGGTCTTGTCGAAAGCGCCGACGGCGACCATTTTCAGGTTGCGCTTGGCGAGGGCTTTTTCGACCCCGGCCAGTCCGGATTTGCCGAAGGCGTCGTCCTGGTAGAAGACGGCAATCTTGTTGATGCCCAGTGTGGTCAGCTGGTCGATGATCTTTTCGGTTTCATCGCCGTAACTGGCACGCAGCCAGAAGGTCGTCGGCGATTTCTGGGCACGCAGCTCGTCGGACCCGGTGTAGGGAGCCAGCGAAGGAATGGCCCGCTCGTTGATCAGCGGCAGCAGGGCGCCATAATTGGCCGAACCGAACATGCCGAGGAAGGCCAGTACGTCCTCCTGATCGATGAGCTTCTTCGCGTTTTCCACGCTGCGTTCGACCACATAGCCGTCGTCGAGCGTCAGCAGTTCGACACGGCGGCCGTTGATGCCGCCCTTGGCGTTCAAGGCATTGAAGTAGGCGAGCATGCCGTCGCGGTACTCGCTGCCCAGTTCGGCCAGCGGGCCACTCAGAGGCAGGGACTGGCCGAGGCGGATCGGACCATTCTGGGCGTGAGCGGTCAGCGCGAGCAGCGACAGGCCGGCCACTACCAGCCATTGCTTCAGGTTTGCAAACATTTTGTCTCCTCGAATCATTTTTATGAACCCGCAGTCTAGGTCGCAACCTGCGCGACGCATTGTCATCCGGATGACAAACAGGGGCTTTTCGGGGGCCTCTGGTAAAATCAGCTTTTGCCGATACGGACCGCAAACCGTGACTCCGCTGCTACTTTCTGCCTACACCGCCACGACCTGTCTCGGGCGTGGCCTGGACGCCACGCGTTCGGCCTTGCGTGCCGGCTACAGCGGGCTCGCCCCCTGCGCGTTCGAGACGGTGCAACTGGACACCTGGCTCGGCGAAGTCGCCCACGTCGACGACGAGAAACTGCCTGCCGCGCTGGCCGCCTACGATTGCCGCAACAACCGGCTGACGCAGATGGGGCTGGAAACCGACGGTTTCGCCGACCGTGTGCGCGAAGCCATTGCCCGCTACGGCAAGACGCGGGTCGGCGTTTTCCTCGGCACGAGCACGGCCGGCATCCTGCAAACGGAACTGGCCTACCGCCGGCGCGATGCGGAAACCGGCGCGCTGCTCGACGATTTTCACTACCGCACGACGCACAATTCGTTCTCGCTGGCTGAATTCACCCGCGACTACTTCGGGCTGGAAGGCATGGCGATGGCCATTTCGACCGCCTGTTCGTCGAGTGCCAAGGTCTTTGCCGCCGCCGCCCGCCAGCTTGAACTGGGCACCATCGACGCGGCCATCGTCGGTGGCGTCGATACGCTGTGCCTGACCACGCTGTACGGTTTCGCCTCGCTGCAACTGACCTCCACGCAGCCGTGCCGCCCGTACGACGCCGAGCGCAACGGCATCTCGATCGGCGAGGGCGCCGCCTTCGCGCTGCTGGAACGCACGGATGCGCCGGCGGCGGGTTCGATCCTGCTGCTCGGCACCGGCGAATCGAGCGATGCCTATCACATGTCGTCGCCGCACCCGGAAGGGCTGGGCGCCAGGCTGGCGATGGAAGCTGCACTGCGCTCGGCTGGCCTGAATACCGCCGATATTGACTACATCAACCTGCACGGTACCTCGACGCCGGCCAACGATGCCGCCGAGGGCAAGGCGGTCGCCGCACTGTTTGGCACGACGGTCCCGTGCAGCTCGACCAAGGGTGCCACCGGCCATACGCTGGGTGCCGCCGGTGCCGTCGAGACCATTGTTTGCGCGCTGGCAATCACGGACGGCTTTCTGCCCGGCAGCCCCGGTACGCAAAACCTCGACCCGGCCATCTCGGTCGATTACCTGAAGCAGGGCAGGGCTGGCAGCGTACGTCGCGCCCTGACCAATTCCTTCGGCTTCGGCGGCAGCAACTGCAGCCTGATCCTCGGAGTCGCCGCATGAACGCCAAACCCCTGACAGCCTGGATCGAAGGCATCGGTTTCCTGGCCCCCGGCCTGCCGGACTGGCCGACCGCCCGCGCCGTACTGCGCGGCGAGCAGGCCTACGAAAACGCACCGTCGGTGTTGCCCGCGCCGGCCATCCTGCCGCCGGCCGAACGCCGTCGCGCCAGCCGTGTCGTCAAGTTGACGCTGGCTGTCGGCCTCGAAGCCGCCGCCCATGCCGGGAGCGATGTCGCGCAACTGGCGACCGTGTTCTCCGCATCTGGCGCCGACGGTCACAACTGCCACGCCCTGTGCGAGCAATTGGCCGGGGAAGACCGCCAGATTTCGCCGACCCGCTTCCATAACTCGGTGCATAACGCGGCGGCCGGTTATTGGGGCATCGCCACCGGCGCCATGGCGCCCTGCCAGGTGATCTGTGCCTACGACGCGAGCTTCGGTGCCGGCCTGATCGACGCACTCGGCCAGGTCGTTCTCGACCGCCAGACGACCCTGCTGATCGCCTACGACAGTGAATACCCGGAGCCGCTGTTCGCCAAGCGCCCGGTTCCCGACGTGGCCGGCATCGGATTGGTACTGACACCGGAACGCAGTGAGCGCTCGCTTGCCAGCATCACGGTGACACCGGAGACGACCCCGGCGGATAGGCTGACAGATGGCGCACTGGAAACCCTGCGTACGGCCATTCCGGCCATGCGTGCCTTGCCTTTGTTGCGCAAGCTGGCGCTGGGCGAGGGCGGTACCGTATGCCTCGACTACTTGCCTCCGATGCAACTGTGCGTCGCCATCCAACCGTGCTAGACCACGCCTGGATCGCCGCCCACATCCCGCACCAGGGCAGCATGTGCCTGCTGGATGCGGTGGGTGACTGGTCGACCGAGGCCATCACCTGCACCGCCAGCAGCCATACCGAACCGGCCAACCCGCTACGCGCCAATCACCGACTCGGCGCCGCCAACGGCATCGAATACGCCGCGCAAGCCATGGCCATTCATGGCGCACTGCTGGCCGGCAACGACGACCAGCCCCGGCAGGGCTACCTGACCAGCGTGCGCAGCGTGACCCTGCATGTCGCCCGTCTCGACGACCTGCCCGGTGAATTGCTGGTCCGCGCAGAGCGCCTGTCCGGCGACGCCAACAACATCCTCTACCAGTTTTCCGTCAGCCACGCCGGCCGCTGCCTGCTCGAAGGCCGCGCCGCCGTGGTCCTTGATGCGAGTGCGATCAGCAAGGAAAAACCATGAAACGTGCCCTCGTGACCGGCGGCAGCGGCGGCATCGGTGCCGCCATCTGCCGACGACTGGCCGCCGACGGCCATCACGTCATCGTCCATGCCAACCGTAGCCTGGAAAAAGCCGAGGCCATCGTCACCACCATCCGCGAGGCTGGCGGCAGCGCCGAGGCCGTTGCCTTCGACGTTACCGATCGTGCCGCCACGGCTGCTGCACTGGAAAAACTGCTTGAAGCTGGCCCCATCCAGATCCTGATCAACAACGCCGGCATTCACGCCGATGCCGTCTTCCCCGGCATGTCGGGCGAACAGTGGGATTCGGTGATCGCGGTATCGCTGAACGGTTTCTACAACGTGACCCAGCCGCTGACCATGCCGATGATCCGGACCCGCTGGGGCCGCATCGTCACCGTTTCGTCGATTGCCGGCATCACCGGCAATCGCGGTCAGGTCAATTACTCGGCGGCCAAGGGCGCGCTACACGCCGCCAGTAAATCGCTGGCACTGGAACTGGCCAGTCGCGGCATCACGGTCAATGCCGTGGCGCCGGGCATCATCGCCACCGACATGATCGAAGGCGCTTTCGACGCCGACGCGATCAAGCAGCTGGTACCGATGAAGCGGGCCGGCAAGCCGGAGGAAGTCGCCGACCTCGTCGCCTTCCTCGCCTCGGATAGCGCCGCCTATATCTCCGGACAAGTCATTTCGATCAATGGCGGGATGATCTGACGTCCGGGATATTTACACGGCATTACCCGCTCCCCTAGAATGCGTCGGTCACTCGATGGGAAACGTATAAAAATGAATGCCGGAAAATGGCTCATGGGGTCAGCGTTGGTGATCGCCTGTTCGGGTGGTGCCGTCGCCGAAACCTATAAATGCACGCAGAACGGCAAGACCGTGATTTCCGATGCGCCATGCGCCCACAATGCAAGCCGTGTTGACCAGCAGCATGACAAGGTCGACCGGAGCCAGCAGCGCCAGGCGGAATCCACCCATATCCGCAACAGCACCCAGTTGAACGAGCTGGAATCGAAGGCCCGCTATGACCGTTCCATTCCAGGCGGCGTGCAAATCGTACCCGGCCCGGCCAGCCCCGCCGACACCCCGCGTCGTAGCCGTTGAGAATTGAACATGCAGAAAAGCCTCTACGATCTGCTCGAAGTGAGCGCTACCGCCAGTCAGGACAGCATTGCCGTCAGCTACCATCGCCTGCACGCCAAATTCGCCGAATTACAAAGCAGCAGCGACAACGAGGACGCCACGAATCAGCTGATCGCGCTCCGCGAAGCCTATTCGACACTCTCCAACCCCGAACGGCGGGCAGCCTACGACGAAAAGCTAGCCGCCCGCGCCACGGTCGAACAGAGTCAGGATGGCGAACCACGCTCCTATGCCAAGCTGCTGGTCCTGCTCGCCCTCATTGGCGCCTGCGGATTCGGCTACGCCCGATATCAATCCAACCAGGCGCAACAGGCAGCCCTTGAACGGGAGAAGGCAGCCGCCGAGGTGCGGCTTGCCGAAATCGAGGCGCAGCGTGAACGGGAGCGGCTGGCGCAGGAGCGCCATGCTGCCCGGCAGGAAGAAAGCCAGCGCGAGCAGGAAGAACGGCGCGCCCGGTACGAGCGGGAACGCGATCAGGAATACGGCCGGCAGATATCCCGCGACCTGCAGCGGCAGGAAGCGGCCGCGCAGTACGAAAAACAGCGCGAGGACCAGCGCAAGCTGCGTGAAGAGCAACAGCGCCAAAGCGATGCCGAACGCCGCCTGGCCCAGGACAAGGCCACCTTGCGCCGGATGGAAGCCGAGAACGCCCGTCGCTATTATTGAGGCGTCGGCGTTTCCCGCTCGGCCGGGGCAAGGTCGGCGGCGCATCTGCTACATTGGCAGTTCACCACCGCCACGGAGACGATCATGAGCGAGAAATCCATGCTGAACCTGCACGAAGCGGCGCTGGCGTTGTGCGCGGCTTCCGACGATCCGCATGCCCTGGAGGTCGAACTGGCTCACGCCATCGAACATGGCGACCTCCGCGCCAACGTCAAACGCTGGGCAACCGAACAGTGGGAAAGCAAGCAGTTGCCGGGCAACATCAACCGACTGGAAACCTGGATCGAGCGCTCGGAACTCGACGCTTGGCAGCAACGGCGCCAGCCGGCCTGATCGTCAGCCGGCCGACAGCCGCCTGAGGGCCGCCACGACTTCGGCCTCGGCGGCCGGCCGGACCAGGCGTTCGATCTCCTGACCGTCACGCAGGAAGATCAGTGTCGGCCACAACTTGACCCGATACGTGCGCCCGAGTCGACGGCCCGGGCCATCTTCGATCTTGATATGCGCCAGATCGGGGTAAGCGACCATGGCTGCGGCAATGGCCGGCTGCGCGCCCTGGCAGTGGCCGCACCAATTGGCGCCGAATTCGAGCAACGCCAGACCGCTGCGGGCCTCGATTTCCTCGCGCGGCGGTGCCTGTTCGGCGTAGGTCGCGACATAGGCCATATTCGTCTCCTCAGGCGGAACGCTGGATCAACGACTGCATGCGGGCCAGCTGCGGCGCCACCTTCGGCACGGTCAGCATGGTGCTGGCGACGGCCATCAGCAACAGGGCGGTGAAGGTTTCGCTGGTGATGATCTGCTTGTCGAGCAGAATGTTGGCGAAGATGATCATGATCAGCGCCTTGGTCTGCAGCAGCCAGCCGATAATGCCGGCTTCGCCCGGCGCCCAGTGCAGGATGCGGCCGGCAAGGCGCACGCCGATGAGCTTGCCGGCAATCGAGGCGAACAGGAGCAGAGCGGCGGCGATGAAGACGGCGGCCCCGCCGACATTCCAGTTGGTGCGCAGGCCGGTGGACAGGAAGAAGACGGGCATGATGACGAGCAGGACATGGTGGCGCAGCATGTCCATTTTTTCCTGATCGAACCATGCAGCCTCCATGCTCGCCCCGGCCAGGAAGGCACCGACCATGAAATGCAGGCCGGCCCAATCGGCGCCGAAGGAAACGGCCGCCAGCCAGATCAGCGCGACGAACCAGCGATCGCGCTCGGCCAGACGCACCATCAGCTGGTGGAAAAGCCAGGCCGCGATCACGAAGCCAGCGAGAAAGGCGCCCTGGCGGCCGATACGTTCCCAGTCCATCAGGATCAATGCCAGCACACCCCAGATGGCGATATCGTCCAAGCTGGCGTAGCGCAGGATGCGCTGGCCGATCGGGGCGCGCAGAATGTCCAGTTTTTCCATGAGCAGGATCAGGATGGGCAGCGCTGTCACCGCGCAGGCCATGCCGACACCGACGACGAATTGCCAGGTCAGCGCCTTCGGCCCTATCCAGCCGTCGAAGCCCATCATCAGCGCTGCCGCCGCGCAGCCGAAGAGCAAGGGCACACCCAGCGCCAGGCCGGCGGTAATGCCACTTTCCCGGCGATGCGCCCAGGCCTTCTTGAGATCGAGCTCAACGCCGGCGATCATCACGAACAGCATCACCGCCCACCAGGCGATGCCGTTCAGCGACTGGATCACGGCCGGGTTGAAGACGAAGGCGTAATAGTCGGGAAATGCCTTGCCGAGAATGCCCGGCCCGAGCAGGATGCCGGTGATGATCTGGACAACGACCAGCGGCGCGTAATAGTCGGTCTTGCCGAGCCGCCAGATCAGGTAGGGCACGGTGAAGATGATCGTCATCGCGATCAGGAAGATTTCAGTGGTATTCATGCGCTGTTCAATGGCGGGCCGCCGCTGCCGGCACGGTGTGGATCGGCCTTCAGGGCCGCATTGCGAACGGGAGGCTGGGTCATGTCGCTCAATTCATCAGGTAACGGACGAGAAGCTTCGGCAGGCGGAGCACGAAACCGATGAACAGGCGGGTGTGCATCCAGGTCAGCAGGGTGTTGTCGCGCAGGTATTTGAAGTGCGACACACCGCCTTCCTCGGCGCTCAGGTAGCGTACCGGCGCATCGATGTTGATCGGGCGAACCCCGGCCCAGCAGAGCCGCACAACGGCCTCGGGATCGAAATCGAAGCGGCGCATGAAGCGGTTTGCCCGCATGATCTTGATCAACGGAGCGATGGGATACACACGGAAGCCGTACAGCGAGTCGCCAATACCCATCCACAGGGTTTCCAGGTTGGCCCAGCCGTTCGAGACCTTGCGGCCATTGACGCGCAGGGCCGGGGCCTCGGGGCCGAAAACCGGCTTGCCGAGCACCATCTTCTCCGGTGCGGCCAGAGAAGCTGCCATGAAGGCGGGGATCAGGTCGGCCGGGTGCTGGCCGTCCGAATCCATGGTCAGCGCATGGGTGTAACCCTGAGCCGCGGCCCGGGAGATGCCTTCGAGCACCGCCGAACCCTTGCCGCGGTTTTCGGGCAACACGATGACCGTCAGGTCGTCGTCGCCGGCCGCCAGCGCCTCGAGCTGCGCGGCCGTGCCATCGGTGCTGCCGTCGACCACCACCCACACCGGCGCCCATTGCGCTCGCGCGGCGCGCACCGTATCGAGCACCCCGGGGCCGGGGTTGTAGCTGGGAATCAGGACGAGATGGGTCGATGAACGGGACGGCATGGTGCGATTCAGGCGGATACGGGAATGGGCGCTGCGGTGGTTTGGCCCAGTTCGCTCCGGAAATAGGCTTCGATCTCGGTCGTGAAGGCTTGTACGTTGGTTGGCGGATCGAAACGGCGGCCCAGACGCACGCGACAGGTCAGGGGCAGGGTTGGCCGGCGAAACAGCGGCCAGGCCTTGCCCAGGTAAGGCGTCGAGAACTCGATGAGCACCGTCTGCACCGGCACCTTGGCACGGTTGGCAACCAGACCGGTACTCGGCGAGCAGGGATCGAGCGGAAAATTCCCGGTGCGCGTGCCTTCCGGAAAAATCACCAGCCGGGCGCCATCCTGCAGGGCCTGCCGCGAATTGAGGATCATCTCGAGCGGCGCATCGTTGCGGATGTAGCGCGCCAGGCGGGCGGCGGCGCCGAACAACAGGTTATCCATCAGCGAGGCCTTCATGACGCAGACGGCGTTGGGCAGGCGGGAAACGATCATCACCGCGTCAAGCAGCGAGGGGTGGTTGGCGGCCACGATCAGCGGCCCGGAATCGCGCAGTTTGTCGAGTTCCTGCAGGTCGAAGCGACAGGCACAGAAAATTTCAAGGATGCGCAGGTAGAAACGAAAGCCGTTGGAGATGAAGCCGCGCCCGATCGGCTGGCCCCATGCTTGCGGCAGCAGGGGCTTGAAGATCAGCGCGAAGGGCAGCCAGCCAAGGCAGATAAGCGCCAGCACGCCCAGGCCGACGACCATGGCAAGGATTTCATAGGCAATCCACAGCGGATTGCCGGAGTGGCCGCGATCAGTCATCGACCTTAACGCGGGTCGACGATTCTCCGAGAATCCAGGTGATGGCGAGGCCGCCGGCTACATAGTCCTTCTGGCGCACCAGCGGGCTGTTTTCGAAGGTTGCGCCGCTCAGGTTGTCGTAGCGGACAAAGGCGCCGACCCAGTATTTCGGAAAGCGCTTGGACAGGGCAGCCAGATACTGCATGCCGGCATAGCCGGAACCGGCCTCGTAGGCCGGACGGGCAGCCGTCGCATATTGCGGCGCCACCGAATAATAGTAGGCGTGCTGGCGCTTGTCGCCGAACAGCGGTCCGGCCAGCAGGCCGAGGTTCCAGCCGGCCATGCCAGGAATGTCGGTGACGTCCACGTTCAACTTGGGGTGAAAGACCCAGCCGATATCCTTGGGCGAACCCTCGACGGTGAAAGCGGTGCGCAGGGGCAGCAGCAGCTTGACGAAGCGGGCGCGGTTTTCGGAACGCCACAGGGTGAGGTCGATCTGCGGACCGATCTCGAAGCTTGCCTTGAGGTCGGGCATACCGCTGCGCGCCGCGATGTCATTGCTGTTGGCAGGTGGCGACAGGGCAGCGGAAACCGTCAGGTCGATACGGTCGGAATCGAAAAAACTGCCGCGGATGCCGTGCCGGTCGGCCTTCAAGAAGTCACCGTGGTAGGTGAAATGCGGCACCGGCATCAGGAAGTTGTTGGTCTGGTCGGAACCGCGGTAGGAAGGAAAACTGAATGCCGCGACACCGGCGCCCACTTCCCACAGCGGCTTTTCCTCGACGGCCTGTGCCGCTCCCGTTACGGCGAGCATGGTCGCAACCACCCGGCCCCATTTACCTGTAAAACACCCCTTGGCCATTTCAGTTCTCCAGCGCGTGCGAGGCAAAGGCCTCGATTTCGAGCAACAAGTCGTGCCTGCAAATATCGGCCTGCAGATAGACGATTTCGGCTTCGCCGATCAGCGGTTTCAGCGTGTCGCGAACCTTCTGGAAGTCCCGGGCGTGACGAATATAGACCCGATACGACAGTTCGGCGAGGACAAAGGCCGGCGAGCGGCACAGGCGGGCAGCCTCGCCAACCACCGCGCCAATATTGGCCATGGACTCACGCGTCTGTCCGACGACATCTCCGGGATGCACCGTCTGATGTCCGACGATGCTGGCCGTACCGGAAACAAACAGGATTTCCTGCCCTTCGGGATGGACCAGCACGGCGCGCGAGAAAGTCGGGCTGCGCGGACCATAGTCGGCGGGGTAGTTATAGGCGCTGACCTGGCGCGGGTTTTCGACCGGAACAGCCGGCGTCGCACCGGCCATGAAGGCAATGTTCAGCGATCCGCCAATCAGGCCGATGGCACAGGCGGCCGGCACGTTACCGGTGGCCCCCCGATGGCATTCGAGAAAAGCATCCTGCCGGCCGATATTGAACTGGCGATAGCGTTCAAGTCCGCCGGTTTCCAGGTTGATGTTGCCCAGGTAATTCCATACCCGCCACAGGTGCGGCATGCCTTGCTCATCGAGCAGCCGGAAAATCCGGCGATAAGCCTCCGCACTCGCGGCCTGCAACGACGAGCAGCCCGGCGTATCCGGGAAATCGACCTCGTTCAGCTCGATTGTCCCGTAAAGCACGCCATCGGCGCGATGCCAGCCGATCCCGTCGCTCCGGCCGGCCCGCACTGGCTGATCGGTCAGCCAGGTTTCATGGATGGCAGCCGAAGTAGCGCCAAGCAGGGGCGCGAAAACCCGTTGTACCGGCCAGGCAGGCAGGACACCGTTCGATGGTTCGCCGACCACGGCACCACCCAATTCTCCGTCGGTTTCACGTGAAACCGCAGAGGGTGAGGAGACAAATCGAAGCATTGTTAAGCGTTATAGACGACGTTGTCGTCGACCTTGCGGATATTGAACTTCCGGCGTTTCCAGCCCATGAAAGCCCGCTTGGGCTGCATGATGTTGGCGACGTAGTAAAGCATCTTGAATGCCCAGATCGACGACCAGATCGGTGTCTTGCCGAAGATATCCCCGGCCAGCATGGACAGCACGGCTTCCTTGGTACGGAACAGGTTGCGCGGCCCCATGAAAAAATCGCGCATGATGGGATTGGTCACGCGATAGATGAACCACGAGAATTCCTTCGGCCCGTGTTTCATCAAGGCATCGAATTTTCTCAGCGCAGAGGCTGCCTTGGCCGGTGTTTTCAGGCAGGTATCGATCGCTTCGGCAGCGATGACACCGCTGTTCATGGCCAACAGGACGCCGGACGAGAATACCGGATCGATGAAGGCATAAGCGTCGCCGAGCATGACGTAGTTGTCGCCGTGGTTACGCTCGGACACGTACGAAAAGTTGCCGGTCGCTTCGACCTCGTTGATCAGCCTGGCCTCGGCCAGCCGCTCGGTCAGTTTGGGGCATTGGGCAAAACCGTCGCGCAGAAACTGTTCGAGGCTGCGCTCGCCCTTGGTCTTCATGTAGTAAGGCCAAGTCACCATGCCGATGCTAGTGATGTCGTTCTGCATCGGTATGAACCAGAACCAGCCGTGATCGAACCAGAAGATGGAAATGTTGCCGGCTTCCTGCCCCGGATTGCGGCGCACGCCGGTGAAATGACCGTAGATGGCCGAACTGTTGTGCTTGGGGTTGCGGTGCTTGATCTGGAAGCGGTTGGCCAGGAAGGTATCGCGGCCCGAGGCGTCGACCAGAAAACGGGCATGCCACTCGGTTTCACGCCCGTCGTCATGCAGGGCGCGAACAACGACCGTGTTGTCGGGCTGGAAATCCACCGCCTTCGCCTTGCAGCCTTCGTGCACCTCGACACCCTTGCGCGCGGCGTTGCGGATCAGGATGGTATCGAACTGGTCGCGCTTGACCTGGTAGGCATGCGGCATCGACTTGTCCCATGCCTCGGCGAACCAGAATACCGACGACTGGTCGTGGTTCGGCGAAACGAACTCGGCACCCGGCTTGTGCATCCCGATGGCCTTCACCTCCTCGGCGATGCCCATGCGCTCAAAGAGCGGCAGGTTGGCCGGCAGCAGGGACTCCCCTATGTGAAAGCGCGGATGATGCGCTTTTTCGAGGATCACCACCCGGTGGCCCTTTTCGGCCAGCAACGGCGCTACTGTCGTGCCGGCCGGCCCGCCGCCGATGACCAGCACGTCGCATTGCCGACGTTCAATCGTCTGTGCCTGCTGTTCCATGATTGCAACCTTTTATCGATCTCTGCGGCGGCGAAGAATTCTTATTTGCCCTTGTAGGTCATGTAACCCACGGTTTCGGAGTGACCTTCGATCTTGCTGACCGATCCCTTGGCCCAATAGACATAGTACGGACCGAAACTCGACCACCAGTAACGCCAGTACGGACCGTCCAGCTTCGGATTTTCGTTCGTCTGCGGGTGACCGACCGACATAATGACCTGTTCCTTGGTCATTCCTTTCAACAACTGGCCCTTGGCGATCGCATTGCGGATGGCGGGCGAAAACTTGGCGATCTTCGGTTTGGGATCGTCAAGAACGACGATCTTGCTGACCCATTGTTCGGTCGTTTCTTCGGCCCGGCCATAGTCATGCCCCAGGCGCATCGGCTTGCCGTCGATTTCCACGTAAGCGCGGTAGCCATCGATCTTCTTGACGCTGATCGGCGTACCGGCCGCGATGAAGGGCAGTTGGGCCAGATTCGAATCGCTGATCCAGTCGCCGGAGTAGTGGAGGTTGCAACAGGCATAGCCGTTACGGATCCCGGATTCCTTCTTTGCCGGTTCGGAGGCAGCAGCGGCCGGCTTGCCTTCCTCCGGTTTGCTTTCATTACTTTTGCAGGCCCCCAGCGCAAATGCCAGGCAACAGACGACAGCCAGCAGACGAACGTTTCCGAGCTTTGCGAATTCCTCCATGACCGGCCCCCATTCCTGTACGAAAGACCGGCAATTATACCGCTGCACTCACAGGCGACGGCGTGCCGCACGAACTGCCTTCATATACGACCGGAATGATCAGCTTGGCGGCGTCGCGCCGTTTCATTTTGACGCCGGACATCGAAACGATGTTGTCGATCTGCAAATCCGTCGACAGTTGCGGCTTGAGTCCGACCGGCTGGCGTGGATGAAGCTTGAATTCGCGTTTGGCTTTTTCCAGCTGTTCCTTGTTGGAGCTGAAATAGCGGGCCGCGGCAATGGTTTCCGGCAGGTGCTTGAGGACGTGCCACAAACTCCAGCGGTGCTGCCATAGCCGTTTGACAAAGCGCCGACGGTAGCCCTTGCTGTCGTAGAAACGTTTGACATGCCAGTTGTACAGCGCATCCATTTCCTCGCGCGTCTCGAAACCTTCCGGCTTGTAGACGAAATTCAGGCAATTCATCAGGCGCCAGTCCTCGATGAAATCGCCGGTCGGGTCATTGACGCATTCCTCCCAGATCGGCGCACCGTGCAAGGGGCTGAACTTGGTCATGTTCATTTCGTCCAGGCCGAGCGAGAGAATGAAATCGCTGGTCGTGCGCACGGTTTCCGGCGTCTCGCCGGGCATGCCGAAAATGAACAAGCCCTTGGCGCGCAGGCCGGCAGCGTGTATCTGGCGCACCGTGTCGCGCACCGCATCCAGCGTGACCCCCGCCTTGTGACGCTCCATCATGCCCGGGTCGGCCGACTCGATGCCAATCGATACCATCAGCGCACCGGCTTTCTTCAACTGGACGAGCATTTCGTCGGAGGTATGTCCGGCCCGGATGGCACAGTTGAATTGCATGCCGAGCGGCTTGGCGATCAACAATTCACATAGATCGAAAACGCGCTGTTTCTTGGCGGTAAACAGGTCGTCGTACATGTTGATATGCCAGACGCCGAACTTGTCCCGCAAATACTTCATGTGATCGTAGATGTATTGCGGCGAGTTGGTCTTGTACTGCCGCTCGAACACGGTGCGATCGCAGAACGAACAGGTGTAGGGACAACCGCGCGACGTGATCATTGTTGCGCCGTGCTTCTTTTCGTAGGCGAAGAGCGGCAGGTGGTAATCGTGCGGAAAGCCGGCCAGCTTTTCGTAGGCCGGGAAGGGCAGTTCGTCCAGATCGACAATGCGATTGCGTCGTGGGTTGACGATGATCCGTCCCGCTTCATTGCGCCAGATCAGGTTCCCGATTTCAGCCATCGGTTTGCCGTCGGCCAATTCGAGCATGGCACCTTCGCCTTCGCCCATGACCAGACAGTCGATTTCCGGAAACTTATCCAGAATCGGGGCGCCGAGCGACGATACATGGACGTTGCCGAACACGATTTTGACCTCGGGCCGGCGTTCGCGGATATAGGCGGCAATTTCGAACGCATCCATGAAACCCGAGGTCGTTGCCGAAAATCCGACCATCTCGGGATCGGTCGCTAGCACGATTTCGGCATTTTCAGCCGTTGTCGGCGGTGCGTATGGTCCGAGGCAGTCGTGCAGTTGCACGACATGGCCAAATTTTTCCAGCCATGAAGCCAACTGCATGATGCCGATGGGCGGCATTCGGTTGGCCAGTACCGAAAAGTCAGGTTGTCCCGGTACAAAATTGAAACCAGCTGGATGGACAAGTGTGACGCGCATGAATCTTCCCCTGACGAAGTGGCTGAATTCTATTAGAAATGACTCAATGAAGCTTTGTCATCAATAGTCCGTTTCACGGTCTTGGCAAACATTCCTGATCATCGTTTCCGGGAAAAACTGCTTCCTCGATAAAAACATTTGCATAATCCGAACGAATATTTATGCCATCATACTGATTGCCGAATTCTCGATCTCGTACCAATGGATCTGTTGACCGTTGCCATCATCGCCGCATCAGCCATTCTGGTCTATGTGCTGTTGCGAGGCCGCGACCGGTATTCGCTTGATAGAAAAGCGGAGGCATCCTTGATGCCTCCCGTCGCGCATCCCAGAAATTCCCGATGGCCTGCATCAACGCTAGGGCTCGATCCGCAAACACGGAGTGCCGATGCACCCACTCAAAAGCCGTACCGTCTCCTCAACGATGCCGAGCAGATTCTGTATTTCCGCTTGTGCGAAGCCATGCCCAGGATGCTGGTATTTGCCCAGATTGGCGTGGCTCAGCTGGCGCAGTTGAGAGGACGCAGGGAAGCCCGAAAATTGAGTTCGATGCTTGGCAGAGGCGTCGATTTCGTTATCTGTGACAGCGATTTCAGAATCGTGGCAGCCATCGACCTTGCATGGCCAGCAGATGACGGTACTGAAAACTCGCCCCAGGAAGAAAAGCGGCGGGCATTGCAAAACCTGGGTATTCCGCTGATTGTGTATCGTCCCAACCAGTTGCCGGATGCCAATACGCTGAGCAACGAGGTGGCCAATGCCATCGTTCACCGAAAACGTCTTGAAGCCGAGCGTAGCTCAGTCCAATGAGCCGACGGGCGTTCCAGTGGGTTTACATATTTAAACTGTTTACACAGTTACTACTGAGAATATATCAGCGACAACTCTGTGAATAAAATAGTTTTTCGGTTAATTATCAGTTAGTTGAATCAATAAACCGGATTCTGTAAACCCTCTGGATTGCCTGTGGACAAAATCGGGATAGTTTTCGGGAATTTCGAAAACGCCGATTTACCCACATTGCGCGGACAGTTTGTTCACAGGCTTATCGACAGCCGGAAGCAGGCTTATTTTCCGATGCAGAAACGGCTGAAAATAACCCCCAGCAGGTCATCGGCAGTGAATTCCCCGGTGATTTCACCAAGGGCGTGCTGAGCCAGCCGGAGTTCCTCGGCAAACAGTTCAAGCGCCGGAAGAACGCCTTCGACGACGCTTCGTGCCGCAGCAACGTGTTCCTGTGCCGTAGCGAGGGCCCGCAGATGGCGTTCGCGGGCAATGAATACGTCTTCGGCTTGGTGCCAGCCGGCGATTCTCAACAGTTCCTGGCGCAGCAAATCGATGCCCCGATTGGCCTTGGCGGATAGCGAGATCGCCACGCCGTTGGGTTCGTCATGCCGCTCGGCCTCGCGTTGGGCCAGATCGATCTTGTTGTAGAGCGTGATCCGTTGCAGGGCCTTCGGCAGTCGGTCAAGAATCTCCCGGTCGGCGTCGCTGACACCTGTTCGTGCATCGACAAGGAGAAGAACGACGTCGGAGCGTTCGATTTCTTTCCAGCTGCGCTCTATGCCGATACGCTCGACTTCGTCGTCTGTCTCGCGCAGGCCGGCGGTATCGATGATATGCAGCGGAATGCCCTCGATCTGGATGGTCGAGCGCAGGGCGTCGCGTGTGGTGCCGGCAATGGGCGTGACGATGGCCAAGTCATCGCCAGCCAGGCGGTTAAGCAGTGAGGACTTGCCGACGTTGGGTTGGCCAGCGAGCACGACGTGCAGGCCGGATTGCAGCAGCTTGCCCTGGCCGGCGCGGTCGAAAATTTCGGCCAGCTTCAGTTGCAGGCGTTCGAGGCGGCCGAAGGCATCCGCTGCCTTGAGGAAGTCGATGTCTTCCTCGGGGAAATCGAGCGTGGCTTCAACCAGCATGCGCAGGTTGATCAATTCCTCGTTCAGCTCGCCAATGGCCCGCGAGAACTCGCCCTGCAGCGAACGCACTGCAGAGCGGGCTGCGCTGGCCGTTGCGGCATCGATCAGATCGGCGACTGCTTCGGCCTGGGCAAGGTCCATCTTGCCGTTGAGGAAGGCGCGACGGCTGAATTCGCCGGGTTCGGCCAGACGGGCGCCAAGATCAAGGCAACGGGCGAGTAGCATCTGCATGACCACCGGACCACCATGGCCTTGCAGTTCGAGCACATCCTCGCCGGTAAAAGAGTGGGGGTTAGGGAAGTAAAGCAGCAGACCGGTATCGATCGTGCCGCCGTCGGCAGTCTTGAAATCGGCCAGTGTCGCGTAGCGCGGCCGGGGCGTCTTGCCGGTCAGCGCAAAAGCAAAGGGCAGCAAATTGCTGCCCGAGATGCGGATGACACCGACACCGCCGCGGCCGGGGGCCGTGGCGATGGCGGCGATGGTGCCCTTGTTCACACTTTAGGCTTTCGCATCGTTGGCAGCCTTGCCGCCAGCGTCGATCATGCGGGTGATCTGCCACTGCTGGGCGATGGACAGCACGTTGTTGACCACCCAGTAGAGCACCAGACCGGCCGGGAACCAGAAGAACATCACGCCGAAGATCAGCGGCATCATCATCATGACCTTGGCCTGGATCGGGTCCGGCGGGGTCGGGTTCAGCTTGGTCTGCACGAACATCGACACCATCATGATGACCGGCAGGATGTAGTAGGGGTCGGCCGAAGCGAGGTCGGTGATCCAGCCGATCCAAGGCGCATCGCGCATTTCGACGGCGCCGAGCAACACCCAGTAGAGCGCGATGAAGACCGGGATCTGGACCAGGATGGGCAGACAGCCGCCGAGCGGATTGACCTTCTCGGTCTGGTACAGCTTCATCATTTCCTGGTTCAGGCGCTGCTTGTCGTCGCCGAAACGTTCCTTGAGCTGCATCAGGCGCGGCGTCAGCACCTTCATCTTGGCCATCGACTTGTACGAAGCGGCCGACAGCGGGTAGAAGACTGCCTTGATCATGATGGTCAGGATCACGATCGCCCAGCCCCAGTTGCCGACCAGCTTGTGGATGGCTTCCAGCGCCCAGAAGATCGGGGCGGCAACCACGGTCAGCCAGCCGTAGTCGACCACCAAATCGAGGCCGGTGGCGACTTGCTTGAGGGAAGACTGTTCCTGCGGGCCCGCGTAGAGGCCGACCGAGGTTTCTCCCTTGGCGCCCGGCGCAATTTCAGCGACCGGAACGATCACGCCGGCCTGGAAGATATTGCTGCCATCGACCTTGCGCATGTAAAACTCGCGCTGGGTCTTGTCCTTCGGTACCACGGCGGCAACGAAATAGTGCTGGACCATGGCCAGCCAGCCATTATCGGCTGTCTTGGCAAACTTGGCCTTGTTGTCGGCAATGGCGCTGAAATCAACCTTCTGATACTTGTCGGTTTCGGTATAGACGGCAGGACCGGTGAAGGTCGACACCATCTTGCTTTCGCCGGCCGGCGCGACATCGTCACGCTGCAACTGGAAGTAAGCATGCGGTGCGATGGCCTTGTCGCTGCCGTTGGCGATTTCCCAAGCAACATCGACCAGATAGGAACCACGCTTGAAGGTCAGGATCTTGGCGACCTTGACGCCATTCTGTTCGGCTTCAAGGCGCACCTTCAATTCGTCGCTGCCGTCGGCCAGCTCGCTGGCGCCGGCAACGCGCTTGAAGGTGGTGCGATGGGTCGGCAGGCCTTCGCCGATCAGGCCAGCCTGGGCCATATAGTGATGTTTGGCGTCGAACAGGACGAAATGCTTGTCCTTCTGATCCTGTTCCCGGTACTTCAGCAACTCCAGACCGACCAGGTCGCCGCCTTGGGTGGAAATGGTGGCCTTCAACAGGTCGGTGCTGACCGTGAAGGTTTCGGCGGTCGATGCCGGCGCAGCTGCCGTCGGCGTTACCGGAGCAGCCTTGCCCTGCAGTCCGAGCGACGGCGTCGGTACAGAGCCGGTGGATTGGCCTGCAACCGCAGCTTCCACGGCGGGTTTCGGCTGATTGTATTTCTGCCAGTTTTCCCACAGCATGAAGCTGGAGAAGGTGAAGATCAGAACCAGAATAAGGCGTCGAGTGTCCATGAACTGCCTACAAAGAATTGTTCGTCAGGGTACGGGATCATACCCGCCGGGATGCCACGGGTGACAGCGGCAGATGCGTTTTGCACCCAGCCAGCCGCCGCGAATGGCGCCATATTTCTGTACTGCTTCCACCGTATATTCCGAACAGCTCGGAAAATATCGGCAACGTCGTCCGAGAAAAGGACTGATAGCATATTGATAGATACGAACCAGTCCGATCAACAGCCGCTTCATCCTGTTTCCCGCTTTGGCCGGGGTCGTTGCAGCTTGTCGAGCAGAATGAGGAAATCATCGGCCAACATTTTGCCATCCAGCGGAGACGGTTTTGTTGCAAGCCGGACGACCAGATCGACTGCCGGCAACGATGGGCGACGCAAACGGAACTGTTCGCGGACGACACGCTTGACGCGATTACGGTCTACGGCCCGCTTCAATTGCTTCTTGCCGACAACCAGACCCAGGCGCGCTTCGGTATTCCCTTCGGGGCGCGGCTGGTAGTGCAACATCAGCCACTTCCCGCGAATCGCCCTCCTGAAACCAAAAACGGATGAAAATTCATCCGTTTTGGTCAGGCGATAGCGTCTGGCGAAGCTTTGATTCACCTCGCCGTGTCCGGCTTAAACAGCCAGACGCTTGCGGCCCTTGGCGCGGCGAGCGGCGAGAACGGCACGGCCGCCCTTGGTGCGCGAACGGACCAGGAAGCCATGGGTGCGCTTGCGGCGCACGACCGACGGTTGATACGTGCGTTTCATGTCGTAATCCCTTGATGTGCTAAGAAAAACACGCGATTAGACTCCGTTGAGAGGGGGTTTGTCAAGATCAATTATTTTTCAAAGCTGTGGATAACTTGAATGATGGCGGGTAAAATTGCGTGTTCGTCAGTCACCGAACGGTTTTTGACGTATCCAGAAAATTGCAATCAAATCATAGATCTAATAACCGCCATCGAATGATTGTTCGAATGCGCGGGGAGGAGTTTTTTCGTCGATGGCCGGTTTTTGGGAATCCTGTTTGCAACGCTTCGAGCAGGAACTGCCCGCGCAGCAATTCAACACCTGGATCAGGCCGCTTCGGCTCGAAGGTGAAACCACGGCTCTGGAAAACGGTTTGCGCCTCATCGCGCCCAACGGATTCATCCTGAAGTGGGTACGCGATCGCTATCTGTCGCGTATCGAAGATTACAGCCGCAATTTTTTTGCCGGCCCGGTGACCATTGCCTTGGTTATTGGTTCGGGCAAGGTCGCACCGACGCGTGTCGAGGCGACTGCGGAAGCTGTTGAAAGCGCCCCGGCAAAGCCGAGCGGCCCGGTGGAACGCAAGGGCAGCGCCCAGGAAAAACCGGGGACCCGCAAGAACAATTACGAAAAATCCCGCCTGTTCCCGACTTTCACCTTCGACAATCTCGTCGTCGGCAAGGCCAACGATCTGGCCCGGGCAGCGGCGGTGCAAGTTGCCCACAACCCGGGCGGTGCCTACAACCCGCTGTTCATTTATGGTGGCGCCGGCCTTGGCAAGACCCACCTGATCCACGCCATCGGCAATACCATCCTGGCGGAAAACCCGGAAAAGGTCGTCCGCTACGTACACGCCGAGGACTATTACTCGGACGTCGTCCGCGCCTACCAACAGAAGTCCTTCGACACCTTCAAGCGCATGTACCGCTCGCTTGATGTGCTGTTGCTCGACGACGTGCAGTTCTTCAACGGCAAGAACCGTTCGCAGGAAGAGTTCTTCTTCCTGTTCAACGCGCTGATTGAGGCGCGCAAGCAGATCATCATCACCTGCGATACCTATCCGAAGGATATCAACGGCCTGGACGACCGGCTGGTCACCCGTTTCGACTGGGGCCTGACCGTGCAGATCGAACCGCCGGAACTGGAAATGCGCGTCGCCATCCTGAAAAAGAAGGCCGAGGCGGAAGGCATCCAGCTCGATGACGAAGTTGCCTTCTTTATTGCCAAGCATCTGCGCTCCAATGTGCGCGAGCTGGAAGGGGCGCTGAAGAAGGTTCTGGCCTATTCTTCCTTCCATGGCCGCGCCATTGCGCTGGACCTGGCCAAGGAAGCACTGAAGGATGTCATCGGCTCGGTACGCAACGTCGGTATCGACAATATCCAGAAGACTGTCGCCGACTATTACAAGATCAAGGTCGCCGACCTGTTCTCCAAGAAGCGTACGCGCGCCATTGCCCGGCCGCGTCAGGCGGCGATGTGGCTATGCCGCGAAGTGACCTCGCACAGCTTCCCGGAAATCGGCGATGCCTTCGGTGGTCGCGACCATACGACGGTCATTCATGCGGTAAAGACCATCGACAGCTTGCGCACCAAGGAAAACGAGTTGAATCACGATCTGCATGTCTTGCTGCAAGTATTGAAAGGATGAGGCTGTCGATAATCCTGTGAACAAGTTGTCGACGCTTTGTGAGTCATCTGGTGAAACCCGCTTTGTGGGAAAATTATCCGGATTTCATCCACAGGCAATCCAGAGACTTTCGCAGACAGCCAAATCAATTTTAAATTGTTGAAACAAAATAGAAATTTTCAGTTGTCCACAGAATTGTTCCCGATATAGTCTATAAAGGAATTTAATTTATGGTTCTTATTAAAACCCAAAGAGACACGCTTCTTGCCCCGCTGCAGTCTGTGTCGGGAATTGTCGAACGTCGTCATACGCTGCCTATCCTCTCCAACGTCCTGCTGGAAAAGAAGGGCGATCGGCTGACGCTGCTGGCGACCGATATCGAAATCCAGATCACGACGGCGACTGAAGGTGCTGGTGGTGATGGCGATGGCGCCGTGACGGTGGGTGCCCGCAAATTGCAGGAAATTTTGCGTTCGCTGCCGGATACCACCGAAGTCAGTCTGGTTCTTGAAGACAAGCGCCTGCAAGTGCGGGGCGGCAAGAGCCGTTTCAGCCTGCAGACCTTGCCGGCCGACGACTTCCCGCGCATGACGATCAGCGAAGGCGAGACCAAGCAGTTCTCGATTTCGCAGAAGGCCTTCCGCCAACTGATCGGCAAGACCCAATACTCGATGGCGGCGCAGGACGTGCGCTATTACCTGAACGGCCTGCTGCTGCTGGTCGAAGGCAAGGAACTGCGTGCCGTGGCCACCGACGGCCACCGCCTGGCCTTTGCCAGCGTCGAGATTGAAACCGAACTGCCGCGCCAGGAAATGATCCTGCCGCGCAAGACGGTTCTCGAACTGAACCGCCTGCTGGTCGATACCGACGATGCGCTGAACATTACGCTGACCCCGAACCAGGTCCGTTTCGCTTTCGGTTCCGTCGTTCTGGTTTCGAAGCTTATCGACGGCAAGTTCCCGGATTACGAGCGTGTCGTTCCGGCGACCCTGAAGAACCACATGAAGGTCGGCCGCCAGACGTTGATGCAAGCCATGCAGCGCGCCGCCATTCTGACCAACGAAAAATTCCGCGGCGTCCGTGTTGTGCTCGGTGAAAACAGCCTGAAGCTGATCGCCGCCAACGCCGAACAGGAAGAAGCGCAGGAAGAAATCGAAGTCGACTACACCGGCGACGTCATCGACGTCGGTTTCAACGTCGGCTATCTGCTGGATGTGCTGAACAACGTCCATGCCGATGAAATCCAGTGGAGTTTCAACGACGCCAATTCGAGCGCGCTGATTACCTTGCCGGGTAACGACCGCTTCAAGTACGTCGTGATGCCGATGCGCATCTGATTTTCCAGCAGTAACCCGAAAGAAGGTCTGTCCAGCCGGGCAGACCTTTTGCAGTTTCACGTGGAACCAAAACAATGAGTGAAGAGAACGTCCCGCAAAGCGCCTCGCCGGCCTATGGCGAATCCAGCATCCAGATC
>CALJZP010000081.1 GCA_937983545.1 uncultured Azonexus sp.
CGGCGCACAGGCGGACGACGGTGGCGACTTCGTCGGTGCTTTCTGCCATGACCACGGCGTCAGGCGGTTGCGGTGTATGGACGGATTCGTCGCGTCCGTGCTGCAGGCGCTGGGACTCGCCTTGGGAGAATCGTTGCTGGAACTGCTGCTGCAGGGAATGGATCAGGGCTTCGGGAAGGGAGTGGCTCACGTCAGGAATCGGGTTGCTTGGTCAAGATCCGTGTGAGTATGCCCTTCATAGAGCGCCGTGACGAATTTTCTCCAGACCAGATCGGGCTCTCCGATGCGGAAACCGCAGTAATGCTGGTCGTTTATTTCGGTTTCCTGAACCACCTGCACGGTGAGGCGCGATACCTCGTTCAGCCCCAGTTGCACCGTTGCATTGAGCCAGACTTCGGCCGGAATCTGCTGGGCGACCCGGGCGCGGAAGCCGTAGCGCGACACCTCGTTGACCTCGACCGGTATCGGGGCGCCGGCCAGCGGATTGTTGTTGGCCAGCCTGGCCGGGCATTTGACCGAGAAACGCTGGTGCTGGCGCACCTTCCGGGCGACCCCTTCGCCGGGCTGGGGCGGCAGGATTTTCTTGTATTCCGGGAGGTCGTAGATGAGATGCAGCAGGGTTTTCTTGCGATCGCTGAGCTCGGCGAACACCTTGGTCCGCTTGTTGAAGAAATAGTCGATCAGCGCCGGCGTCATCACCGGGTCGTTGGTGGTGAAGAAACGGCGATGCGGAATCTGGATGTTGGGCAGCTTGGTCTCGACGAAGTAGCGATGGAGATTCCGGTTGGGCGGTTTGCTGGCGTAAGCCTTGCGCATGATTTCCGGCGCATGCTTCAGGTCGAGCGTGGCGCCGACGGCCGGTGCGCCATTCACGAAATCGTAGTTCTCGACGGTATTGGCCGTCAGCCGCTTGAAGAAGAGCAGCGACTCGTACATTTCGATGTGCCGGGGATTGACGGCGATGACGAGGTGGCGCGTGTCGAAGAAGGTCGTGCAGTATTCATACATGAACTTCATCAGCGGGAAGAGGATCGTCCCGCCGGTGCGCCGGAAGCGCGGATGCACCGCCAGCGCGGAAACCTCGGCGATCTGCCCTTCCTTCTCGCGCACATCGGTCAGGTCGAAGATGCGCTGCAGCGGAAAACCGATGGCGCTTTCGCGGATCAGCGACAGCGTGCCGACCACCTGGTCGTCGAACTTGGCACAGAGCGTGGTGGTGGTGGGCAGGGCGTGATAGATCGTTACCCGCATGCCGGATGGATCGGGGGTCATGAAGCCGCTGCTGACGTAGGCGTCGTGCAGGAGCTTGAAGCAGGCCTCAAGTTCCTGCTGGGTTTCGGCAATCTTGAGGACCAGACGTTTGTTGGGTTCCCGGCAGTCTACGAATGAACGATAGACGTTGTGCCTGCTTTTCTGAGGCAGCATCGAGAACAGCTTGCGGGCCGTCTTGGCAACCAGGAAGCGTAATCGGGCAATTGCCGGCATCTGGCACTCTCATGGGTGGCTACATTCCTTGATCATATCACCTAATGATTGACACGGATAAGATGCCTCGGGACAATCGCCTGGCCGTTGTCAACCCCCAGAAAAATCAGGAGATAAACCGATGCACGCGAAGCTTTCCATAGTAGCCCTCTCCATCGTGGCCGCATTTGCCTTTTCCGCCTGCGGTCAGAAAGAAGAGCCGAAGCCGGTCGCCGCACCGGGTGCGCCCGCCGCCAAGCCGGAAGTTGTGGTCAAACTGGGGCATGTCGCGCCGATGACCGGTCCCCAGGCTCACCTGGGCAAGGATAATGAAAACGGTGCCGTACTGGCGGTCGAGGAACTGAATGCCAAGGGACTTGAGATCGGCGGCGCCAAGATCAAGTTCCAGTTGCTGGCCGAAGACGATGCAGCCGACCCGAAGCAGGGTGCCATCGTTGCCCAGAAGCTGGTCGACGCCAAGGTCAATGGCGTGATCGGCCACCTGAACTCCGGCACCACCATTCCGGCTTCCAAGCTCTATGTCGATGCCGGCATTCCGCAAATTTCCGGTTCCGCCACCAACCCGAAATACACCCAGCAAGGCTTCAAGACGGCTTTCCGCGTGATGGCCAACGATGTTCAGCAGGGCAAGGTGCTCGGCGAATTCGCCGCCAAGCAAGGCGTCAAGACTGTCGCCGTCGTCGATGACCGCACCGCCTATGGTCAGGGCCTGGCCGACGAATTCAAGAAGGCGGCCGAAGCGGCCGGCCTGAAGGTCGTCGCCACCGAGTACACCAACGACAAGGCGACCGATTTCAAGGCCATCCTGACCAAGATCAAGTCCACCAAGGCCGAACTGGTCTTCTACGGCGGCATGGATGCCCAAGGCGGTCCGATGGCCAAGCAGATGAAGGAACTGGGCATCAAGGCCAAGTTCCTCGGCGGAGATGGCGTCTGTACGCCGGAATTCATGAAGCTGGGCGGCGAGGCCGCCGAAGGCAACTACTGTTCGCTGCCGGGCATGCCGTTGGAGAAGCTGGCCAAGGGGCCGGAATTCAAGGAGCGTTTCACCAAGAAGTTCAATGCCGATATCCAGCTCTATTCGCCGTATGTCTACGACGCGGTGATGGTCATGGCCGACGCCATGAAGCGCGCCGACTCGGTCGAGTCGGCCAAGTTCCTGCCGGCCATCGGCCAGACCAAATACGACGGCGTTACCGCGCTGATCGAGTTCGATGCCCAGGGCGACCTGAAGGGCGGTGCCATTTCCATTTACCAGTACAAGGGCGGCAAGCTGGAATACGTCGAGACGCTGGGCGGTACCCCGGTGGATGTGGCCAAGGCTGAGGTCAAGGACGCGGTTGCCGAAGTGAAGGATGCCGCCAAGGCGGTGGCGGGCGCGGCGGCGGCCGTCGGCAAGGAAGTCGCCGCAGAAGCCAAGGATGTGGCCAAGAGTGCGACGGAAGCCGGCAAGGATGCCGTGAAGGCTGGTGCGGAAGCCGTCAAGAATGCGGCCGATGCAACCAAGGCCGCAGTCGAGAAAAAGTAGTAGACTGTTGTTCCGAAAAACGGAAACGGCACCGCAAGGTGCCGTTTCCTATTATGTATTCACAGAAATAGACTAAATGGATATTTTTCTCCAGCAGATAGTCAATGGACTGGTCCAGGGCAGCATCTACGCCCTGGTCGCACTGGGCTATACGATGGTCTATGGGATCATGGGACTGATCAACTTCGCGCATGGCGAAGTGGTGATGATCGGTACGCTGGTCACCATTACCGTGGCCGGCTCCCTGATCAATGCCGGCATGCCGGTGGCGCTGGCCGGAATGGCCGGCCTTGGCGCATCGATGCTGATTTGCATGGCGCTCGGCTGGGGCCTCGAGCGCATCGCCTATCGCCCGCTGCGCAACGCGCCGCGCCTGACGCCCTTGATTACGGCCATCGGCATGTCCATCGTGCTGCAGAACTTGGCCATGATGATCTGGGGGCGGAATTACCTGACCTTCCCGCCATTGTTGCCCAAGGTCAATTTTGAACTGGCCGGGGCGCATTTCACGGCGATCCAGGTCTTCATCGTGGTCGTTTCCGGAGCCACCATGGCTGGTCTGCTGGCCCTGATCTACCGTACCAAGCTGGGCATGGCCATGCGTGCCACGGCGCAGAATCCGGCGGTGGCCAGCCTGATGGGCGTCAATATCAACCGCGTCATCGCCGCTGCCTTCGTCATCGGTTCGGCGCTGGGCGCACTGGCCGGAGTCATGGTCGGCACCTATTATGAAATCGCTCATTACCAGATGGGCTTCATGCTCGGCCTCAAGGCCTTCACGGCGGCGGTGCTCGGCGGTATCGGCAATCTGGCCGGCGCCATGCTCGGCGGCGTGCTGCTCGGCATCATCGAGGCGCTGGGGGCGGGCTACATCGGCGACCTGACCGGCGGCTTCCTGGGCAGCCACTATCAGGACATCTTTGCCTTCATCGTCCTGATTGTCGTCCTGATGTTCAAGCCGTCGGGTCTGTTCGGCGAAAAGACGGGAGATCGCGCATGAGCAAGTGGCTGAATCCCCGTTCCGCCTTCGGCATCACGCTGATCGCCGTCGCCCTGCTCGGCCTGCCCTTCGTGGCGGCGATGGGCGGCCAGGCCTGGGTGCGTATCCTCGACTTTGCCATCCTCTACGTCTTCCTGGCCCTTGGTCTGAACATCGTGGTCGGCTACGCCGGCCTTCTTGACCTTGGGTACATCGCTTTCTATGCGGTCGGCGCCTACACGTGGGCCTTGCTGGCCAGCCCGCACTTCGGCCTGCATTTGCCGATTTGGGTCATCCTTCCCATCGGCGCCGCGTTGGCCTGCATTGCCGGGGTGCTGCTCGGTTCGCCGACGCTGAAGCTGCGCGGTGACTATCTGGCGATCGTGACGCTCGGCTTCGGTGAAATCGTCCGTATCTTCATGAACAACCTGAATGCCCCGGTGAATATCACCAACGGACCGCAGGGCATTACCCTGATCGATCCGGTGGCCTTCGGCGATTTCAAGTTTTCGGGTAATACCCAGCTTTTCGGCCTGACTCTGAGCGGGCCGATGAAGTATTACTACCTGCTGGTCGCGCTGGCCATCTTGGTCGTCATCATCAACCTGCGGCTGCAGAACTCGCGTATCGGCCGTGCCTGGCAGGCCATCCGCGAAGATGAAATCGCCGCCAAGGCGGTCGGCATCAATACCCGCAACATCAAGCTGCTGGCGTTCGCCATGGGGGCCAGCTTCGGCGGCATCGCCGGTGGCGTGTTCGCCGCCATGCAGGGCTTCGTGTCGCCGGAGAGCTTTTCGCTGATGGAATCGATCATGATCCTGGCCATGGTCGTTCTCGGCGGCATGGGGCACATTCCCGGCGTCATTCTCGGCGCCGTGCTGCTCAGCATCCTGCCGGAAGCTTTGCGCTACGGTGTCGGGCCGATCCAGATGGCGCTCTTCGGCAAGATGATGGTCGACCCCGAGAGTCTGCGCATGCTCGTTTTTGGCCTGGCGCTGGTCCTGGTCATGCGTTTCAAGCCGGCCGGTCTGTGGCCGTCGCCGGAACGCAAGCGGGAGCTGAGCGAGAAGCGGACGGAGGGCAAGGCATGAGCACGAATCTGCCAACGCCGCTTCTCGAAGCGAAAGCGGTCGCCAAACACTTTGGTGGTGTCAAGGCGCTGCGCGACGTGTCGCTGACCATTCGTCACGGTGAAATCTACGGTTTGATCGGCCCCAACGGCGCCGGCAAGACCACCTTCTTCAACTGCATGACCGGGCTGTACGTACCGGACGGCGGCGGGTTCACCTTTGACGGCGCACCGCTGGTCGCCGACGCGCCCCAGCATGCGGCGGCGCGGGGCATTGCCCGCACCTTCCAGAATATCCGCCTGTTCGGCAACATGACGGCGCTGGAAAATGTGATGGTCGGTCGCCACGTGCGTACCCGGGCCGGCGTCATCGGCGCCATGCTCAATACGTCGGCGACCCGCGCCGAGGAGGCCGCCATCCGCCAGCGCGCCATCGACCTGCTGCACTATGTGCGCATTGAGGACCGTGCCGGCGATCTGGCCAAGAACCTCTCCTACGGCGACCAGCGTCGCCTGGAAATCGCCCGCGCCCTGGCTACCGAACCCAAGCTGCTCTGCCTGGACGAGCCGGCCGCCGGCATGAATGCGACCGAGACGGAGGAACTGCGCGAACTGATCGAGGGCATCCGTGACGACGGCACGACCATCCTGCTCATCGAGCATGACGTCAAGCTGGTCATGGGGCTGTGCGACCGTGTCGCGGTACTGGATTACGGCGCGCTGGTCATCGAGGATGTGCCGGCTGTCGTGCAGAAAGATCAACGCGTTATCGAGGCTTACCTAGGTGCTTGAAGTAACCGGACTCCACGTCGCCTACGGCGGCATCCAGGCGGTGCGCAGCATCACCTTTCACGTCAAAAAAGGCGAGACGGTCGCCCTGATCGGCGCCAACGGCGCCGGCAAGACCAGCACGCTGAAGGCGATTTCCCGCGTGCTCAATGCGGTTGGGGGCGATGTCCATTTCTGCGGCGAGAAAATCAGCAAGATCGCACCGCACGACGTCATCCGCAAGGGCATCGCACTGGTTCCCGAGGGGCGTGGTGTGTTCCCGCGGCTGAGCGTGCTCGAAAACCTGCGCATGGGCGCCTTTATTCGTGACGATACCTCGGCTATCGAGCAGGACTTGCAGAAGATTTTCGAGTATTTTCCGCGCCTCAAGGAGCGGGAGAGCCAGTTGGCCGGTACCTTGTCCGGGGGCGAGCAGCAGATGCTGGCCATCGGCCGCGCCCTGATGAGCCGCCCGAAAATGC
Source organism: uncultured Azonexus sp. (assembly GCA_937983545.1). Classification (GTDB taxonomy): domain Bacteria; phylum Pseudomonadota; class Gammaproteobacteria; order Burkholderiales; family Rhodocyclaceae; genus Azonexus. The sequence goes on from CALJZP010000081.1 coordinate 6,312, forward strand.
TGCTGTTGGACGAGCCGTCGATGGGTTTGGCGCCGATCATGGTGCAGAAGATTTTTGAGGTTGTCCGTGCTGTCGCGGCAACCGGGATGACCATTCTGCTCATCGAACAGAACGCGAAACTGGCGCTGGAAAGCAGTCAGCGCGGCTATGTCATGGAGAGCGGGGAAATCACCTTGCACGGCGAATCCGCGCAGCTGCTCGATGATCCCAAGGTCCGCGCGGCCTATCTGGGCGAATAAGCCGCGTTTTTCAACTGCATCAAAATTTTCCGTGCGGGCATCGGCAACAATAGCGTCTTGTCGATCCTCCGCACACGAGCAGTCATGAAACTACGCCATATCGTCTGTATTGTTTCCTGGGCTCTGTTGAGCCTGCCGACCCTGGCTGACGAGGTGAATATCGCCGATCTGCCGGCCAGCAAGCCGGCGGATACCAAGCCGCGGCTGGCCTACGGCCAGGTCCTCAAATATGGCGACAAGCTGATGTTCGCCCCGTGTCGCGACCGTAGCTTCGTGTTCTTCGAGGATGTTTCGGCCGACGGCGAGGTCGGCAAGGCGCTCGATCTGATCGGCCTGGCAGCCGGCAAGAAACTGTATGTCGAACTGCTGGGTTTCGTTGAGCACGATCGCCTGAAGGCGTCGCAAGTCAATTTTGCCCAGACGGACGGGCGTTGCCAGGTGCCCGGCACGGCCGACGAGGCCTGGCGCGCTTCCGGCAACGAACCGGGCTGGATACTCGCGGCGGGTGGTGAGCGGGTTCAGTTCAAGCGGCAGGGGCGAGAGGAAGTCGTTCTGCCCTATGCGCCTGCGGTCCCGGAAAACGGTTTGGCCAATTACCGGGTTTTCGAAGGCGGTCATACCTTGACCCTCCGTTTCGAGCAGAAGCTGTGCCGCGATCAACAGGCCAATTCGGTATTCGGCTGGACGGCGAGCGTGACGCTTGATGGTGAAACGCTACACGGTTGCGCCTGGCAACGCTGATGTTCAGCGTCGCCAGGGCGGCGGCGGTCAGTTGCTCGAAAAGGTAAAGGCGTCGGCGAAGAATTCTTCTTCCGGAAGGCCTTGCGCCATGAAGTCCCGCTTGGCAGCCTCGATCATGGCCGGTGCGCCGCAGGCGTAGATCTGGTAACCCGACAGCTCTGGGAAGTCGGCCAGCACGGCCTGGTGGACCAGGCCGGTTCGGCCGGTCCAGGCGTCGCTGCTGGCAGGTTCCGAGAGGACCGGTACGTAGCGGATGTTGGCTTGCCCGGCCGCCCATTGTTCCGGCAGGGCGTTTTGATACAGGTCTACCTTGGCCCTGGCGCCCCAGTAGATGCTCATCGGACGTTGGCAGTTTTCGGCTATTGCGTGCTCGACGATCGCCTTGATCGGCGCGAAGCCGGTGCCGCCGGCGACGAGTATCATCGGCTTGGGTGAGTCCTCTCGCAGGTAGAAGCTGCCGTGCGGGCCGTTGAAGCGCAGGATGTCGCGCACCTTCATGGTCGAAAAAACCTGATCGGTGAACAAGCCGCCCGGAACGTGGCGGATATGCAGCTGGAGCAGCGCATCGTCATGAGGGGCGTTGGCCAGCGAGAAGCTGCGCTTTTTGCCATCCTTGAGCAGGATGTCGATGTATTGGCCGGCGAGGAATTGCAAGCGCTCGCTGGCAGGCAGGCGCAGGTGCAGTTCGATGACATCCGGGGCCAGTTTTTCGAGCTTTTCAATGCGCGAGGGCAGTGTCTTGGCCGGAATCTGGTTGGCCGAGGTGATCTGCCGGCATTCGATGCTCAGGTCGGATTGGGCCCTGGCGCAGCAGTAGAGCGCCATGCCGGCTGCCTTTTCCGTATCCGTCAGGGCGTGCGTTTGGGCCTTCCCGTGGTCTACGAGGCCGGACTGGACGTGTCCCTTGCAAGCGCCACAGGCGCCATCCTTGCAGCCGTAAGGCATGGTCAAGCCCTGACGCAGTGCCGCGTCGAGCAGGGTTTCATCGGCTTCCGCAGTGAATTGGCGGCCGCTCGGCTGGACGGTGACTTGATAGCGCATCGGTTCCCCTCGTTGCTCGGCTAAAATGCCGACGTGCAAAAAATACTGATCGTTGGCAGCGGAGACGTCGCCCGCCGCATCCTGTCCCAACTTGCCCCGCGTGTCCGGGCTTATGCCCTGTTGCGCAATGCAGATCGCTCGGCTGAGTGGCGAAACGCCGGTGCTACACCGGTTCTGGCCGATCTGGATGACCGGGCCGGCCTTGCCCGCCTGGCCGGTCTGGCCGACTGCGTCCTGCATCTGGCGCCACCGCCGGCAACGGGAAAACGGGATACCCGCACCCGCAACCTGCTGGCCGCGCTGAGCAAAGGCAAAAGTCTACCACGCAGCCTGATTTACGTAAGCACAACAGGGGTTTACGGGGATTGTGCCGGTGCTGTCATCGATGAAACCCGCAGGCTGAAGCCGGAAAGCGACCGGGCCGGACGCCGTGTCGATGCCGAGCGTTGCCTGCGTGGCTGGGGCGCGCGCAACGGCGTGCGGGTCTCCATTCTGCGGGCACCTGGCATTTATGCCGCAGACCGCCTGCCGGTCGAGCGATTGCAGAAAGGAACGCCGGCGCTGGTCGATAGTGACGATGTCTTCACCAATCACATCCACGCCGACGACCTCGCCACGGCCTGCATTGCCGCGATGAGGCTGGGGCGTGCCAATCGTGCCTACAATGCGGTTGACGACACGAACCTGAAAATGGCCGCCTATTTTGATCGCGTCGCCGAGGCTTTTGCCTTGCCCAAGGCACCTCGCTTGGCTCGCAGCGAAGCCGAAAAGGTGCTGTCGCCGGTCCAGATGTCCTTCATGCGCGAGTCGCGCCGTATCGGAAACCGGCGCCTTAAAAACGAATTGAAGCTGCGCCTCGCCTTTCCGTCGGTTGATGACGGCATTGCCGATGCGCTTGCCCGGAGAAAGACATGCTCGTCGTAAAGACACTCCATATCTGGATGGTTATTTCCTGGTTTGCCGGCCTTTTCTATCTGCCGCGCATTTTCGTCAACCTGGCGATGGTGCCCGCCGACAGCGTGGCCGAGCGTGATCGCCTGATCCTGATGGCGGGGAAGTTGTATCGGTTCATGACGCCGCTGGGTGTTCTGGCCATCCTGCTTGGTTTGTGGCTGTGGTTCGGCTTCGGCTTCAGTGGTGGCTGGCTGCATGCCAAAACGGCCCTGGTTGCCGTTCTCGCCGCCTATCATTGGCATTGTGGCCGGGTGCTGAAGGATTTCCAGGCGGGTGGCAACGTCCGTACCCATGTCTGGTTCCGCTTCTACAATGAACTGCCCGTTCTCATCCTCCTTGCCGTTCTTTTCCTTGTCGTCCTGAAACCCTTCTGACATGAACAAATATTTTGCGATCTGCCCGCGCGGGCTTGAAGAACTGTTGCTCGAGGAATTGCGCAGCATCGGCGGTGAAGACCTCAAGGCGGTGCACGGCGGGGTGTTTTTCTCGGGCGAATGGACGGTCTGCTACCGCGCCAATCTGGAGTCACGTATCGCCACGCGTATCCTGTGGCATATCGTCAAGGGGCCGTACGTCAAGGAGGAGGACATCTACCGCCTGGCCGTGCGCCAGCTGTGGCCGAATCACTTTACGGTCTCCAACACCATGCGCGTGGTGACGACGGCGATCAAATGTCCGTTGAAGTCGCTCGATTTCGTGACTCTGCGCGTCAAGGACGCGGTTTGCGACCGTTTTCGGGAGGATCTCGGAGAGCGGCCGAACATCGAAACGCGTAACCCCGATGTCAGTGTCCATGTCTTCCTGACCGAGAATGAATGCACCCTGTACCTCGATACGTCGGGCCAGCCCTTGTGGCAGCGCGGTTTCCGCAAGGCTAGCGTGGATGCGCCGCTGAAGGAGAACCTGGCTGCCGGCATTTTGAAACTCACCGGTTGGCAACCCGGCCTGCCCTTGATCGATCCGATGTGCGGCAGCGGTACTTTCCTGCTCGAGGCGGTCCAGGTGGCGCTCGATCGTGCTCCCGGCCTGGATCGCACCTTCTCCTTCGAGCGCTTGAAGAGTTTCCAGGCCTTGAACTGGGCGAACATCCGCGCTGCCGCCGAAGCCCGCGTGAAGCCGGCGGAACCGATGGACATCCGGGGCTACGACATCGATGACCGTGCCGTGCGCGCCACCCGGCGCAATCTGCAAGAGGCCGGTTTTGGCGGCGTGGTGACGGTCGACCATGGCGACATCCTCGAAACCCAGCCGCTGACCGATCATGGAATCCTGCTCGCCAACCCGCCCTATGGCGAGCGGATTGGCGAGCAGGACGACTTGGCCGCCTTCTATCCCCAACTCGGCACGGCCCTGAAGCGTCACTGGGCCGGCTGGAACTGCTTTTTCTTCACGGCCGATCTGCGTCTACCCAAGCTGGTCGGGCTGAAGCCCAGTCGCAAGACGCCGTTGTTCAACGGACCGCTTGAGTGCCGCTTGTTCGAGATCCGCATGGTGGCCGGTAGCAACCGCAAGGGCGGTACGCCGTCGCCGGATTGAAGTTCCCGGGCGCTTCTTGGCCGTACCGGGGCGTATGTTTTTGCGGTGCGGCAAGCTTCTGGAATTGATTTATGTCACTATTTTGGTCTGACCAAAATGGGAAGATTTAACTTTCATAACAAACGTAGAGGAGAACCAGAATGTCCGTACAGGCTGAATACCAACAAAAACGCATGACGGCGGCCGATGCGATTCACGTGGTCAAGAACGGCGACACCATCGTCGTGCCGACCGGGGTCGGTGAGCCGCCCGCCCTGCTGACGGCGCTGTCCGATGTCCGTACCCGCTTTCAGGATGTCAAGGTTTCGCAAATTCTGCCGCTGCGCAAGTACGGCTATATCGATCCGGAGACCACCCAGCACGTTCGCCACGTGGCTTACTTCTTCGGCGGTGTGACCCGTCCGGGCGGTCAGCAGGGCTGGGTGGACTTCCATCCCTCCTACTTCTCCGAAATGCCGATGCTGATCAACCGCGGCCTGATGCCGGCCGATGTGGTCTTCGCCATGGCCTCGCCCATGGATGAGCACGGTTATTTCTCGTTGTCGCTCGGTCCCGACTACACCATGGCCGCTATTGCCAAGGCCCGCGCCGTGGTGCTCGAAGTCAACCCGAACGTCCCGTTCGCCAACGGCGCCTGCCATATCCACATCTCGAAGGTTACCGCGCTGACCGAGAGCAACGATCCTCTGCTCGAGGTTGGCTTGCCGAAGATCGGACCGGTTCAGGAGGCCATCGGCAAATACGTCGCCGACATGATTCCCAATGGCGCCACCCTGCAGATCGGCTATGGCGGCATTCCCGATGCCGTGGTGATGCAGCTGACGCACAAGCATGATCTGGGTATCCATACCGAAATGATCGGCGATGGCATCATGACACTGGTCGAGGCGGGTGTCGTCAATAACAGCAAGAAGAACGTCAACAACGGCAAGATGCTGGCTACCTTCGCGCTCGGCTCGAACAAGCTCTACCGTTTCATGCACCGTAACCCGGCTCTGGAAATGCATCCGGTGGATGTCACCAACGATCCCTATCTGGCCGGTCAGAACGACAACCTGCATTGCATCAACGCGACGATGCAGATCGATTTCATGGGTCAGTGCGGTTCGGAAAGCCTTGGCGCGGTGCCCTACTCGGGAACCGGTGGACAGTCCGATTTCGTGCGTGCTGCCAACCGGTCCAACGGCGGCAAGGCCTTCATCGTGCTGCCGGCAACGGCCAAGGACGACACCATTTCCCGCATCGTCCCGACACTTTCCGCGGGAACGCACGTATCGACCAGCAAGAACGACATCAACTACGTGGTGACCGAATTCGGCGTGGCCCAGCTGCGTGGCAAGACGGCAAAGCAACGCTGTGAAGCCCTGATCGGCATTGCCCATCCGAATTTCCGGGGTGAGTTGCGCGAGGCGGCGAAGAAGATGAAATTGCTCTGACCGTCCCCGGTTTTTCCCGGGATCGGCGCCTTACAATTTGTAGCAATTTCCCGTGACGGCTCAGCCGATAATCCGCTATGGTGATAGTGGGTTATCGGCTTTCTCTTTATTCCATGAAAATTCGTAATTTTCTCTGTGTCCTGCTTGGGCTGCTGATGCTGGGCATCGGTACCGATGCCTTGGCGCACCGGACAAGGGTCTATATCGGTGCCTCCATTGGCGGTCCGGTATGGGGTTCCGGCTGGGGGCCGGGGTGGGGGCCCGTATGGTATCCGCCGCCTTATTACTATCCGCCGCAGGTCGTGGTGGTTCCGCCATCTCCGCCACCGGTTTATATCGAACAGGCAGAACCGGCTGCGCCGCAGCCTGCCCAGACCCAGCAGTACTGGTACTACTGCAAGAGTGCCAAGGGCTATTACCCTTACGTCAAGGAATGTTCTGAAGGCTGGCAGAAGGTACTGCCGCAACCGGAGAAATAAAGCATGTCGTCGCAATTCACGCGTTTTCCCCGCTGGGCAGTGCTCGGCTCGGTTGCCCTGCTGGGCGCCTGTACGGTCATGCCGACCGGCCCATCGGTCATGGTTTTGCCGGGGACAGGGCAACCATTTGAGCGCTTCCGCGCCGACGATATCGACTGTCGGCAGTATGCGCACTATCAGATTGGCGGTAAGACAGCAGGGGATGCCGCCAAGGAGTCGGCGGTCACCAGTGCCGCCGTGGGTACGGCAGTCGGTGCGCTGGCAGGTGCGGCCATCGGCGGCAACAGCAAGGGGGCAGCCATCGGCGCCGGTGCCGGCCTCCTGCTGGGCAGCGCGACTGGATCGGATTCCTCCAGGGCTTCGACGGTTGGGACACAGCGGCAATACGACAATGCCTACATTCAGTGTATGTACGCGAAAGGCCACCGTGTTCCGGTGCCCGCCAACATGAGTTATTCGCCGCCGGCTCGCTCAACGCTTCAGAGTCAACCGCAAGACCCGGCGATTCCGCCGCCACCGCCGGGTGCTCCGCCGCCTCCGCCCGCCAATATCCGCTAATACGGGGGAATGTGAAATAAAAAAAGGCTGCCCACGGGCAGCCTTTTGGTTTATGTCTTGGTATCTGGCGAACTCAGGCGACGCCTGCGCTATGCGCCTGCTGGTCGGCCCAGTAGCTCGAGCGCACCATCGGTGCGCAGGCGGCGCCGGAGAAGCCCATCTTGATGGCTTCCTGCTCGAACATCTTGAACGTATCAGGATGGACGTAGCGGCTGACCGGCAGGTGGTGGCCGGAGGGGGCGAGGTACTGGCCGATGGTCAGCATCTCGACGTCGTTGGCGCGCAGGTCGCGCATGACTTCGAGAATTTCCTCGTCGGTCTCGCCCAGGCCGACCATCAGGCCGGATTTGGTCTTGACCTGTGGATAGCGCGCCTTGAACTGTTTCATCAGCGCCAGCGAGTGGGCATAGTCGGCACCCGGGCGGGCCTGCTTGTAGAGGCGGGGCACGGTTTCCATGTTGTGGTTCAGCACGTCGGGCAGGGCGGCGCCGAGGATGTCGAGGGCGATGTCCATGCGGCCGCGGAAGTCGGGGACCAGGGTTTCGATGGTCGTCTTCGGCGAGGCTTCGCGCACGGCGCGCACGACATCGACGAAATGCTGGGCACCGCCGTCGCGCAGGTCGTCGCGGTCGACGCTGGTGATCACGACGTATTGCAGCTTCAGCGAGGAGACCGAATCGGCCAGTTCGGCCGGCTCGTTCGGGTTGGGCGGCAGCGGCTGGCCGTGGCCGACATCGCAGAACGGGCAGCGGCGGGTGCAGATGTCGCCGAGGATCATGAAGGTCGCCGTGCCGCGGCCGAAGCATTCGCCGATGTTCGGGCAGGCAGCTTCCTCGCAGACGGTGTGCAGCTTCTTCTCGCGCAGCATGGACTTGATTTCGCCAAAGCGCCCGGCGCTGTTGCCGGCCTTGACGCGAATCCACTCCGGTTTGCGCAGTGGTTGATCCACCGGAACGATCTTGATGGGGATGCGGGCGGTCTTCAACTCGCCTTTTTGCTTGACGCCTTTTTGCTTGGTTGCGCCTTCCGGTTTGGGTTCAGCCATGTTGTCTGTCCAATTGCTGCAGCAAGTGCTGCGATAGGTGCTCGCCGGCCTCTGTTACGGAAAGCGGAATATTCAGGTTCTTGGTTTGTATAACTTTCAGCCCGGCGTAGCCGCAGGGGTTGATCGCGTCGAACGGGGAGAGATCCATGTCCACGTTGAGTGAAACCCCATGATACGAGCAGCCGTTGCGGATGCGTAGCCCGAGGGCCGCAATTTTTGCTTCGCCGACGTAGACGCCGGGGGCACCGTCGCGCCGTGCGGCGGAAACGCCATAGGCGGCGAGGAGGTCGATGACGGCCTGCTCGATGGCAGTGACCAGTTCGCGCACCTTGATCTTCAGGCGCGGCAGGTCGAGCAGCAGATAGATCACCACTTGGCCGGGGCCGTGATAGGTCACCTGGCCGCCGCGGTCGATCTTGACCAGCGGAATGCCGACATCGCGCAGGATGTGCTCCGGTTTGCCGGCCTGGCCGAGGGTGTAGACCGGCGGATGTTCGACGATCCATAGCTCGTCGGCTGTTTCGGCTGTCCGGTTGGCCGTGAAGTCCTGCATGGCCTGGAAGGTGGGTTCGTAGTCGACCCGGCCCAGGCGTTTGACGACGAGATTCACGTTACAGGACGACTTTCACCAGCGGATGGGACGTCAGTTCCATGTACAGCGCGTCGAGCTGCGGCTTGGAGGTGGCGACGACAGTACAGGTCAGGCTCAGGTAGTTGCCGCCGGAACTGGCGCGCATTTCCATCGTCGCGCCATCGAAGTCGGGGGCGTGCTTGGTGACGATGGTGAGCACCGCCTGGGCGAGTTCGTCGTGCGCCTTGCCCATGATCTTCAGGGGGAAGTCGCAGGGGAATTCGAGGAGGGTGTCCTTGTACGAAGCCATGTCAGCCTTTGCGCATTACTGTGTTCTTGAAGTCCTGATACCACTGCCACATCCGTTCGCCGTACGGGCCTGGCTGGCCATTTCCGATGGGCTGACCATCCAGCGTGGTGATGGCCAGAATTTCCTTGGTCGAGGACGTCATCCAGACCTCGTCGGCGGCACGAAGTTCCGCTTCGTTGATTTCACGTACTTCATGGGCCTGCCGGTGCGTCTCGGCCAACTCCAGGATGACGTCGTAGGTGATGCCAGGGAGCATCAGGTGGGTCTTGGGCGGGGCGATCATCACGCCGTCCTTGACGATGAAGATATTGGAGGCGGCGCCTTCCTTCATCAGTCCGTCGCGGATCAGCAGCGCCTCGGCGCAGCCTTGTTCGACAGCTTTCTGGCGGGCCAGCACGTTGGCGAGCAGCGAGACAACCTTGAGGTCGCAACGCGACCAGCGCAGGTCGGGCACAGTGATGGCGGCAACGCCTTTGGCGCGCACCTCGGCTGGGGTAGTGACCAGCGGCGAGGCGAACGCGAAGGCAGTCGGCGGCACGCTGGCCGGCGGGAAGGCATGGTCACGCTTGTCGTCGGCGCCGCGGGTGACTTGCAGGTAGATCGACTGATCGTTCCATGGGGCGGCTTCGATCAGCTTGAGGACGACGGCTTTCCATGCCTCGGCAGGCATCGGATTGGCCATCTGGATGCCGTCCAGCGTCGTCTGCAAGCGCTTCAGGTGTTCGTCAATGCGGAAAGCGTTGCGCGAATAGACCGGAATGACCTCATAGACGCCGTCCCCGTACAGGAAGCCGCGGTCGAGCGGCGAGATGCCCGCTTCCGCCAAGGGCAGGAAACGGCCATTCAGGTAGACGGGGTCGGCGACGTAGGGTGTCATGCGTTTAGTTGAACCACAGGCGGATGGTGTCGATCAGTCGAACGAAGATATTGCCGAGTTCGACTTTTTCAAGGGCGGTGACCGGGTATTCGCCGTACGGCTTGTCTTCGACCGTAACCTTGACGATGCCCAGTTTCTGGCCGATCTCGATCGGCGCGATCAGGCGCGGCTCGGCGACGAATTCGGATTTCACCTTGTCGGCGTAGCCCTTCGGGACGGCGATGCCCAGATCGTTCGGGAAGCGGGCCTTGATCTCGCTCTGTGCCCCCTTCCAGACGCGCAGCTTGGCGATTTCCTGATCCTTGGTGAAGAGCGCGACGGATTCGTAGGATATGAAGCCCCAGTTGAGCAGCTTCTGCGATTCGCTGGCGCGGGCGTTGTCGGATGCCGTGCCGAGCACGACGGAAAGCAGGCGGCGATTGTTGCGCAGGGCCGATGAAATCAGGCAGTAGCCGGCCGCTTCGGTATGGCCGGTCTTGACGCCGTCGACTGTCGGGTCGATGAAGAGCAGGCGGTTACGGTTCGGCTGGGTGATGTTGTTATAGCGGAATTCCTTCATCGAGTAGTACTTGCCGTATTCGAGCGGAAAGTCGCGGATCAGTGCCGAAGCGAGCAGCGACAGGTCGCGTGCCGTGGTGTAGTGGTTGGGGTCGGGCAGGCCGGTCGAATTCGTGAAGTGGCTATTTTTCATGCCCAGTCGCTGCGCTTCACGGTTCATCATCTGTGCGAAGTTTTCCTCGCTGCCGGCAATGCCTTCGGCCAGCGTGACGCAAGCATCGTTGCCGGACTGCACGATCATGCCCTTGATCAGGTCTTCGACCGGGACCTGGGTGTCGACGCGGATGAACATTTTGGAGCCACCGGTGCGCCAGGCCTTTTCGGAAACCGGCAGCGGCTGGTCGAGCGCCAGGGTTTTCTTGTGGATGGCGGCAAACGTCAGATAGGCCGTCATCAGCTTGGTCAGCGATGCCGGTTCCAGGCGGTCATCCGGCTTTTCGGTGGAAAGCACCTGGTTGGAGCCGAGATCGAGCAACAACCACGATTTGGCGGCCAGTGCAGGCGGTACGGGGAGTTGTTGGGCGAAGGCCGGAACGGCGAGGGCGATACTGAGCAGAAGGACTGCCGTCTTGCGAAACAGCGACATGGTTTTTTTCTTTGGGAATGCGTTGGGGGACATCAATTATACCCTTGGCTCTGAGGTGTCCTGAGCCGCTGCCGCGCACAGGGCTTCGACGGCCGGATGGCGAATCCGGCGTTCGCTGGAAATGGCGTAGATCTGCTCGCTGACGCCTTGCATGGCACCCAGCGGCCGGGCATCAAGCTGCTTGGCAACTTGCTCGACGAGCGCTAGCGGCGCAGGGAACATGCCCAGTCCGCCTCGACCGAAGGTGTTGAGCAAGGCGCTGTCTTCAAATTCGCCGACGATTTTGGGGCGAATTCCGGCGATCTCCAGCCAGCGGTCGATACGCCCACGCAAGGCATTGTGGCGGGTAGGCAACAGCATCGGTGCGCCATCAAGGGAGGCCGGAAAATCCTTGCCGTAACGTTCAACCAGGGTCGGGGTGCCGAACAATCCGGTGGCAAACTCACCCAGTCGTGTGCTGAAAACTTTCAGGTTGCCGCCTACCGGTGCCGCGCGATCGGTCAGTACCACGTCCAGTCGATGCAGGGCGAGATCGGCGAGCAGCGTTTCGAATTCTCCTTCATCGCAGATCAGACGGACATCGGCCGGCATTTCGGTTACTGTGGATAGCAATCGGTAAGCAAGAAGCTTCGGAATACCGTCGGAAATGCCGGCACGCAGGCGCAAGGTTGATTCGCTGTCGCTGTGCTGGATTGCGTCGACCAACGCATCGCCAAGCTGAAAAATCTGGTCGGCGTAACCCAGCGCGACACGGCCGGCGTCGCTGAGGACGAGGCCGCGTCCCTGGCTGTTGAACAGTGCCTTGCCGAGTTGTCGTTCGAGCAGCGACAGTTGCCCGGATATGGTCTGGATGGCGACGCCGAGGCGATCGGCGGCGCGGGTGATGCTACCTTCCTGAGCGACAACCCAGAAGTAGTGCAGGTGTTTGAAATTGATCTGGCTCATGATTTCAACAGAAAAAATCGAAGTAATAGTTCATTTTGCTCCGGTTTTATTGATTGTTGCAATGCAATACCATCAAGGCCGTTTCTCTCTGGAGGATATAGTCTATGAAACGCATCGTTCTGTTCCTGCTGACCAACCTGGCCGTGATGCTGGTGCTCAGCGTCGTGACCAGCCTGCTCGGCGTCAACAAGTTCCTGACCGCCAACGGCCTCAATGTCGGCATGTTGTTCGTGTTTGCCGCCGTGATCGGCTTTGGCGGCGCCTTCATTTCGCTGCTCATGTCGAAGACCATGGCCAAGTGGAGTACCGGTGCGCAGGTCATCACGCACCCGAGTACGTCGACCGAAGTCTGGCTGGTCGATTCCGTCGCCCGGCTGAGCAAAAAGGCCGGCCTCCCCATGCCGGAAGTGGCGATTTACGAAGGTGAGCCGAATGCCTTTGCCACCGGGGCGAGCAAGAACAGTTCGCTGGTCGCCGTCTCCACCGGTCTGCTGCAGAGCATGAGTCGTGAAGAAGCCGAGGCCGTGTTGGCTCACGAGGTCGCGCACATCGCCAACGGCGACATGGTGACGCTGACCTTGATCCAGGGTGTGGTGAACACCTTCGTCGTCTTCCTGTCGCGTGTTGTCGGCTATGTCGTGGATAGTTTCCTGCGCCGCAATGACGAGGAGAGTAGCGGCCCGGGCATCGGCTACATGGTGACCAGCATCGTCTGCGAAATCGTCTTCGGCGTCCTGGCCAGCATCATCGTTGCCTGGTTCTCACGTCAGCGTGAATTCCGCGCCGATGCCGGTGCGGCCAGCCTGATGGGGACGCCGGTGCCGATGCAGAATGCCCTGCGTCGTCTGGGGAACCTTCACACTGAACCGTTGCCGCAGAACATGGCTGCTTCGGGTATTGCCGGTGGCAGCAGTATGATGGCTCTGTTCGCTTCGCATCCTCCGCTTGAAGAGCGGATTGCAGCCTTGGGCGGGCGTTGAATATCTGATCGCGTATCCATGAAAAAAATACTGAAATACTGGATGTTGGTGCTTGGCTTGGGCAGCTCGCTGGCCGGCGCGCAGACGGCCTACGACTTGCCGCGCCTCGAATCGCTGGCGCTGGAAAACAACCGCGCTGTGCAGGCGATGCGCGACCAGGTCAACGCGGCACGCGCCGCGGTCACGACGGCCGGCGCCTTCCCCAACCCGGAAATCGAGTATCAGAGCGGTACGGCGCGCTCACGCGGCATCGGCGGCAACAGCGGCGATGTCCGGAGCGCGACGCTGACCCAGCCGCTCGACCTGCCCTGGATTCGCTCGGCGCGTATCAACGCGGCCGAAGCCGGGCTGGTCGTGGCCAGCACCGCGGCGCTGACCTTCGACGCCGACGTGGTGGCCCGCCTGCGTCTGCGCTATTTCGATGTGCTGCGGCGCGAAGCCGAGCTGCGCAATGCACGTCTCGATACCGAACTGGTCGAGGGCATGCGCTCGCGCATCGCCGTGCGTGTCGAGACCGGCGAAGCGCCGCGTTTCGAACTGATCAAGGCCGAGGCCGAATCGCTGAATGCGAGCAAGGCCGTACAGGCTGCCGGTTTTCGCGTGATGCAGGCACGCGCCCTGTTGCGCCAGGCGGTTGGCGATGCCCTGCCACAGGATTTCACGCTCGCTGGCGGCTTGCCCGATGTGCCCGAACTGGCGTCGCTGGAAGGCAGCCGTCGCCAGATGCAGGTGTCGAGCCCCGATCTGGCGCGCAGCCGGGCCGAGTTGGCGCGCGCCCAGCGCGTGCTCGAACTGGAACGTCGCAAGCGCTGGCCGACGGTTGCCCTGAAAGCCTCGCGCGACCAGGAGCCGGATTTGAATACCTCGCGTTTCGGCTTGGCCGTCAGCATCCCGCTGTGGGATCGCCGCAGCGGCCCGATCGGCGAGGCCGAGGCGCAACTGGCGCGGGCCCGCAACGAACTCGAGGCCCAGACTTTTGCGTTGGACCAGTCGCTGGATGCCGCCTACCAGGTGTATGACATTGCCCGCACTCAGGTCGGCGCGCTCGAGTCCGGTATCGTCAAGAAAGCGGAGGCGGCGCTGAAAGTCGCCGAGTCGGCGTATCGCTTCGGTGAACGCGGCTTCCTCGATGTGGTCGATGCTCAGCGCGTCTATCGCGCGGCACGGAGCGAATTGATTACGGCGCGCCACGAATTGGCCGCCGCCTGGGTGGAAATTGAACGACTGCGGGCCTTGCCCGGAGGAAAAGCTGAATGAAAAAAACGATGATTGCCCTGTTGTCCGCGGCCGTATTGGCCGGGTGCGGGGAGGAGAAAAGCGCGCCGGCCAATCAGGCTGCCCACGATCCGCTGTCGGTCAAACCGGCGCCGGAACTGGTCAGCCAATTGAAAACGGCGGTGGTCGGTACCGAGTCCGTCGCCGAAATGCTGCGCGTGGCCGGTAGTGTCGAGTTCGATGAGCAGCGTGTGGCGCGTATCGGTGCCTCGGTTACCGGGCGCGTTGTCGAAGTCGACGTCTTGCCCGGCCAAGTGGTGCAGAAAGGCGAATTGCTGGCGCGTCTGAACAGCAGCGAGCTGGCCAGCCAGCAACTGGCCTATCTCAAGGCCCGCGCGCAACTGGAACTCAACCGGCGCGCCGCCGAGCGCGCCAAGGCGCTGCTCGCCGCCGATGTGATCGGTTCGGCCGAATTGCAGCGGCGCGAAAGCGAATACCAGATATCGGTTGCCGAAACGCGTGCCGCCGCCGACCAGTTGCGTCTGCTCGGCTTCTCCGAAGCGGCGATCAATCGCCTCGGCGTGCAGGGCGCGGTCGATTCGGTCACACCCGTGTCGGCTTCCCGCTCGGGGGTCGTTGTCGAGCGCCGCGTGGCGATGGGGCAGGTGGTACAGCCGGCCGATACGCTGTTCGTCATCGCCGATCTGTCGCGGGTGTGGGCAGTCGCCCAGGTGCCGGAACAGCAGGTTGGCCAGGTTCGCGTCGGGCAGTCGGTGAGTATCGAGGTGCCGGCGCTGGGCAACGAAAGCCGTGTCGGCAAACTGATTTTTGTTGACCAGACGGTCGACCCCGAGATGCGCACGGTGCTTGTTCGCACCGAACTGGACAATCGCGACGGCGCACTCAAACCGGCCATGCTGACTTCGATGCTGATCGCCGCGCGGCTGAGCGAGAAGCTGGTGGTGCCGGCCAGTGCCGTGGTGCGCGAAGGCGACGATGAGAACGTGTTCGTCGCGGCCGAGGACGGCAGTTACCGCCTGGTCAAGGTCAAGCTGGCGCCCGAGCAGGGCGGCCGCCGGGTCGTGCTGTCCGGCCTCAAGGGCGGTGAGAAGCTGGTTATCGAGGGGGCTTTCCACCTCAATAACGAACGCAATCGCCAGGCGGCGGAGGGATCATGATCGAGTCGCTGGTTCGCTCGGCGCTTGCCCAGCGCCTGATCGTCGCGGTGATCGCGGCGATCTGTCTGGCTTTCGGGCTGGATGCGGCACGCAAGCTGTCGGTCGACGCTTTCCCTGACGTCACCAATATCCAGGTCCAGATCGCCACCGAGGCGCCTGGGCGTTCGCCGGAAGAAGTCGAGCGTTTCGCCACGGTGCCGCTGGAAGTGGCGATGACCGGCCTGCCCGGTCTGACCGAGATGCGTTCGCTGAACAAGCCCGGCCTGTCGCTGATCACGCTGGTGTTCACCGACCAGACCAACGTTTATTTCGCCCGCCAACTGGTCATGGAGCGCCTGCTCGAAGTCGGCACCCGCCTGCCGCAGGGCATCACGCCGGTGCTCGGGCCGGTGTCCACCGGTTTGGGCGAGGTTTTTCAATATACGCTGGAGCGCGCCGACGACGGCGAGCGGGCCTTGACCCAGGAGGAGCTGATGCAGCGTCGGGTGGCCCAGGACTGGGTGGTACGCCCGCTGTTGCGCTCGATTTCCGGCGTTGCCGAAATCAACTCGCAGGGCGGCTTCGCCAAGCAGTACCAGGTGCAGGTCAATCCGGACAAGCTGCGCCACTACGGCATCAGTGTCGCCGAGGTTTACCAGGCAGTCGGCCGTAACAACGCCAATGCCGGCGGCGGTGTGCTGCCGCAGTATGCCGAGCAGTACCTGATTCGCGGTATCGGTCTGGTGCGCGATGTCGAGGACTTGAAGTTGATCGTGCTGCGCGAGCGCGGCGGCGTGCCGGTATACCTGCGCGATGTCGCCGAGGTCGATATCGGCCACGAAGTCCGTCAGGGCGCGCTGGTCAAGAACGGCGTCACCGAGTCGGTCGGCGGCATCGTCATGATGCTCGCCGGCGGCAACGCCAAGGAGGTGGTCGGCCGCATCAAGGCGCGCGTCGACGAGATCAACGCCAAGGGCATGCTGCCCGACGGCTTGAAGATCGTGCCGTATTACGACCGCTCCGAACTGGTCGATGCCGCGTTGTGGACGGTGACCAAGGTGCTGCTCGAAGGTGTCGCCCTGGTCG
>CALJZP010000082.1 GCA_937983545.1 uncultured Azonexus sp.
CCCAGGCGCCGAGCGAGCCATCGACAACGCCCTTGGCAATGGCTTCGGTCACCTGGGCCGGCGGCATGGCCACCGGCTGGCCGCCCAGCGCTGCCAGGGTCTTGGCACCGACGCGGGTCGAGGTGCGCAGCTTGAGGCCGGCAAAACCGGTCAGTCCGGCGACCTGCTTGCTGGCCGTATGCACGGCCTGGCCGCCGTCGGTATGGAAGGCGAGCACCGTGTACGCCGCGAATTCCTGCTGCGCGTGTTGCTGGTAATACTTCCAGAGGGCCTTGGAACTGGAGGTCGAATCCTTGACCATGAACGGCAGCTCAAAGGCCTCGATGGCCGGGAAGCGTCCGGCGGAATAGCCCGGGCCGGTCCACACCACGTCGGCGACGCCGTTCTTCACCTGGTCAGCCAGCTGGGCCGGCGTGCCGCCGAGCTGCATGGCCGGGTAGAACTGGCACTTGATGCGGCCGTTGGACAGCTTGCCCATCTCCTCGCACCACGGCTGCAGCACCTTCTGCTGCGTCGGCGCGGCCGACGGCAGGAAGTGGGCGATCTTGAAGGTGACTTCCTGAGCCGCAGCCGACAGCGAGAGGCCAGCCAGGACGGCTGCGACGGTTAATTGACGGGTGTTCATTCGACATCTCCTCGAAGAGAGTGGGTCCGACCCACATTTATTAACATGTTAGTGATCAAATTAAATCACTAGGATGTTAGTGAGTCAACTGCTCTTCGAATTTTTTACGCTTTTTTTCCTGGGGCCGGATGGCGATAAATCTGGAAGCGGCCGCCACGAAAATCGATCTCGTTTTCGAGATGCGCGCCGACAGCCAGCGCAACGCGGATCGAGGCCGCGTTGTCGCGGTGAATGAAGCTGATCGGCGGCTGTCCGGGATACGCCTCGGCGGCCATGGCCTGCACCGCCCGGGCGGCTTCGCTGGCGAAACCCTTCCCCTGGCATTCCGGCAACAGCGCCCATTTGATCTCGCGCTCGGGAAAATCAGCGGGGTACCACAGGCCCACCGCACCGACCATTGCACCGCTCGCCTTCTCTTCCAAGGCATAGGGACCATAGCCACGCAGCAGCCAGTGCCCGGCCAGCGTCGCCGTCAGGCGCCAGCTTTCGCCTTCGCTCAGCACCCGGCCCAAGGTATGGCGCGTGCAGTCGGGGTTGCTGTAATGGAGATGCATGCGGCGCCAGTCGTCTTCACGAAACATGCGCAGCACCAGGCGCTCGGTTTCGAGTCGGGTCGGGATCTGAAATTCGTTCATGGCTGGGGCACCAAAAAAACCGGCCGCACGAAGCGGCCGGGAAACTCCGCAAGGAGAGATGAACTCAGAAAAAACGGGATTACTTCATGATCTTCAGGGTCTGGATCGAGGTGTATTCCTCCAGCCCGTAACGACCGAACTCGACGCCAATGCCCGACTGCTTGACGCCGCCGAACGGGGCATCCGGCTGGATGGCGCCATGCTCGTTGACCCAGGCGCTGCCACATTCGAGGCGCAGGGCCACCTCGGCCGCCCTGGCCGGATCGCGCGACCACACCGAACCGCCCAGACCTGCCGGATTGGCGTTGGCACGGGCAATCACTTCATCGAGGTCGCTGTATTTGATGACCGGCAGGATGGGACCGAACGGCTCCTCATCGACCAGGCGCAAGCCATCGGTCACGTCGGCCACCACGGTCGGCTCGTAGAAATAGCCGGGGCCGGCCTTGCGCTTGCCGCCGCACAGGAAGCGGGCACCATGGGCGCGGGCGTCCTCGGCCAGTTCCTCGACCTTGGCCAGCTGCATGGCATTCTGGATCGGGCCGAGCTGGGTGTCGGCATTCATGCCGTCGCCGACCACCGCATTGCGGGCCAGATTGGCCAACTCGGCGCACAGTTCGTCGTAGATGCTGTCATGCACGTACAGGCGCTTCAGGCAGGCGCAGGTCTGGCCGTTGTTGTGGAAGGTGACGCCGAACAGCTTGGGCGCGACGGCCTTGACGTCGACATCGGGCAGCACGATGCCGGCATCGTTGCCGCCCAGTTCCAGCGTCAGGCGCTTCAGGTTGCCCGAGGCGTTGGCCATGATGCGCTTGCCAGTCGCCGTCGAGCCGGTGAACACGATCTTGGCGATGCCCGGATGGCCGGTCATCGCCGGGCCGACATCGGAACCGGCGGCGCCGGTGATGAAATTGAGCACACCCGGCGGCAGGATGGCATTGGCCAGCTCGGCGAAGCGGGCGGTCGCCACCGGCGTCATTTCCGATGGCTTGAGCACCACCGTGTTACCGGCGCGCAGTGCAGGAATGACGTGCCAGATGGCGATCATCAGCGGCCAGTTCCACGGCGTGATCGAGCCGACCACGCCCAGCGGCTTGCGATGCACCTCGACGCGTGCCTCGGCGTTGTCCTGGATGACTTCGACCGGCAGTTGCAGGTCGGCGGTGACATGCGTCCAGGCGATCGAACCGCCGACTTCCATGCCCGCCCCCACGCCGTTCAGCCCGCCCTGCGGCTTGCCGGTTTCCAGCGTGACCAGGCGCATCAGCTCGGGCATGTTCGCTTCGAGGGCGGCCCCCAGCGCATGCAACAGTTGTTGCCGTTCGGCATCCGGCTTGCGGCTCCAGGCCGGGAAAGCGGCCTGCGCAGCCTTGACCGCGGCATCGACGTGGCTGGCGTTGCCGGCCTGGGCCTGGGCAAAGGCCTCGCCGGTGGCCGGGTTGACGACCGGGAAAGTGGTGGCCGCCTGAACGGCCTGACCGTCGATCAGCATGGAAATGGTTTGCATGTCGTCTCCTGTTTGATTGTTCGTGTTGCCGGTTTACAAGCCCTGCCCGTCGGTGATCACGCCGTGCCGCGAGAAGCGGACCAGGCCCTGCCCCGCCCATAACGCTGCGGTCAGCGACAGCCGGTCGTCGCGCTGCTTCCAGGTGAAGCTGGCCCCGCCGTCGGTACTGTCGAGCAGCACGCCGTCCAGGCTGGTGCCGTACACATGGCCGCCGCCTTCAAGCAGATCGGTCACCGAACTCTTGCTGCCGCTGACCACCGGCTGCCAGCTATGGCCATCGTCCTGGCTACGATAGAGCGTGCCGCGCAGGCCGCCGACGAGCAGCGTACCATTCTTGAGCGCGACGCCGGTCCACAGCGAACCCTTGTAGCCGGTGTTCAGATATTGCCAGCTTTGGCCGCGGTCACCGCTGCGCAAGACCATGCCGCGCTCGGCGGCGACGAACAGCTCGCCCTTGGCCGAAGCGAAAATCCTGAACAGGTTGCGGTCGGCCTTGCCGCCATCCGGCGGCGCCGGCAGATCGAGCGGAGCCCAGGTCTTGCCGCCATCCTGCGTACGTAGCACCAGCGACCACAGGCCGACGGCCAGTCCTTCCTGCGCACTGAGGAAATGAACCGAGAACAACGGCCGGTCCTCTTGGGTTTCCAGGCGCTGGATGCTCCAGTTCTCGCCGCCATCGGCCGTGTGCAGGATGGCGCCCCAATGGCCGACCGCCCAACCGTTCTTGTCGTCGGCGAAATGCACGGCGGTCAGGGTCGAGGACACCGGCACGGAAGCGGCCTGGCGGAAAGTTTTGCCCCCGTCGTCGGAGAGCAGGACGGTGCCGCAGTCGCCCACCGTGACCAGGCGCTTGCCGGCGTAGGCAGCACCCTGGATGGGGGCCAGCGTGGCAGCAGTGCTCTTCTTCGCCGGCTGGGCCTGTAGGGGCGCCGGGGCGGCCGGTGCCTGGGCCATGGCCGGCGCAGCGAGCAGGCTACCCAGCAAGGCGGCGATCAGGGTGGTGGCGCGGAGCGTCATGGGTTGCTTGTTCATGGTCGGCTCCCGATCAGTGATTGAGGATGCCCGGCGCACGGACCGGAGTCTTGCGCGGGAACAGTTTTTCCAGCCAGACGGCGAATGCCGGCAGCGCGGTCATCGCCATCACCATGTTGACCATGAACATGAAGGCGAGCAGCTTGCCCATGTCGGCCTGGAACTTGAGGTCGGAGAAGGCCCAGGTGGCGACACCGATGGCCAGCGTGATGGCGGTGAAAATGGTCGCCGTACCGACTTCGAGGATGGAATGCTCGAGCGCCTTGACGATGTTTTCGCCCTGCGACAGGTGCAGCTGCAGGCGGTTGTAGATGTAGAAGGCGTAATCGACGCCGATGCCGACGGCGAGCACCATGACCGGCAGGGTGGCGACGGTCAGGCCGATCTCCAGCTCCTTCATGAACCAGTAGCCGATGAAGGTGCCGACGGTGAGCGGCAGGCAGCAGGCGAGCACGGCGCGGAAATCGCGATAGACCATGGCGACCAGGAAGACGATGGCGGCATAGACGTACATCATCATCGGCATTTCGCTCTTCTCGACCTCGTCGTTCACCGCGGCCAGCACGCCGGCGTTACCGGAAGCGAGGCGGATGGTGACCCCATCGAGCTTGTGCTCGGCGCGGAAGTCCTTGACCTTGTCGATGACACGATTGATGGTCGTCGCCTTGTGGTCGTTGAGGAACAGGTGCACCGCCGTCATGCTGCAATCCTTGCGCATGTAGCCGCGCATCCGGCCGATTTCGGTGGCCAGCGCCGCGTAGTTGCCCGGATCGATGGGGATGGCGTTCATCTTCGGATTGCCTTCGTTGTAGCCCTCGTTATAGGTCCGCAACTGGCCGGAGAAGGAAATGGCCGATAGCACGCCCTCGGTGTTCTGCATGTGCCAGACGAACTGATCCTGGTAGAGGCCGAGCGCGACGTTCTCGCAGGAGTCCGGCGCCGTTTCGAAGACCACGGTCAGCCAGTCGAGGCCGGTGTCGTAGGCTTCCGAAATGGCCACCGCATCGCGGTTGAAGCGGGCTTCCGGACGCAGTTCCGGCGCGCCGGGCTGCAAGGTGCCGATGACGCGGTCGCTGCTCTGCCAGACCGATACGCCGAAGACTGCGATGGTCAGCGCGATGACGATGGCGGCGTTGCGCGGCTCGGCGACGCGGGCCAGGGCGCGCAGCCAGCGGGCCCGCTTGTCACGCTTCATCATTGCCTTGTCGGCGTATTCCTTGGTGAAGGTGAAGTACGAGGCGGCAATCGGCAGCATCGCCAGGTTGGTGGTGATCTTGAAGAAGACGCCGAGCGAAGCGGTGATCGCCAGTTCACGCACCATCGGAATGGGGATCAGGATCAGCGTGATGAAGGAGACGAAGGCGGTGACCAGGGCCAGCACGCCGGGAATGAGCAGGCCGGAGAAGCTGGCGCGGGCGGCCTGTTCGGTGGTCTTGCCATGCGCCAGTTCGCGCACGATGAAGTTGATCTGCTGCACGCCGTGCGAAACGCCGATGGCGAAGACCAGGAAAGGCACCAGCACGGCCAGCGGGTCGAGGCCGAAGCCGAGCAGGCGTAGCGCGCCGAACTGCCAGACCAGCGAGGTGAAGGAACAGACGATGGGCAGGATGGTGAAACGCAGCGAATGGCAGTACCAATACACCGCCCCCGCCGTCAGCAACAGCGCCACGGCGCAGAATTCGAGCACCGACGAGGCGCCGTCGGCGATGTCGCCGATCTGCTTGGCGAAGCCGATGATCTGGATCTCGAAATCGGCGTCCTCGAACTGCTTGCGCAGGCCTTCCAGCTTGTCGTTGTACGAGACGTAGTCGATCTTGTTGCCGTCCTTGTCCACCTCGGCCAGTTCGGCGACGATCATCGCGCTGGTCTGGTCGCGCGAGACCAGCGTGCCGACAAAGCCGCCCTGGCTGGCCGAGCGCTGGATGCCGGCGATGATTTCGGAATTGAGCTGATCCGGCGTCACGGTGCCGGAAATGAGCGGATCGGCGCGGAAGCCTTCCTCGGTGATCTCATTGACGAAGCTGTTCGGCGTCCACAGCGACTGCACGCCAAGGCGGTCGACGCCCGGCAGGTAGATCACCGCCTGGGTCACGTCGTACAGGCGCTTCAGGCCGGCCTGCGTCCAGATGGTGTCCTTCCTGGCCTTGACCACGACGTTCAGGCGATTGGCGCCGAGCACGTCGTTGCGGTACTTGTGAAAGGTCTCGATGTATTCGTGGCCGGTCGGCATCTGCTTCTCGAAACCGGCCTCCATGCGCAGTTGCAGCGCGAAGTAGCCCATCACGGCGGTAAACACGGCCAGCCAGATCAGGAAGGGCGTGCGGTATTTGAAACAGAAATTCTCCAGCCCGCCGAGGGTACGGGTCAGATACTTGTCGACGTCGTCGACGCTGAAAAGGTTGAGCATGATGTGCTGTCCTGCGGGAGATGATTTGTTCTTATGGTGCGGACCAGGGCGCGGCGAACCGCCCCCTGGCCATCGATCGCCTTAGAAGTTGCGCGACACGTACATCCCGAAGAAATCGCGGTCTTTGTACGGCTGGTCATAGACGCGCGAACCGCCCCAGAACTTGGCGTAGTTCACACCCGCCTGCCACTTGGCCGGGTTCTGCGTGAAGCTGACGATGAAGTTGGCCGACTTCGCGCCCTCCATGAACAGCGCCGCCGAATTCGGCGTCCGCCCGCTCACCGCCTGGAAGTAGTAGATCTCCGGCGTCACCTGCCAACCCGGGATCAGGTTGCCGTCGTAGGTCCAGCTGAAGTCCAGGTTGTAGCCCCAGGAGAGCTTGTCGCCCACGGCTTCCGCGCTGTTGCTGGTGTTGAACTCCTGGCCCCAGGCCCAGACGCCGGCGCCCACCGGATCGTTGCCGTAGAACTTCTTCAGCTTCGGATAGTAGGTCGCCACGCCTTCGATCATCAGCGTCGCCGTCGAGGCATTGCCCAGCGCCTTCAGGATGCCGCCGTAGTCGCCCGGCGTCATGCTGAGCAGGCCGGTCAGGTGCCACTGGAATTTCTTCTCGTCCACCCAGCAGCGGCCGTCGTTCGACGCACAGCCGAGGGCCGGATTGAGCGATACGGCATCCTTCGGACGGTAGGACAGCTCGGTGCCGACCGCCCAGTCGCCCAGCGGCATGTTGGCGGAAACGCCGTACATCCGGCGGTCTTCGGCATATCGCCACTGCAGGTCGGTAGACTGGTTGGGGTTGATGAAAAGCTGCGGCGCCTTGTCGTGGTAGGCCATGGCATAGAAGCCGAGGTTCAGCTGGGTGCCCGACGGTTGCCAGCGCACGGCCGCGCCGTACTGGCCGGAGTCCTTGGCCTTGACGCGGTTGATGCCGTAGGTGCTGTCGCCAACGCCCAGGCCGTTCACCTGCGACCAGTAGCTGCCGGTCGGCGGGAAGTAGTTGGCGTTCCAAGCGGCCTGATAGTAGGCCTCGACGTTCACCCCGTGCCCCAGCCCCGTTGCGAAACTGACGATGGGTGCCGGCAGGAAGACTTCCTTCAGCTGCGTGCCCGGCTGCGACAGGCGCATGATGTCCAGCGCGTTGGTCTGGTTGATGCCGCCCGGCAGGAACAGGCTCTCGCCCCAGCTGATCACCTGGTTGCCGGCACGGACACGGGCGCGCTGCTCGCCGACCGAGAATTCCTTGCTCACCCACAGGTCGAGCAGGCGGGTCTTGAACTCCAGGTCGTCCCTGGCGTCGTCGGATAGCGAGGCGGCGTAGCCGTTGGGGCCGGTCGCCGCGCTGACGAAGCCGGTCGTCTTGGTCGCCGTGAAGTCGCGCAGCCAGCTGAAGCGGCCCATGAACTTCCAGTCGTCCGGCATCTTGAGCAGCAGTTCGTGCGTGCCCTTCAGGTAGGTCGTGAAGGCGTCGCCCTTCTTGTAGTTGATGTTGCCCTGATCGCCAACGCCCTGATAGGTCGTGTTGCCGGTCGGCGCGCCGTTGCCGGAAGCGCCGGCAACGACCAGATCGCTGGACGGCCCCTGGGCCCGGATACCGGTGCCCAGCGACACGGTCGAGTCGAAGCTGCCGGAAATGCTCCCCGTTTCGAAGGTGAAGGCGGAGGCCGCCCCCGCGTAGCCGATCAGCGCTGCCAGAACGGATTTCTTGAAAATATTGTGCATGGATTTACCCTCTATTTCCGTTCAGTTGGCTTAGCGCTCGCTGATGGCGCGCAGATTGTCCGACGTGTAGAAGCCTTCCTTCAGCTTCGGATCGCTGGCCTCGACGAACCACTTCATGTCCTTGCCGCCGCCGAGCGAGCTCTGGTCGACCAGATAGCGGTTGTCGATCAGGTTGTACTGGACGAATGCGGGGTTGTCGCAGCTGCCTGTCTCGTAAACCGGGATGACGAAGCCTTCGCGCAGCTTCCACAGCTTGCCCTGGGCGTCGTAGTCCTCGGCAACGACGATGGACCAGCTGTCCTCGTCGATGTAGAAGGTACGCTTCGGCGCAACGTGGCGGACGCCCGACTTGACGGTGGCCTCGACCACCCACACGCGGTGCAGCTCGTAACGGCGATGGGCGCTATCGACGGCATTTTCCTTGGCGACGTCGTTGAACTTCACGTTCGGGTCATACATGCCGAAGGCGTTGTAGCCGACGATCATTTCCTTCTTGCCGACCAGCTTCCAATCGAAGCGCTCGATGGTGCCGTTGAACATGCGCGGCTCGTCCATCGTGTACTGGTTCTCGAAACCGATCTGCGGTGCGTCATAGGCGTAGGTCGGCATGCGACGGACGCGGCGCTGCCCCGGGAAGTAGTAGAAGACCTCGTTGGTCTTGTCGGTGAACACGGTGATCGCCAGCGACTGGCCGGCCAGCGCGGTCGGCGACTTGTAGGCGAAATAGGTGTAGTACTCGACCGGCGGCATGGCGGAGAACTGGGCCGAACCCTTCTTGCCCCACGGGAAGAAATAGGTCTGCGTCGAGGTGGCGGCGATCCACTCGCTGGAACCCGGACGCGGCGACAGCGCGGTGTACAGCGTCGGATATTCGAAACCGACACCGGCGTACTTCATCTTCACGTTCCACATCGCCTCCGTGCCGGAGTGCGGCACCGGGAAGGGGATGCCCGGCACGGTGGCTTCCTTCAGGCTCCAGCCGTCGGCGCCAATCTTGGCGGTGGTGACGTTCTTCTTGGTGTTGTCGGCCACGAAATCGGGGTTGCCGCAGGTACGACGGGACGGATAGACATCCATCTTGTAGCCCTTGTTCTGCTTGATCAGCTGAACCTGGCCGGCCGACAGTTGCGATGCGTACTTGTCCACGTTGCTTGCATCGATGGAATACAGCGGCTTGTCGCCCTTGTGCTTCCAGGCGTCGGCGCGGCTCTTGCCGTAGCTCCAGCCGGAAGCCTGCGGCTCGTTGCCGCCCCAGGCGGGAATGGAACCATCCTTGTTGGCGCCCTTCTCGGCGCCGACCGGGGTCAGTTCCTTGCCGAGCTTGGCGGCATCGGCGTCCGTCCCGGCCTGGACGGAGAACGACGCGGAGAATACGGTAGCCAGGATCGCTGCGGCCCCGGCCTTCTTGAACATGATCATTTCAACCTCCTGTGTGGTGAACAGAGACCAACCCCTCCGGCCGGCCGCAACCAATGTCACTGGTTGGAGGCAGTGTAGAAATTGCCCCCCGCTGCCCGTTATCAAAAATCGGCAACTTTTTATTGATCCAGATCAGATCGGGCTTGCCGGCGCGGGGGACGGACGGCTCGGCTTGTCGCGCCCCAAGCCGGGCCACGACAAGCTGGAAGCGGCCATCCGCTAGCTGCTGGCTGATACGAAGAAAGGGGAATCGGAAAAACTGCTCGTCGAAATCGGGTCACTGACCACCCGCGACCCGATCGGCCGCGAGATATTCGACAAGAGAGACAGCCACCACGACGTCCCCCTCTTACTCATGCAGATCGAAGGCTTGATGCCGCACCTCTCGGAAGATAAGCCGCATCACGCAAAACAGAAGGGGATAGAGGAAGCCCGGTCGCCGCGACCATGGCAATCGTACAGCGGGATATCGACGCTTAAGCTGCTGATTTAGTCGGCCATAGTTAAGGGCTCAATTCGGTCATGAGCGGAAGCTTGTATTACCAAGTAGCTGTCATTTGAACGGCTTCTGCTTTGCGAAAGCAGCGAGAGCACCAGTTCACATTGTTCAGCCATTACAGCCATTCGTTTGCTAATACCGATGGGAAGACAATCGCACGGTGAAGTCATATCCCATAACGTTGATATTCAAAATAATTCACGGCACGATGCAGCGGTGAAACCTACTTTCCTAGCACTTCGTTAGACAGCATGCAGAACGAGCCTATATCCTACCCGTTGCCCATTGAGACAATTCCCAGCCTCGAGTTATCAAGGCATGTTGACGATTTAATCGAAGTCCGGGACTTTCTTGAAGGACGCGACATCCGAACAGCGAACACCAGGATCGAGAGATACACGAACTACCTGAGGCAGGCCGCTACGGGGGGCTATGGTTCAGTTGATGCGGCGAAGATTTTCAAGGGAGCCGCTGAAGGCCCTTTTGAGCAAACCACAGACTGGTTGCTCTATGTCTTACGAGAGGCCCATGAACTGATGTGGATCCTTAAAGGGTTGAGGGTGCATATCCCACGGGGGATTGACGCGAAACTAAAGATAATCGTTGGGGGCCGCGATTTTGCAGCTCTCGACAAAGACTCAACTTCTAGGGATGCTCAGTTTGAGCTGCGGATTGCGAGCTATTTTTGTCAGTCCAACTGTGAGGTAGACCTCTCCACCGAGACTGACATCGTCGCAGTCTCGGATGACCAAGCGTTTTATCTGGAGTGTAAGAGGGTGGGAAGTAAGAATAAGCTCTCCAAGAGGCTATCGGAGGCTAAAGCGCAACTGCGTGGGCGAATGCCGAAAAAGAGCGGAGCACGCACCATATACGGATGTATTGCGGTCGATGTGACAAAGTTGGCGTTCTCACACAACGGACTTACGTTTGCCATGACGAACGAACACTCTAGGGACGTCGTGCAGAAGAAGCTCATCGGTATTGCTGTTGATTCACAGAAGTTACCGCTCTTCCGTGATTGCAGTAACCTCTTCGGATATTGGTTCCAGATACACATTCCGTCGCTAATCCTTCAGCCTCCAACAACAGCCACGAGATTCTCGTCCTTCCATATATTCAGAGATTCGATGAGCCGGAAGGAGAGCAAGTCCGCGAAGGCCTTCCGACATATCTTTGAGTCTTCTTCACAAGATGATCGAAGGACTATTCCTGCCAAACCACTCACACCGCGGCTCAATTTCACGTTCCCCAGTGGAACAGAGTTCAGTGTTGACGAAAGTGTCTTCAAGGAATTCTGGGAGCATGGTGAAGTCGTCGCCAGAGGGATTAACGATGAGGTAGCGACGCTAAAGCTAAACAATCGTGAGCATGCCTTCTCATTCCTTGATTTCACGATGGTCCTCCCTAGCCTCACAGACCAATGGCGTATGGCAATGGCAGGTGAGGCTGATCGAGCAAGATTGGAACTGGTAGTACGAATGTATGCCCAGCGTTTCCCCTACGAAGAGTCAGAGGAGCTTTCCGAACTTCCCTATTCCATGTTCGGAGAACAATGAATATTCGATGGCGTGTAAAACGGCTCAATAAATTCCCTTTTGCTCAGACGTCCTTCCAAAGGGGATGAGGATGTCCGTAAGTGGCTGTATCCGGCGACTGCTCGACTCATATACTCGCCGCTCAACAGCAGAAAGATTGGACGGCAGCAAGAGTCAAATCAAGAGGCTTGATACTCCAGAGTCGAGGGAAAATTTCCTCTCCCTCTTCTCAGACAACCCCTCAGAAGGGAATCAATCCCGAACAACGGATACCCGCTTGAAATAACTCCCGACTACCACCATCAGCGGAAAGGTCACGGCAAGCATGGCCGAGGCGAGCCAGAGTTCCAGCGGGTAGGTCGGCCCGCCTGACGGCAGCGCAAAGTGGCGCTGGGCCAGCGATTCGTACAGGCTCAGCATGGCGACGGCCAGCCCGACGGCGGCGCCGTTGAGAACCAGGCCGCGCCAGGGTTGCGGCAGTTTCAGCGCCGGCATGCCGTCGAACATGACGAGCAGGATGAAGTAGCCGAAATTGACGGTGACGCAGATGCGGACCATGAACAGCACTTGGTCCATGCCCTGCCCGACGAAAACCGCCCACAGGCCGCCGGCCACGGCGACGATCAGGGCCAGGGCGAGCAGGCCGAATACCGGCTGTTTGCCCAGCAACGACACCTTGCCGGCAAGTGCGCTGACCGGCCAGAAATCGAACAGCACCAGCCCGAGTACCGGCACCAGCATGGCGATGCTGAAGACCAGCGGAATCCAGGCCATGAAGAGGCCCTGTGGGTCGAGTTCGGGGCGGTAGAACGGCGCTTCGGCCAGGAAACCGAAGTCGAACAGGCTGCGGAACAAGGCGTAGGCCAACGCATAGGAGGCAATGAGCAGCACCCCGCCCATCAGGCCGGGGTGGCTGATTGCCGGAGCGAAGGGCCAGCATTGCAGCGGCACGACGAGGACCAGCATCACCGCCACGGAAAAAATCAGGTACATGATCAGGAAGGGTGTCGGCAGATCCATGCCGCCCCCGACCGTCCGCCAGGCGAGATAGGCGACGGCGGCGCCGACCAGCCCATTGAGCCCGGTGAAGGCGATGCCGCGCAGCGGTTGCGGCAAATTGGCCAGCCGCTGGGGATAGCTGGACTGCCACACCAGGCTGATGACGATCTGCGCCGGCACCATGGCGACGAGAATGACGGTGCCCCAACCGGTCAGCCATTCCGGGCTGACCTGCAGGCAGAAGAAAAGCGAGGCGAAGACCGCCCCCGCCGTGGCGATGACGCCACGGCGCAAGGATTGCAAAGTGTTCATGGAAACTCCGGTTAGCGGGCTGCGCCGAGCTGGATGCTTTCGAGTTGCTTGACCAGCCGCACCCGCATGCCGGGAATGTCCTGCGGCACGCTGGCGCGATAAGCGCGGACATCGTCGGCGGTGTAGGGTTTGAAGTCGGCCGGGATGCTGCTGCGCCCGATACTGCTCATCACCCAGTTGAGCAGGTCGGCCGTTTCGGCGTCGCCGAGCGGCGTGTTGAGCGTGCCCGGCACCTGCGACAGATAGGCCCTGCCCTCCGGCACGCGCAGGAAATGGCCGACCTCGTCGCGCATGCTGGGGATGCCGTTTTCCGGCGAGCCGGTGCCGTCGGCCTGATGGCAGCCCATGCAGTACAGGCGGTAGTTCTTCTTGGCGGCATCGGCCATAGCCTCGCCGGACAGCAAGCCGGCCAGGCCGGCGAGCAGGAGGACGCTGCGGGTGATGGAAGCGAGGCGCATGGCGTTTTCCTTACTGGGACGCGGCGCGCCAGGCGCGCAGTTCCTTGGCGGTCGGCTTCTTGGCGCGGGCGGCGGCCAGTTCGGCGGCGTCGATGGCCTTGAAGTCGGCCGGTAGTTCGGCGGCGTTGAAGGTGGTCAGCACGTAGTTGAGCACGGCGGCCAGTTCGGCATCGGAGAACTGCTGCCAGTTCGGCATGATGCCTTCGTAGAGCACGCCCTTCGATTCCATCTTGCCGGCCAGACCAGCGATGACGATGCCCGGCAGGTACTTGCGCCCTTCGGGCACCGCCATGCGCTTGCCCAGCGTGCCGGCCAGCGGCGGCGCCAGGCCGAGCGCGCCGGCGCCATCCGGCTGGTGGCAGGCAGCGCAGTTGGCGTCGTAGACCGCCTTGCCGTCCTGGGCGGAAGCCATGCCGGCGAGCAGCGCGCAGGCCATGGCAAGCATCAGGCGCTTCATGACTGCCCCTCTTCCAGGCCGACGATGATGGACACCGTGCAGTGGTAGTGGCTGCTCTGGTTGGCCATGCACCAGTTGATGTCGTTGTGCACGCCCATCCGGTAGCCCGGCCGTTCGCGGATGTTGGTATTGCAGAAGCAGCGGCCGCAGGACGTCTTGCCGCAGCAGTCGTTGTAGCTGACCAGGTAGTCGCGGCCGTCGGCCGGGTTGTGGCAGGTGCCGACCCACGACACGGCGGAAGGCGTGCTGCCCGGCGGGCAGGTCGTCATCGTGCCGCCGCAGCAGGAGCACAGGAAGCCATCGACGCTGCAATAGCGCCAGTAGTCGCAATCGGTCTCGGTCGGTTCGCGCTTTTTCGGGGCGCTGCCGTGGCCGCCGGCGGCGTGGGCATTGTTGGTGCGGTCGAAGGGCAGCACCGGCAGCGCGAAGGCGCCAGCCACCAGCAGTTTACTGACACCGACCAGAAAACCGCGCCGGCCGGTGTTGCTGGCCACCGCACGCGTCCGGCGTTCGGTGAAGCGGTCAAGTAATTTGAGGAAGTCCATGGCTCAGACCTTTTCCGGATGGGCTTCGGCGGCGAGCAACTGGCGGTCGATGTGCTCCTGCACCGAGGCGATGCCGCTTTCGTAGGCCGTCATCAGGCTTTCGATCTGCTCGCGGGAATTGACCAGGCCCTTGGCGCGGACGAAGCCGTTGGCGTCGAGCAGTACGCAGTAGGGCAGCTTGGAAATCTTGTAGGCCATGCCGAGCGGCTGCGACAGCACGTAGGTGAAGTCGCCGAGCTGGTGCTTCTCGCGGAAGGCGGCGTGCTCGGGGCGGTCGCCGTCGGAGGCGAGAATGACGTTCAGCCAGCGGTTTTCACGGGATTGCACGGAGCGGATGATGGGCAGCAGCTTCTTGCAGACCGGGCAGGTCGGCGACACGAAGAAGAGCAGCGTGCTCTTGGCAGTGGCCGTGCCGATGCTCAGGCCCTGGCCTTCCCAGGTGGTGACTTCGACCGGCGGGGCCAGTTCGCCGACCTTGGGGCCGTGGTCCATCATCAGCGCCCCCATCGGCGCGACGCGCTCGTAGAGGATGCCGATCTGGCGGGACAGGGCAAGAACGCAGATGCCGAGGGCGATGACGACGACCCACAGGGCGATTACGGAGAGGGCGAGCGGATCCATCATGATTGCAACTCCTTCAAAAGCGGTTGATTGGCAAGCAACTGGTTGGCGCTGGCGTAGAGCACCAGCAAGGCCAGGATGGCGCCCGCCACACTGAAATAATCGATAGCGCCGAGGCTGCGCGGCAGCTCGTCGGCAGCGGCCAGGACGAGGGCCGCACAGAGGAAGAGGTTGCGCACGACCAGCCCCCACGAAATGCGCTGGCCGCCGGTGCCGCAACCGCATTCGATGCGCCCCATGCCGCGCAGCAGGTTGATCGCCACGCCGCCGGTAGCCACGGCCATGACGGCGAGGCCGAACAGCACGCCGAGCGGCCGCGTGGCGTCGGGGATCAACGCCAGGCCGGCGAGCAGTTCAGCCACCGGGAAAAGGCGGGCAAAGAGCGCGGCGGAACCACCGTTGAGCAGACCGTAGTTCTCCACGGCGTAGCGGAACAGTTCCAAATCGCGCAGTTTGCCCAGCGCGCCGGTGATCAGGATGATCCCCATGGCCGCTGCGGCAGCATGGACGACGACCGGGTCGAACAGGAAAGTGGTCGCTCCCATGTCAGCGCACCTCCATGAACAGCGAGGTTTCGCCGACGCCGCTCATCGTCCTGGCGACCGGGTAGCCCTTCTGGATCTTGCGGGCGACGATCTCGCCCTTTTCGACGTTCAGCGAGTAGAGCAGCGGCGCGCTGCCCTGGCTGGCGAGCAGCGAAACGGCCTCGTTGGACCGGATGCGCGCCACCCGCTTTTGGCTGGCGACGTCGAAGGCCCAGATTTCCTTGGAGGGATTCTTGTGCGAGCCCTCTTCGCCCTTGTCGTGCATATTCACGTAGAAGGTGCCACTGGCCCGGTGCATGGTCGTCACCTGCATGCCGCCCGGCCGCCAGTTGGCCTTGCGGTCGCGGGCGTCGAGCAGCGACCACGGCGCGGCGAAGCTCGGCTTGTCGCCGGCCAGGGTCACCTTGTAGACGTTGCCGAGGTAGGAAACGAAGTAGCGGTCGTCGCCGAGCATTTCCGGATGGACGTAGATCGGGTCCTTGTCCGGATCGAAGAAGCGCTGGCTGCGCTCGCGGTTGGCCGCCTGGCCGGCGTCGTCGAGCGTGACGGTCAGCATCGTGCCGTCGCCGCACAGGGTCGAGAAGCGATTGCCCTTGTCGTCCTTGTTCCAGGCCTGGATGGACCAGCAGCCGGGCGTCATGATCTCGGCGACGAACTTTTTCGCCTGCAGGTCGACCACGCTGACCGACGTCGCCGGGGTGGCGTTCTGCACGTACAGGAAGCGGCCGTCGGCGCTCGGCACCAGCATGCTGCGGTACGAGGCGGCCTGCGCCCGCTTGGCCGGAATGTCGATCTCGGCCTTCAGTTCCAGCGTTTCGGCGTCGTGGATTTCGACCACGTCGCTGCGCTGGCCGCGATAGAGGCGCGGGTAGTAGGTGGTCGCCACGTAGATGGACTTGCCGTCGGCCGACACCGTGGTCAGCGCGCCGTAGCCGGCCATCACCACGCCGAGGTAGCGCGCCTTGTTGCCGTCCACCACATGCACGCGGCCATCGACCATATGGTTGAAGACGAAATCGGTGACGTACAGCCGGTTGCCGTCCGGCGGCGCCAGCCGTTCGACCTTCATTTCCTCCTCGGCAAGAGGTGGCGGCCGGTCCTTGCCGGCCTGCGCCGTGCCTGCCGCCAGGCAGAGCGGCAGGGCCAACAGCGCCAGCCGCAGAGAGATTTTTTGCATTGTGTGACCTCGTTCGACTCGTTAGGGAGCGTGGGGTCAGTATCCGGCGGGAGGCTTTCCGGGCTGTATCAAGAATCGGAAAAAGTGATTCGCCACCTTGCCGCCGCTGTATGCCAATTCTTCGAAAAGCCACAAAACACTAGATATAGTGCAATCCGGACCAAACAACACTACCGCTAGTTGTTTTTTGTTGACTCGGCGATTTCAATACGGATAAAGTAGCCCCTGTTGAAGGTTCCCCATCCGGGGATTAAAAGGGAATTCGGTGCCAGGCATT
This sequence comes from uncultured Azonexus sp., assembly GCA_937983545.1. GTDB lineage: Bacteria > Pseudomonadota > Gammaproteobacteria > Burkholderiales > Rhodocyclaceae > Azonexus. The sequence goes on from CALJZP010000082.1 coordinate 16,770, forward strand.
CGCCTGAAATCCGAAGCTGCCCCCGCAACTGTCATCGGCGAGTGCTTCGCCACCCACTGCCACTGGATGCGTCCGGGAAGGCGGGTGAAGCGCCCGGACCCGAGAGCCAGGAGACCTGCCGCAACGTCCTACCAACCAACGATGGGGCGGGGTGTCCCTGACGAAAGGTGTTTGCGTGTTGCCGTTCGCCAATCTTGCCGTGTGTATCGCCTTGACGGGTTCGCCCCGGGTTGGCGCACGCCTGGCGCCGGCCACGCTCTTTCGATTCTCCGCCCCCCATGATGGAGAATCGCCGTGTCTACGAACGTCCTAGCTCTCTCTGCCAGTAGCGAATCCGCGCTTGCCGCGCTGCAGGTCATCCGCCGTAACGGCGCCGTCGTCGATTTCGACCCGGAGAAGGTTTCGGTCGCCATGACCAAGGCTTTCCTGGCCGTCGAGGGCAGCCAGAGCGCGGTGTCCTCGCGCGTGCGGGAGGTCGTGGCCCGGCTGACCGATGTCGTCGTGCGCTCGCTGACCCGGCGCCTGCCCGATGGCGGCACGGTGCATATCGAGGATATTCAGGACCAGGTCGAACTGGCGCTGATGCGCTCGGGCGAGCACGACGTCGCCCGGGCCTACGAGCTCTACCGCGAGCGGCGGGCGGCCGAACGGGCCACCCATGCCAATGTGCAGTCGCCGGCATTGCATGTGCTGATCCACGGCGAACGCCACCCGCTCGACCTCGGCGTCTTGCTCCGGACCTGCGAGTCCGCCTGCGCCGGCGTCGCCGGCGATGTCTCCGCCCAACTGATTCTCGAGCATGCGCTGAAGAACCTCTATGACGGCGTCGCCATGGCGGACGTGCAGCAGGCGCTCATTTTGTCGGCGCGTACGCTCATCGAACGCGAACCCGGCTACGACTTCGTCACCGCCCGCCTGCTGCTGGCCAGCCTGGCCGCCGAAATCTTCGGCCAGCCGGTCGCCGCCGAATCGCTGCCGGAAAACTATGCGGCTTACCTGCCGACCTTCATCCGGCGCGGCATCGACGCCGAACTGCTCGACCCGCGCCTGCAGGACTACGACCTCGAGCGCCTGGGCGCCGCGCTGAAGCCGGAGCGCGACCGCCTGTTCGGCTACCTTGGCCTGCAAACCTTGTACGACCGCTATTTCCTGCACATCGATGGCCGTCGCATCGAGTTGCCGCAAATTTTCTTCATGCGCGTCGCCATGGGGCTGGCGCTCAATGAAATCGACCGGGAAAGCCGGGCCATCGAGTTCTACGACCTGATTTCGAGCTTCGACTTCATGTGCTCGACGCCGACGCTGTTCAACAGCGGCACCCTGCATTCGCAGCTGTCCTCTTGCTACCTGACCACGGTGGCCGACGACCTGGAAGGCATCTACCAGTCAATCAAGGAAAACGCGCTGCTGCAAAAGTACGCCGGCGGGCTGGGCAACGACTGGACGCCGGTGCGCGCGCTGGGCAGCCGCATCAAGGGGACGAACGGCCAGAGCCAGGGCGTGATTCCCTTCCTCAAGGTCGTCAACGACACGGCGGTGGCGGTCAACCAGGGCGGCAAGCGCAAGGGTGCGGTGTGCGCCTATCTGGAAACCTGGCACCTCGACATCGAGGAATTCCTCGACCTGCGGAAGAACACCGGCGACGAGCGCCGCCGCACGCACGACATGAACACCGCCAACTGGATTCCCGACCTGTTCATGAAGCGGGTGCATGAGAACGCCGAGTGGACGCTGTTCTCGCCGGTCGACGTGCCCGACCTGCACGACAAGTTCGGCGCCGCCTTCGAAGCGGCCTATGTCGCCTACGAGGCCAAGGCCGCCGCCGGCGACATCCGCCTGCACAAGAAGATTCCCGCCGTCCAGCTCTGGCGCAAGATGCTGACCATGCTGTTCGAGACCGGACATCCGTGGATCACCTTCAAGGATGCCTGCAACCTGCGCTCGCCGCAGCAGCATGCGGGCGTCGTGCATAGCTCCAACCTGTGCACCGAAATCACGCTGAACACCTCGGATTCGGAAACGGCGGTGTGCAACCTCGGCTCGGTCAACCTGCTCGCCCACCTCAAGGACGGTGCGCTGGATCAGGAAAAGCTGGCCCGCACGGTACAAACCGCCATGCGCATGCTGGACAACGTCGTGGACATCAACTTCTACGCGACGCCCAAGGCACGCAACGCCAACCTGCGCCATCGCCCGGTCGGCATGGGCATCATGGGCTTTGCCGATTGCCTTTATGCGTTGGGCCTGGCCTACGCCTCGGAACAAGCCGTCGAATTCGCCGACCGCAGCATGGAAGCCGTCTGCTACCAGGCCTACTGGGCGTCGACCGAACTGGCGCGGGAACGCGGCCGCTATTCCAGCTTCACCGGCAGCCTGTGGGACCAGGGCATCCTGCCGCACGAATCCATCGACCGGCTGGCCGAGGCACGCGGCGGCTACCTGGAGGTGAATCGCGACAGCCACCTGGACTGGGCCGCCCTGAAGGCGCGCATCGCCCAATACGGCATGCGCAACTCGAACTGCGTGGCCATCGCGCCGACCGCGACGATCTCCAACATCGTCGGCGTCTCGGCGAGCATCGAGCCGAGCTACCAGAACATCTACGTCAAATCGAATCTGTCCGGCGAATTCACCGTGGTCAACGAAGCGCTGGTCGGCGACCTGAAGGCGCTGGCGCTCTGGGACGAGGTGATGGTGGCCGACCTCAAGTATTTTGATGGCTCGCTGGCCCGCATCGACCGCGTGCCGGAAGAACTGAAGGCCCGCTACGCCACGGCTTTCGAAATCGACCCGAAGTGGCTGATCGAGGCCGCCGCCCGGCGCCAGAAATGGATAGACCAGGCGCAGTCGCTCAACCTCTATCTGGCGCTCCCCTCGGGCAAGAAGCTGGACGAACTCTACAAGCTCGCCTGGGTGCGCGGCCTCAAGACGACCTACTACCTGCGCACGCTGGGCGCCAGCCAGGCGGAGAAGGCCGGCGGGCGGGATGACACCGTGGTTCAGGAAGAAGCGAAATTCTGCTCCATCGACAATCCGGAATGCGAGTCCTGCCAATGAGTATCCTTTTCGACGACTGGGACCTGCCCTCCCCCGCCCACAGCCACGCCTCCAGGACGCCGAAGACGCCGCCCGTCGCCGCCGGCCCCGATGCACCGACGGCCAGCCAGCCCGCCGCAAGCTCATCGCCGGACACCCCGGCGCAGCCTGAGTCGGGGGCAACATCGGCCAGCGGCCCGGCCCTCGCGCCGGTCAACGCCGCCGACAAGCGCATCGTCAACGGCAAGGCCGACATCAACCAGTTGGCGCCGTTCAAGTACCCCTGGGCCTGGGAGTTTTTCCTGAAGGCCAACCGCAACCACTGGACGCCGCTCGAAATCGGCATGGCGCAGGATGTGCACGATTACCACCACAAGCTCAGCCCGGCCGAGCGCCACGTTTTCGAGAATGTTCTGGCCTATCTGACCACCTCCGACATCCTGGCCATGCGCAACATCGGCCTGGCCGTCATGGAAAAGATGAGCGCGCCGGAACTGCAGATTTACCAGGCGCGCCAGGTCTACGAGGAAGCCCTGCATACCTGGACCTATCAGCACTGTATCGAGAGCCTGGGTCTCGACCAGCAGGAGATCTACAACCGCTACCGCGTGGTGCCGGCGATCCACGGGAAAATCCAGCTGGCCAACCGGCGTCTCGAACGCGTCTTGCGTTCGGATTTCGACCTGACCAACCGGGACAATCTCCACGAGTTCGCCTTGTCGTATTTCTTCTTTGCCGTGATCTTCGAAGGATGCTGGTTCTACAACGGCTTCACGCCCGTCTTCGCGTTGCAGCGCCGGGGTCTGATGAAAGGCGCCGCCGAACAGTTGCAGTACATCATGCGCGACGAGGTGCTGCACTGCGCCTTCGGCATCCGCGTCGTGCGCGAGCTGCTCAAGGAGGAAAACCTGGCCCTCGACCCGCAGGCCCTGCGCCAGCTCTGGGACGAGGCGGAAGCCGCCGAAATCGCTTACGCCGGCTACATCCTGCGCGAGCCCATCCTCGGCTACAACGCCGAACTGCATGTCCAGCAGTTCCGCTTCATCGCCAACCGGCGGGCGCGACAGGTCGGCGTGAGCGAGCCTTTCCCGGGCGCCGGGAATGTGCTGCCCTGGCTGGATGAGCAAGCCAACCTGCGCAAGGAGAAGAATTTCTTCGAGACCCGGGTGACCGAGTACCAGACCGGCGGCGCATTGGCGTGGGAGTGATGCGGCCGATGGCAAGTGCGCCGTTCCGCATCGCCGCCGGGGAGCGCACCGCGGTTCTTGCCCATTTGCTGGCGCTCGACGCAGACGACCGCTACGGCCGCTTTGCCACATACCTTTCGGATGCGGCGATAGCGGCCTATGTCGACCGCCTCGACCTTGCGCGGGACATCGGCCTGGCGGTGGCGGATGCCGACGAACGCATCATCGGTTTCATTCACCTCGCCATCCATGGCGACGCGGCCGAACTTGGCGCCAGCGTCGCCTTAGCCTGGCGCAAGCAAGGCGTGGCATACCGCCTGTTCCAGACAGCGATACAGCAAGCGCGGACGGCCGGCATCGGGGAAATTCACCTGGCGGCGGCCCACCCGGTGGCCCGGCATATCTTTGCCAGGCTCGGCCATGCCTGCCGTTTGAACCCGACCTATCCGCGCGGCATTGTCGGGCTGTAGGCTGCTTTTACGAAACGTGGATGCAGGGCGTCTGCGACGGCAGTTCGCCGAACAGCTTGCGGTAGTCCTGGGCCAGTTGCGACAGGTGCCAGAAGCCCCAGCGCGCCGCCACGTCGCCGATCGACTCTTCCTGCGGCTGGCGCATCTTCAGCGCACGGCGGAAGGCATTGAGGCGAATCGCCTTGAGGTAGTGCTGCGGCGCGATGCCGAACACTTCCTGCGTGGCGTTCTGCAGCGTCCGCCGGGTGACGCCGATTTCCTTGCAGATGTCGGCGATGCTCAGCGCCGATTCGGGCGAAGCGTCGAGAAAGGCGCTGAAGCGACGCACGATGCGCTCGCGATTGGGGCATAAGGCATGCACTTCGGGGCCGCGCGCCAGGCGCAGGGTTTCGATGAGCAGGCCGTAGAACTCCTCCTCCAGTTGGCGCAGGTTGGACGGAATCATCAGGTGTTCCAGCGTATCGCGCGCGCAGGCATGGAGGCGCTGCAGAAAATCGGCCATCGGCCCGGCATTGGAGGGGCCGATGGTCTTCGACGAACGGCGCAGGTCGGCTTCCAGTTCCTGAGCATCGAGGCCTGGGGCGTCCAGATTCGCAGCCAGGTCGCGCGGGGAGAAGACGGCGGCGACCAGATCGAAGCGCTCCGGCGTGCGAATCTCGAACTCGGTACCCGGCTCAAGCAGGGCCGCCGTGCGGTTGGCCATCAGCTCGCCACAGTGATCGCCGCTTTCGCCCATCGTGATCAATGTGCCGATGGCGAACACGCCCTGCGGCGTGCATCCCTTCTGCAACAGCACGCGGTTGCTTGTCTCGCGAATCAGCGTGAACGACGGGAAGCGCATTTCCTGCACCGAACCGTCGAAACGGCCGCTCGACAACTGGTCGTAACGCTGCTCCCAGCGCTCGTAGATCAGCGCCGCCGCCTGGGCATCGACATCGGCATTGTGCAGCGCGCGACGGGTCACCAGACTGTGCCCGGCCGCCGATTCGTAAAGGTGGTTCATGTCCGTTCTCCATCGGGGTGTCCTCCGTGTCCCCGGAGGTTTTTTACGAACATATTAGTCATTTGTACACAATAGTCAACGAGTTATCCATTACGTAATATTCGCCGCATTTCCGGATGGCCCGCTGACGCTGCGCCGGCTCCTGCCGAAGGACCACCGGGGCCTCGTGAACCGGACAAAAAAAGGCCGCGACGAGCGCGGCCTCAGAGGGGGTTACTACAGAGGAAAGACTTACACCCGCTTGAACAGCGGGCTGCGCACCTGCTGGGCATCGGCGGCCGAGAAGAACTTCTCGGTGTAGATGTCGCGTTCGAACAGGCGGCCCTGCATCAGGGTCGTGATACAGGCTTCGATCATCACCGGCGGCCCGCACAGGTAGGCTTTGTTGCCGCGGAAGTCGTTGTCGAAATGGGCCTTGGCAGCTTCGTGCACGAAACCGCGGAAGCCCGTCCAGCCGCTATCGGCCGGCTCGTCGTTGAGCGCCGGCACATAGGTGAAATTGGCGTGCCTGGCGGCCAGTTCGACGAATTCCTGGTGGTAGTACAGCTCGCCCTGGTTGCGCGCGCCATAGACCAGCGTGATCGGCAGTTCGCTGTTCTGTTCGAGCAGGTCGAGGATCATCGAGCGTGGGCTGGACAAGCCCGAACCGCCCGCCATGAACAAGGATGGCACGTTGGCCGACTTGTGCACGAAGAAGCGGCCATAGGGGCCGGAAACGGTCACGGCATCGCCGACCTTCAGTTCGTTATGAATCCAGGTCGTGCCGGCACCGCCGGGAACGATGCGGATATTCAGTTCGATCTCGTCGCCGGTCGACGGACTGTTGGCCAACGAAAACGCACGATGCCCCATGTCGTTGGGCAGATTGAAATTGACGTACTGACCGGCCTGGAAATCGAGTGCGTCGTCGAGCTTGAGCCAGATGCCCTTGATCGTCGGGGTCAAATCCTCGATGCGGCTGACCGTGCCGTGGAAATCCTTGACCGGGATGTCCCGCGCGTCCTCGTCGATCTCCATCTCGACTTCGATGACGGTATCGGCTTCAAGCGTGGCACAGCAGGCCAGCGCCTTGCCTTCCTCACGCTCGTAATCCATCAGCGCGAAGTTGGAGGAATTCTGGTGATCGACTTCGCCGTCGGTGATGCACACCTTGCAGGTGGCGCAATAGCCCTGGCCGCAGGCATGCGGCAGGTAGATGCCGGCACGCAGGGCGGCGTCGAGGATGGTCTGGCCGTCTTCAACTTCAATGCTGCGGCCGAGCGGCTCGATGGTCAGTTCGTAGCTCATGTTCTTGTCTCTCTGCGGGTTTGGCGGGGCTCTACGACCGGCGCAGTGCCCCGTTATTTTTAGTAGCCGGTGCCGGCGATACCGTCGAGACCCGGCGTCCGGAAGCGGATCAGGTCCTTGTGGCCGATGCCGTTCTCGGCCAGGGTCTTGTTGCGATCCGGCGTGAAGGGCGTGTTGCCGTTCTGCCAGATGGCCTTGTCCCAGTCGATATGCTGCCAGTCCGGGTGGTAGCTGAAGCAGGCGGCCATTTCTTCCAGCACGGCGGAGAACGGCGTTTCCGGCTTCATGGCCAGCACGAAGGGGCGCGAGAACATGCGGTGGCGCTCCCAGTTCACGTACAGCAACTGGCGGCCCTTGTAGTTCTCGACCGCGTCGCGCGACTTGAACTCGTACGGAGCGAGGGTTTTCAACATGGTCATGACTGTCTCCTTAGTTCTTGGTCGCTTGTTCGCGCCAGGCGGCGAAGTTCTTCTGGTCTTCGGAGCCGTTGAAGTCGCCGAGGGCGCGCTTGTCGAGCTTCCAGTAGTCGAGCATGTTCTGGCCCGGCTTGAAATCCGGCGCATTGACATCGGTACCATCCGGCTCGCAGTTGCCCTGCAGCACCTGGTGCGAGGAAATGAAGGTCTGGCTGTATTTCTCCGGCTCGTTGTCGAAGATTTCCTTGCAGTGGTCCGAGCAGGTGTGGAACTTCTCGCCCTTGTAGATCGACTCGCGGAAACACATTTCCATCGGATCGCCCGGCTCGTTGAACTTCATGGTGCTGACGCAGACCTGGCAGTTCATCGGTGCCGTCTTGTTGTCGAAGCGGTTGCCGGCCTTTTCCTGGGCGTCGAAGAATTCCAGCACCGGACGATAGTACTTGTCGAAGGTGTTGGGGTACTTCTCGGACAGCCAGTCCATTTCATCCGGCGTCGGAATCCAGGTATGGAACGGGGTGGCCTGCGGCTTCATGTAGAAACCGATCCACGACTGGTGCGAGACGTGTTCCTTTTCCTCGATGGTCTGGCTGAAGCACTTCGGAATGGTGATGCCGTAACGGGCCAGGTCCTTGAACAGGGCGCCGCCGTTTTCCTCGACGTACATTTCCCAGGCTTCCTTGAAGCTCATGATGCGCTTCGGCAACATGTAATCCATCATCATGCCGACCGAGGCCAGCTTGCGGGTACCGCGCCAGGTCCACTTGTCGATCCAGCGCTGGACGATGGGCAGGTTGTCCGGGTCTTGCTCCAGCATGAACTTGATGCATTCGAGGCCGAGCGTCATGTGGCGCGCCTCGTCGGACTGGGCCGAGAAGCCGACGGTCATCGCGGCCATGTCGCCGTTGTAGGCAGCGCCGGAGATGAACGGCACGAACAGGATGTTGGTCAGCACGTATTCGAAGGCGAAGCCGATGGCGACCATGAATTCGAACGGTCCGGCGGTGATCGCGTCGTCGAAGAAGGACTTGCCGTCCGACAGGTACCACATGCGGGACTGCTGATGCGCAAACTCGTCCATCCCGTTGTAGTACTTGTTGTAGTTCGAGATCGAGTGGATCTGGGTCTGGAAGTGGCGGTACTCATCGACGGCCTGCATCTGGCAGGCAACGCGCGGGCCGGCGCCGTTCATCTGGCGGCCCATCATCGAGAAGCCGCGGGCGGCCATCAGCTCCAGCGGCGGGGTCGAGCCGAGGAAGAGCTTGAGGACGTTGATGTAGCGGGCGTCGGTGACCGAGAGGTGGCCGTTGTTCTGGTTGAAGCCGTCGAGGATGGCGTACAGCTTGCGCTCCTTCTCCGACTGGTACTTCCAGTAGGCATCCATGGTCAGGCGGAAAGGATCTTCCCACTTGTCCCAGTCGTGAATCTTGATGCCCTCGTAGGTGGTCTGCGGGAAGACCTTGTCCATCGGCTGGTAGGTCGTATCCCAGGCCAGATCGCGGGTCATCAGCGAATAGCGCTCCTTGAGGCCGAGCTTCTTGGCAACTTTCATATCCATGGTGTTCGCTCCTTGCGTGCCGGAATCAGGAATTCCAGCTCAGGGTAAATTCGTCGTCGGTCTCGTCCAGGTTGCCGGAGATCGTGATCAGGTGGAGTTGCAGCTCCTGCAGGTCGAACGAGCGGCCCATCTTTTCCTCGACGGTTTCGCGCTTGATGACCAGGCGGTTCGGCACGTCGATCTTCACCATCGACGGCTGGTCATCGACCATTGCGCCCGGGTTGTCCTCAAGGATGGCCTCGACGATACAACGGGACTCGTCGTTCTTCTGGAAAGCGATAAATGCGTTGGACATGCGACTTCCTTTACAGGGCGATGCCGGCCTTGGCGGCGCGGGCATTCAGGTTCTGGACCAGCTCGGCCATGATGGCGTCGGCTTCGGCACCGAAAGCCAGGGCGGCGACCGGTTTCAGGGCAACGACGGCACGGTCGCGCCACTTCTTGATCCACTCGGCCAGCTTGGCCTTGTTGTCTGCGTTATCGGCACCGGTGGCCTTGATGACAGCATCCAGCCACTTGGTCGTTTCGCCGAACCATTCGCGCTGGAAGCGGGTCAGCATCGAAAACACCGGACTGTAGGCGGCGTTCAGCTTTTCGTTGTAGCGCTCGTAGATCAGCGGATAGAGCAGGCCTTCCAGCGCGAAATCCTGGGCGACCAGCACTTCGAACCAGTCCTTTTCAACCATCAGGTCTTCGACGTAGCGGCGCAGCTCCTGCCATTCAGCACCTTCCAGCCAGTCCTTCTTGGCGGTGGCGAGTGCGTCGAGGTCGTCGAAAGCGATACCCAGGCGGGTCACGTACTGGGCGACGCCGAGCTGGTCCATCGAGGCATAGCAGGTCGCCTGCGAAATGGCGATGCCGTAGCCGTAGGAGGAAACATAAGCCTTGTTCAGGTTGGACGCCCAGGCGACGTGGCGCAGCGGCAGGAAGGTCTTGAGCGCCTGCGCCTTGCCTTCGGCCGGGTAGGCAGCAGCCAGGCCCAGTTCGTCGACCAGGTCGAAATCACCTTCGGCCACTTCCTGCATCCGGCCACGGGCCAGGGTCCAGGCACCGTAGTAGTACTGACGCGGGTCCTTCAGGGCGTACCAGTCCTTCATTTTGATCGCGGTGCGCGTCGTGTCGAAGATGTCGTACTGCGGCTCCCAGGTCGGGCGATAGTGGTAGTTCTCGACCGGCTGCAGGTCCATCGTCGCTTCGATGTAGCGCGAGGCCGGCTTGTCGGCCCCCATGCGGCGGGCCAGGTGGCCGAAGGTCTGGCGCAGCGGCGTGATGCTCACTGTCCTCAAATCGATTGCCATGCTTGTCTCCTTGAAATTCCCAGACGGTGCGCTTGGCCGCACCGGAAAGCCAAATACTTAGCGAAAACGCTGGTGCGTCGCCTGATGCAGGTTCCAGTTGAAGTCGGCGTCGGAGGCATCGGCATCGGTCGGTTCGGGCTTGGCATCGGTCAACACTTCGACCTGATTGGCCTTGCAGAATTCGTCGAAGGCCGCCTTGGGCATGACCAGTTCGGCCGCCACATCGGGATCGCCAACGGCGAACTCGAACTCGATCAACCCGTTGGGCAGGGTGCGCATGACGCGCACGAACTTGCGCGTAATGTCGAACTTGCCTTCCGCCATGTCTCGCTCCTCGTTTCTCGACTGCCTTGCGGCAGTTCTCTGATGAGTCACATTAGAGCTTTTGCTAAGATATTAATGAATGGACGTTTGCGGAAATGACTTGTACTTTTCGTAACCCATCACCAAACAGGTGTGCTGGAGCGGTACGGCACATCCAGGCTGATTGCCGCTCAGGGCTAGCCTTGGCCTTCCCGACGAAACTGGCTGGGCGGCACACCGGTACGCTTGGTGAAAAAGCGGGAGAAATAAGCGGGATCGGCAAAACCGAGCTGGTAACAGATTTCGGTTATCGGCACGGCGGAGTAGCGCAGCAGGCGACGCGCCTCCTGAAGCAGACGCTCATGCACGACCTCTTTCGAAGGCCGCTCGGCCATGCGCCGGCAAATGTCGTTGAGGCGTGCCTCGGTTACCGACAGCCGGCCGGCGTATTCGGTCAGTGTCAGGTGGTCGCGGAAATGCGCTTCGACCAGATCGCAAAAATTCAGGAAGATGCGCAGGTCTTCACTGCGCTCCGGCCGGAGCGCCGAAACCGGCTCATGGGCGACCAACAGGCGGCTCAGATGGATGAAGCTGCTTTGCCCCAGTGCCTGCATCAAGGCCAGATGCCCCTTGGCGTCCCGCGCAAACTCCTGCTGCAGCAGCGCCACCGAAGCGAGCAGCCCCTCGAAGTCAGCGGCGAACTCTGGCGGCAGGCGCGACATTTCGACGAAGGCAGGCTGGCGCAGCAGTGACTCCGGCCATTGCCCGGGCATCGCCTTGTACCAGGCGCGGACAACCTCCTGGCGGATGGTCAGCACATGGCCATCGGTATCCTCCTCGGAATAGAAGGAATGGGGAATGGTCGGCGGGGTGAAGAGAAACAGCGGCGCCTCGCCGAAATAGACCTCGCCATCCAGACTGAGGCGGATACTGCCACGCACCAGCAGATGCACCTGGAAGAAGCTGTAATGCCGGTGCGGCGGCGTGTTGCGGCCAAAGAAATCGGCCAGACGCCCGAAAGTCTCGTAATGTATCTCGCATTCCGGGTCACGCTGGTCGTAAACCCGCCCGATATGAATATCCGGAATTGCCTGAACCGGCGTTGCCGTCATGCCCTGCCTCTTCGCCACCACAACAAGATGAACGCCAGCTTACTCCAAGGTCGGGCACGATGCCTCATCGCACGGCAAGCCAGGCGCTTCGCTAACATGTTAGCCATATAACTGTTATCATCCGATGCGTCAATGTGCATCCGCACCGGAATCGCTACCATGTCTCGCAAGCTCGCCTATCGCAACCTTCCCCAGCTCTTCCTGCGCGCCCGGGAAGAACTGCTTTGTCATTTTCGCCCGATCATCACGCATTTCGGACTGACCGAGCAGCAATGGCGCATCCTGCGCGCCATCGGCGAATACGAGCAGCTGGAACCGCGCGAGATCTGCGAGATCTGCCAGATTCTCAGCCCCAGCCTGACCGGCGTCCTGTCGCGCATGGAAGACATGGGGCTGGTCACACGCACGCGTATGGAGGAAGACCAGCGCCGCGTGATCGTCCGCATGACGCCGAAAGCGGAAAAGCTGGTGGCCGAGCTCGGCCCGCTGATCGTCGAACAATACAAGGTGATCGAACAAGCCTTCGGTCCTGAGCTGATCCAGGAACTCTATGAGGTCATGGACAAGGTCATTGCCGCCGAGCGCGGCCCGATCCCCCAGATCAAGCTTCCTCCCCGCAAGAACTGGCTGGCCGACGAGTCCTGAGCCGGCAAGGCGACAAGACGTCGCATAACCAAGGCCCGGAAAACCAAAAGCCCCTGTAATCGATTGATTACAGGGGCTTGAATTGGTCGGAGTGACAGGATTCGAACATGCGACCCCTGCGTCCCGAACGCAGTGCTCTACCAGGCTGAGCTACACTCCGAGGTTCGTTGCAACTGGCTAGTGATTCCGCTCAACTGCAAAGAGCGGCAATTGTAGCAGAGCTTTTTTGTAGTGTGAATCCCCCAGGCACTGAATTGCTTGTTGGGCCAGTTCGGCTTCCTGCACGGCACGCGCCCGGGCATGCTCCAAAGCGCCACTGTGGCGGATTGCGTCGATGACCAGCGGGAAGTCGTCACGGCCACCTTCTTCGATGGCTTTGCGTACGCAGGCGGCCTGTTCCGGCGTACCGTGCTGCATGACGTAAATCAGCGGCAGCGTCGGCTTGCCTTCCGCCAGGTCATCGCCAAGATGCTTGCCGGTATCGGCTTCCTGACCCGAATAGTCGAGCACGTCGTCAATCAACTGGAAGGCCGTACCCAGATGCATGCCGTATACCGCCAGCGCCCTTTCGACCTCCGGCGTTGCCTGCCCGAGAATGGCCCCCAGCTGCGCTGCGGCTTCGAAGAGTTTGGCGGTCTTGTAGTGAATGACCTGCATGTAGCGCGCTTCGTCGACGTCGGCATCGTGGCAGTTCATCAGCTGCAGCACTTCACCCTCGGCGATGATATTGGTGGCATCCGACAACACCTGCATGACGCGCATGCTGTCGACCGCCACCATCATCTGGAAGGCCCGCGAATACAGAAAATCGCCAACCAGCACGCTGGCCGCATTGCCGAATGCCGCATTAGCGGTATCGCGACCGCGCCGCAGGGCGGATTCGTCGACCACATCGTCGTGCAACAACGTTGCCGTATGGATGAACTCGACCACGGCAGCCATTTCGTGATGGCGCACGCCTTCGTAACCCAGCGCTCCGGCAGCCAGCAGCACCAGCGCCGGACGCATGCGTTTGCCGCCGCTACCGATGATGTATTCGGCAACTTGCCGGACCAGCGCCACATCGGAATAGAGGCGATCACGGATAACCGCATCGACGGCCTTCATGTCAGGCCCGATCAGGGCATAAAGCTGTTCCAGAGTCACGGCAGGTAATTCCTTGGAGAAGCCCGAAATCTTAGGGTTCTGGCGGAGCCCAGTCAAGGCCGGCAAATCAAGGAAGCACGCTGTTTCGACGCCATTTTGCTAAACTCTTGTGATTAGATCAAAACAGGCGGAGGGGGGCATGGACATGAGTTCGATCGTCGCACCAGTAATTCAGGATCGAGAATTGCTGGAGGAGTTCGCCGATGTGCTGAACGACCGCGCCCCGGAAATCGAACGCGATGTCGCCCGCCTGCGCAAGACGCCCAACGACCGCGACATCACCGCCAGCCTTTTCCGGGCGGTACATAACATCAAGGGCGATGCCGCCCTGTGCAAATTCGAGCTCGGCGTTGCCATCGCCCACCCCATCGAAACCATGATGGCGCGCTTTCGGGAAGGCGAGATTCCCTTCTCCGATCTGCTCGCCGAGCTGATCCTGCTTGCGGTAGACCGGCTGGAACTGGCCACGGACTCCCTGATTTTCAACAAGCCGCTGGACAACCTGCACCTGCCGACCCTGGTCCAGGGCTTGGCGGAAGTCGCTCAGGAAGTTGCCGGACAAATCGATGCCAGCAGTGCCGACCTGATCGAAGCGGTCACCGGCTTCCCGCCAGTGCTGCGCGACATCTCCAGCCGAGCCCCCAAGAGTTCGGCGACCAGGGAAGAGCAGAAGAATGCCAGCGCCGACCTGCAGTTCTTTCGCTCGCTGGCACAGCAGCTGGAAAGCCGCTCGCCGCTGTTCAAGGGGCGGACGATGCGCATCCTCAGGCTGGCGCTGGAAACGAACAAGGCCGCCCACAACATCGTCGATCCGCTGCAATTGGAGGCGGCGGTCTATCTGCACGATGTCGGGATGATGCTGCTGCCGGAATCGATCTGGCTCAAGATGGGCAAGATGTCGCCGGAGGACAAGATCGCCTTGCGCAACCATCCCGGCTTCGCCGCCGGGCTGCTTCTGCGCATGCCGGGCTGGGAAGCGGCCGCCGACATGGTCGCCCAACATCACGAAATGCCCGATGGCGGCGGCTACCCGAACAACCTGTCCCTGGCGGACATCTGCCCGGGCGCCAAGATTCTCGCCATCGTCGACGCTTTCGAAGCCGTCATGCTCAAGCACATCCACCGGGGCAAGAATCGCTCCGTGCTGCGCGCCATTGCCGAGATCAATGCCTGCGACAACCAGTTTGCCCCGGAGTGGATCGCCCCGTTCAACGCCGTCATCCGCAAGACCATCGAGGCCTGATGAATGAGCATTGACCGCGAACGCCGCTTTGGTGGCGTAGCCCGCCTCTATGGTCCGACAGGCGCCGAGGCGCTGCGTCAGGCTCATGTCTGCATCGTCGGCATCGGCGGCGTCGGCTCCTGGGCTGCGGAAGCACTGGCCCGGACCGGGGTCGGCCGGATCACGCTGATCGACCTCGACATGGTGGCCGAATCCAACACCAACCGACAGATACACGCGTTGGGCGACATCTACGGCAAGGCCAAGGTCGATGCCATGGCCGAACGGATTCGTGCCATCAATCCGGAATGCGTAGTGCACTGCATCGAGGAGTTCGTCACCCCCGACAACGTGGCGACGATGCTGGAGCACGGCTTTACGGCCGTCATTGACGCAATCGATCAGGTCCGCGCCAAAGTGGCGATGATCGCCTTTTGCCGTCGTCACAAGCTGCCCATCGTCGTGGCCGGTGCGGCGGGCGGACAAATCGATCCGACCCGGATCGGCGTAGCCGATCTCAGCCAGACCGTGCAGGATCCGCTGCTGGCGAAAGTCCGCTCCAGTCTGCGCCGCGACCACGGTTTCACACGCGATTCGGGTAAGAAATTCGGTGTGCCGGCCATCTTCTCCACCGAACCCCTCCGCTATCCGGAGAGCGGCGCTCACTGCGAAGGCGACCGCGGCCCGGCCGGCCTCAACTGCGCCGGTTTCGGCTCGTCGGTATGCATCACCGCCGTTTTCGGGATGACGGCGGCAGCACAAGTCATCAACCTGATCGCCAAGGCATGAACAAACCCCGCAAGCTGCGCTCGCGCAAGGCCGGACTCCCTCCGGGAACCTTGCTCCATATCGGCGAGAAAAAGACGAGCCACGCCGCCTTCTCGTTCATCGACTTCGACGAACAAGGGCTGCGCGAAGGCAGCCTGCGCGATGCAGCGGCCCTCTCCCAACAGCCCCGCCAGCAAGCCACGCGCTGGGCCAACGTGTATGGCGCCAGCGCCCCGTCGGATCTGGCAGCTATCGGCACGAGCTTCGGCTTGCACCCGCTGGTTCAGGAAGACATCCTCAACACGGCGCAGCGGCAAAAGCTGGACAGCTACGAGGACTACCTCTACCTCGTTCTCCATCGCTACGAGTTGAAAACGGATTCGCTCGAACTGACCCAGGACCAGATCAGCCTGGTCATCGGTCGGGACTACGTGCTGACCTTCCAGGAACGCCCGTCGCAGACTTTCGAACCCATCCGCCAGCGCCTGCGCAGCGGTCAGGGCATCCTGCGCAAGGGCGGCGTGGACATGCTGGCCTATTCGTTGATCGATACCGTGGTCGACAGCTACTTTGGCGTCATCGAACAATTGAACGACTACGCGGAAGCCCTGGAAGACAAAATTCTCGGGCATCCGGGGCCAGCCACGCTGGAAGGCATCCACCAGCTCAAACGCTGCGTATCCCAGCTCCGGCGCAACCTGCATCCGCTTAGGGAGGTGCTCGGGACACTACATCGTGACGCAGGAGATTTCTTTCGGGCAGACATCCAACTGTACATCCGCGATGTCTATGACCACACCGTACACATCCTCGAGTCGCTGGAAGATCTCCGCGATCTGGCAACCGGGATGCTGGATGTATACCTTTCTACCGTCAGCCACCGCGTCAATCTCGAAGTCCGCACATTGACCGTCGTCGCAACGATCTTCATGCCGGCCACACTGATTGCCGGCATTTTCGGCATGAACTTCAAGGTGATGCCTTGGCTCGAAGCTCCCGACGGCTTTTTCTACGCCCTAGGGCTGATGGGGCTGATCGCCACCATCATGCTCCTGCTGTTCTGGCGACGGCGCTACGTTTAAGTCTTGCGGCCGTCGAGCCAGACGCACAAGCCCTGCGCATTGAGTTCGAGATCGGTCGCCCAGATATCGAGCAGTGTAGCCTCCGGCAATTGGCAGCCATGCTTGCGGATTTCGGCGAGCAAATAGGCCGTCATCCCCTGCTTGATCCGCTCATGCCGCAACGCCCCTGCGTCCTTCTCAGCCTCGGCCAGCGCGACCAGCGTGTCGAGATGCCGTAACAGTGCCGCACCTTGTGCTTGAACTTCCGGCACTCTGCTGTAGTGGGTCAGATACATCGCTTCCGGTTCCAGTGCCAGCAAGCGATTGATCGATGCCCGCATCTCTTCCGGCTCGAATTGCGTCGGCGTCGTCGTCGGAAAAATGAACTGCCGGCCATCAACATCAAGCTCACGGTAGGACAAGCCGAACATGTCGCCGGTAAATACAGAGGTGGCCCCGCGCAGTTGGACAGAAATTTGGTTTTCTTAAGTGAGTTCTCTGCGGGTTAAGCCGCTGCGGCGAGCAGCGGCTGGTTGAAG
>CALJZP010000083.1 GCA_937983545.1 uncultured Azonexus sp.
GAAACCAAGGGGCAGAGCATCACCGACGGCATCAACAATCTGATCAAGGACTTCGAAAAAGGCCGTATTTCGATGACTGACGAGTCGGTGTTTGAGGTGGGCAGGAATATCGCCACCACGGCCGGCGCGGTGGTCTTTGAAAACGACGTGATGCAACTGATCCAGTATGCGCCGCTGACCCCCAAGGTGGGGACGCGTCCGCTGCTCATGGTGCCGCCGTGCATCAACAAGTTCTACATCATGGACCTGCAACCGGACAATTCGCTGATCCGCTACGCCGTAGAGCAGGGCAACACCGTCTTTCTCATTTCCTGGCGTAACCCGACGGAAGCGCAGGGCCATCTCGGCTGGGACGACTATCTCGAAAATGGTCCGATCACCGCATTGCAGGTGGTTCGGGAAATCACCAAGGTCAAGCAGGTCAACGCGCTGGGTTTCTGCGTCGGCGGCACCATCCTGACCTCTGCGCTGGCGGTGCTCAAGGCGCGTGGCGAAAGCCCGGTGGCGTCGCTGACCTTGCTGACCACGCTGCTCGACTTTTCCGATACTGGCGAAATCGGCCTGTTCATCGACGAGCAAGGTGTGGCGGCCCGCGAGTCGACGATTGGCCAGGGCGGCCTGCTGCCCGCACGCGATTTGCAGAACACCTTCTCCTTCCTGCGCGCCAACGATCTGGTCTGGAACTACGTTACCGGCAATTACCTGAAGGGGCAGAAGCCGCAGGCTTTCGACCTGCTGTACTGGAATTCCGATTCGACCAATCTGCCGGGGCCGTTTGCCGCCTGGTACATGCGCAACATGTATCTGGAAAACAACCTGCGCGTACCGGGCAAGCTGACCATGTGCGGCGAGAAGGTCGATCTGGGCAAGCTCGACATGCCGGTCTATCTGCTGGCCACCCGCGAGGATCACATCGTGCCGTGGCAGTCGGCCTACCTGAGCACCCGCTTGCTGGGCGGCCAAGTGCGCTTCGTGCTGGGCGCTTCCGGCCACATCGCCGGCGTGATCAACCCGGTCAGCAAGAACAAGCGCAGCTATTGGATCAATGATGATGTGAAAACCGATGCCGAAGGCTGGTTGGCGGCATCGGAGGAAAGGAAGGGCAGCTGGTGGGCCGATTGGGCCGCTTGGCTGAAACCGTTGTCAGGAGAACAGCGGGCGCCGCGCAAACCGGGAAATACCAAGTACAAGGCCATCGAGCCGGCACCCGGGAGATACGTCAAGGAACGCGCGGTATAAAACTTCCCGAGGAGATCACAATGTCCCGAGTTGCATTGATTACCGGCGGTATGGGGGGGCTTGGCGAGGCTATCTGCATCAAGATGGCAGCGCTGGGCTACAAGGTGGTGACGACCTATTCACCAGGCAATACCAAGGTGGATGGCTGGCTGAAGAGCATGAACAACATGGGCTATGGCTTCAAGGCCTACCCCTGTGACGTCACCGATTTCGATTCGGCCAAGGCCTGTGTCGATATCGTGACCCGGGAAGTCGGACCGGTCGATGTACTGGTCAATAATGCCGGTATCACGCGCGACATGACCTTCAAGAAGATGACCAAGGCCGATTGGGATGCGGTCATGAATACCAATCTCGATTCTGTCTTCAACATGACCAAGCAGGTCATGGACGGCATGATCGAGCGCAAGTGGGGGCGCGTGGTCAACGTGTCCTCCGTCAACGGCCAGAAGGGCGCCTTCGGTCAGACCAACTATTCCGCGGCCAAGGCCGGCATGCATGGTTTCACCAAGGCGCTGGCCCTGGAAGTGGCCAAGCAGGGCGTAACCGTCAACACCATTTCGCCCGGATATATCGGGACCAAGATGGTGACGGCCATTCCGCAGGAAATTCTCGATTCCAAAATTCTGCCGCAGATCCCGGTCAATCGCCTGGGCAAACCGGAAGAAATCGCCGGCCTGGTGGCTTATCTCGCTTCCGACGAAGCGGCATTCGTGACCGGTGCCAACATTTCCATCAACGGTGGTCAGCACATGTTCTGACCGGCGTACTTTTTACCCCGCTCTATTTAATCAAGGAAGGAAAAATCATGACGCAACGCGTTGCTCTCGTTACCGGTGCCATGGGTGGTCTCGGAACCGCAATCTGCCAGGAACTGGCCAAGGCCGGCCACAAGGTTGTCGCCTCCTATCACCCGCAATTCGACAACAAGGACGCCTGGCTGGCCGATATGGCTGCTGCCGGCTTCAAGGATTTCGTCTGCGTCGCCGGTGACGTCTCCGTGCTGGAAGACTGCCAGCGCATGGTTGCCGAGGCTGAAGCCGCCTGCGGTCAGGTCGACATCCTGATCAACAACGCCGGCATCACCCGCGACCGCATGTTCGCCAAGATGGAAAAGGATGGCTGGGATGCCGTTATCGCCACCAACCTGACCTCGCTGTTCAACATGACCAAGCAAGTCTCCGCCAAGATGGCCGAGCGTGGCTGGGGCCGTATCGTGAACATCTCCTCGGTCAACGGTGTCAAGGGTCAGGCTGGCCAGACCAACTACTCCGCCGCCAAGGCTGGCGTGATCGGCTTCACCAAGGCGCTGGCTGCCGAACTGGCCGCCAAGGGCGTGACCGTCAATGCCATCGCCCCGGGCTACGTGGCCACCAAGATGGTCATGGCGATCAAGCCGGAAGTTCTGCAAACCATCGTTGATTCCGTTCCGATGAAGCGCCTGGCCAAGCCGGAAGAAATCGGCTATGCCTGTGCCTACCTGTCGAACGACCTGTCCGGTTTCACCACCGGCGCCACCATCAACATCAACGGCGGCCTGTACTACCAGTAAGATGTGGATTTCAGCATGAAACATTGCTGAAATTTTGCATTGCAACAGCAAATGGGCGCCTTCGGGCGCCCGTTTTTTTCGTATAATGTTGCGCTGCACACAAACAATTGTTTTGAGGATCGCAGCATGTCGGAACCGGTACGCCTGATCAAGAAATACCCCAACCGTCGTCTTTACGATACCAAGACGAGTGCGTACATCACCCTCGGTGACGTCAAGGACCTGGTGCTTAAATTCGAGGTCTTTAAGGTGGTTGATGCCAAAACCGGCGACGATCTGACGCGCAGTATCCTGCTCCAGATCATCCTCGAAGAGGAAACCGGCGGCGTGCCGATGTTCTCCAGCGAACTGCTGTCCGGTTTCATCCGCTTCTACGGCAGCACCATGCAGGGAATGCTCGGCAAGTACCTGGAAAACAACATGAAGACCTTCGTCGATTTCCAGCAGAAGCTGCAGGATCAGTCGCGCACCATTTACGGTGCCGGCGACAGCACCCATCTGCAGACGGATTTCTGGAACCAGTTCCTGAACTTCCAGCAACCGGCCATGCAGAGCATGATGACGGCCTACATGGATCAGTCCAAGAAGATGTTCCAGTCGATGCAGGATCAGTTGCAGAGCCAGACGCGCAATATGTTCACCGGCTTCCAGGCGGACAAGCCCGAAAAATAGAATTCCGCGCCGGCGCACCTGTCGCCGATGAGTCAATAAAAATGGCCGTTTCGACGGCCATTTTTTGTTGTAGGACTGCTGAAAGTCACAGTTCGTATTGTCCGAGGTATCAGCTCCGGCTGTCGGTCTTCCAGCCACCTCCCAGAGCCTTGAACAGATCGACCGAGGTACTCAGGCGAGCCTGTCGTGCGTTGATCGCGGACAGCTGCGCCTCGTTCAGCGTACGCTGGGCATCGAGAACTTCCAGATAGCCGGCATGGCCGGCTTCGTAGCGCAGGCGCGAGATGGCCATCGCCTTTTCTGCGCGGTCGACCCGAATGCCTTGCGATTTTTCCTCTTCGCCGTACTCGCGCAGGCTGACCAGCGCATCGCGGACTTCCTTGTAGGCGGTCTGCAAGCTGTTCTGCCAGGCAACCAGCGATTGCTGGTTGATGGCCTTGGCCTGATCGACGCGGGCCGAGGTGCGGCCGAAATCGAGAATGGGCATCAGCGCGGCCAGGCCAAGCGACCAGGTATTGGAGCCGGCGCTGAACAGGTCGGACAGCGTCTTGCTTTCGCTGCCCAGACTCCCGGTGAGCGTGAATTTCGGGAAGTAACCGGCCTTGGCGACGCCAATGTTGGCATTGGCGGCAATCAGTTCCTGCTCGGCCTGGCGTACATCCGGGCGGCCTTCGATCAAGTCGGAGGGCAGGCCGGCCGGCGGTTCGGGGAGGAGAGGCAGCTGCTTGAGATCGCCCGCGACAATCTTCAATCCCGGATTGCCGGTGAGCAGGGCAAGTTGATGCTCGGCCAGGCTGCGCTGACGACGTTGCTCGGCCAGCTGGGCCTGAGCGGCTGCCAGGGAGCCTTCCGCCTGGTAGCTGTCGAGTGGTGAGGCCAGACCGGCGTCGACGCGCGTCTTCACCAGCTTGAGTCCTTCCTCGCGCGTTTTTACCGTTTCGGTGGTGACGGCGAGTTGGGCGTCATAGGCGCGCAAGGCCAGATAGGTATCGGCAACCAGGCCGGCGACGCTCAGGCGAATGGAGTCGCGGGAATACTGGGTGGCCAGGATGCTGGCACGGGCAGCCTCGTTGGTACGCCGGATGCGGCCCCAGACATCGAGCTCGAACGACGTGCTCAGCCCGGCGCTGCGCGCCCGGCGTATCTGGGGTTGCGTGGGGATATAGGTGGCCGTTTTGGTGCTGGCCTTGGTGTTGCTGATACCGGCCGATCCGTCGATTTGCGGGAAGAATGAGGCGCCTGCTTCGCGGGCGACGGCATCGGCCTGCTCGACGCGGGCGATGGCCTGGCGCAGACTGGCGTTGCCGGTCAGCGCCTGATCGACCAGATCGTTCAATGTCGGATCGTTGAACAGTGTCCACCACGCCGGGTTGATGGCCGGGTTGTTTGCAACGGCGACGTTCTCGGCCGGCTTGGCTTCGCTGAAGACGGCTGGCAGAAGGGACGCGGGGCGCAGGTAGTCCGGGCCGATGGCGCAGCCGCTCAGGGCGAAGGCCAGCGCGAGCGGGGTCAGACGGATGAGTGTTTGGGAATTCATGCCTTTGCCTCCTCGTTGTTCTCGAGGTGTGAAGGGTCGATCTGCTTGCCGCGCTCCAGCCACTTGAAGAAGAGCGGGATGAATAGCGTGGCGATGAAGGTAGCGGCGAGCATGCCGCCGAAGACGCCGGTGCCCATCGACTGGCGGGCCGCCGCCCCGGCGCCGGTGGCCTTGACCAGCGGGAAGACGCCGAGCACGAAGGCGAGCGAGGTCATGATGATCGGCCGCAGGCGCAGGCGGGCCGCTTCGACGGCTGCCTGGGCCGCACTCATGCCTTCCGCGTACTTCTGGGCGGCGAACTCGACGATCAGGATCGCATTTTTCGACGCCAATCCGATCAGCACGACGAGGCCGATCTGGAAGTAGATGTCATTCGGCATGCCGCGCAGCCAGATGGCGGTCAGCGCACCCATCAGCGCGAAAGGCACGGCCATCACGACGGCGATGGGCAAGGACCATTTTTCGTACTGGGCCGCGAGGATCAGGAAGACCATGATGATGGCGAAGCCGAATGCCTGCAGCGACGAGCCGGAACTGCGCTTCTCCTGAAAGGCCTGGCCGGTCCACGCGATGCCGTAGCCATCGGGCAGGGTGGCAGCAGCCACCTGTTCGACGATCTTGATCGCGTCGCCCGAGCTGATGCCCGGCTTCGAGTCGCCCATCACCTTGGCGGCAATGAAGCCGTTGAAACGTTCGACCTGCTCGGGGCCGACGACATTCCTGACCTTGCTGACCGCCGACAGCGGGATCATGGCGTTGCTCGTCGCGCTGCGCACATAGACCTTGCCGATGTCGTCAGCCTTCATGCGGTAGTTGGCCTCGGCCTGCAATTGCACGCGATAGACGCGGCCCGCCTTGTTGAAGTCGTTGACGTAAAGGGCGCCCATCGTGCTTTGCAGCGTCGAGTAGATGTCGGCGACCGGAATACCCAGGGAAGCCAACTCCCGGCCCAGCCACGCCGAGTTGGTGTCTACGGTCTCGCCCGACAGCAACTCGTCCCCCACTGCGACCAGGACCGCGACGGGAGGGGCGGCGTGACCTGAATCCCTCCGATCAACCATTCCTGATCAGGGCGCG
>CALJZP010000084.1 GCA_937983545.1 uncultured Azonexus sp.
TGCCGCGTCAACAAGGGCGAGAAGAAGAACAACGAGGAACTGGCCCAGAAGATGGCCAAGCTGTGCGACATCTACGTCAATGACGCCTTCGGTACCGCTCACCGCGCCGAAGCCACCACCCACGGCATCGCCAAGTACGCCCCCGTCGCCTGTGCCGGCATCCTGATGGGCGCCGAGATCGACGCCCTGTCCAAGGCCCTGCACAATCCGAAGCGCCCGCTGGTCGCCATCGTCGGCGGCTCCAAGGTCTCGTCCAAGCTGACCATCCTCAAGTCGCTGGCCGACAAGGTCGACCAGCTGATCGTCGGCGGCGGCATCGCCAACACCTTCCTGCTCGCCGACGGCAAGCGCATCGGGCAGTCGCTGGCCGAGCCGGACCTGGTCAAGGAGGCCCATGCCATCATGGACATCATGAAGGAACGCGGCGCCGAAGTACCGCTGCCGACCGACGTCGTCGTCGCCGACGAAGTGTCCGCCCTGGCCCGCGCCAACAAGATCTCGGTCGACGACGTGCACGCCAACGACCGCATCCTCGACGTCGGCCCGAAGACTGCCGCCAAGCTCGCCGAAATCATCGCCAATGCCGGCACCATCGTCTGGAACGGCCCGGTCGGCGTCTTCGAACTGCCCCAGTTCGCTGGCGGCACCAAGATGATGGCCTCGGCCATCGCCCACTCCGAGGCCTTCTCCATCGCCGGCGGCGGTGACACGCTGGCCGCGATCGCCAAGTTCCACATCCACGACGACGTCGGCTACATCTCCACCGGCGGCGGCGCCTTCCTGGAATTCCTCGAAGGCAAGACCCTGCCGGCCATCGCCGTTCTTGAAGAGCGCGCCGCGTAATCTTCGCCCCTTGTGCCGGTCCCGCACGCCGGGGCCGGCCACCCGACCGACCTAAAAGCCCATCCGACAGGGAGACAACCGATGTCGCGCCATACCAAGATCGTCGCCACGCTAGGCCCCGCATCTTCATCCCAGGAAACCCTCGAACGTCTGGTACGAGCCGGCATCGACGTCGTGCGCATGAATTTCTCGCACGGTACGGCCGAGGACCATAAGGCCCGCGCCGATGGCATTCGCGCCGCCGCCGCCAAGCTGGGGCGCACCGTCGGCATCCTCGGCGATCTGCAAGGCCCGAAAATCCGCGTCGGCAAGTTCGAGAACAACAAGATCACGCTGGGCATCGGCGACTCCTTCATCCTTGATGCTGCCTGCCCGCTCGGCAACCAGGAGCGCGTCGGCCTCGATTACAAGGACCTTCCCAAAGATGTCGTCAGCGGCGACATCCTGCTGCTCGACGACGGGCGCCTCAAGCTCGAGGTACTGCTCGTCCGCGGCAACGAAATCCACACCCGCGTGCTGGTCGGTGGCGACCTGTCCAACAACAAGGGCATCAATCGCCAGGGCGGCGGCCTGACTGCCCCGGCACTGACCGCCAAGGACATGGAAGACATCAAGACGGCAGCCCAGATCGGCGTCGATTTCGTCGCCGTCTCCTTCCCGAAGAGCGCCGCCGACATGTACATGGCCCGCC
The DNA here is from genome assembly GCA_937983545.1 of uncultured Azonexus sp. GTDB lineage: Bacteria > Pseudomonadota > Gammaproteobacteria > Burkholderiales > Rhodocyclaceae > Azonexus. The sequence goes on from CALJZP010000084.1 coordinate 1,535, forward strand.
AGCTGCTGCGCGCCGCCGGCAGCCAGGCCGTGCTGATCGCCAAGATCGAGCGGGTCGAGGCCATCACCAACCTGTCCGAAATCCTCGACGCCTCGGACGGCATCATGGTCGCCCGCGGCGACCTCGCTGTCGAAGTCGGTGACGCCAGCGTCCCGGCCCTGCAGAAAAAGATGATCCGCATGGCGCGCGACCGCAACAAGCTGACCATCACTGCCACGCAGATGATGGAGTCGATGATCTCCTCGCCGGTGCCGACCCGCGCCGAAGTCTCCGACGTCGCCAACGCCGTGCTCGACGGCACCGACGCGGTCATGCTGTCGGCCGAGACGGCGAGCGGCAAGTACCCGGTCGACACCGTCGAATCGATGGCCCGCATCTGCATCGAGGCCGAACGCTCGGCGGAAGTCACCCTCGACCGCGAATTCCTCGACCGCGTATTCACCCGTATCGACCAATCCATCGCCATGGCGGCGATCTGGACCGCGCACCACCTCAAGGTCAAGGCCATCGCGGCGCTGACCCAGTCCGGCTCGACCGCGCTGTGGATGAGCCGCATCAATTGCGGCGTGCCGATCTACGCGCTCACCCCGGATGCCGATGCCGTCGCCCGCATGGCCCTCTACCGCGAGGTCTGCGCGTTGCAGATGACCCAGCAGCACAGCGACCGCGACCGCCTGCTGGCCGAGGCGGAACAACTGCTGATCGACCGTGGCGTCGTCGAAAAGGGCGACCTGATCGTGCTCACCATCGGCGAACCGATCGGCACGGCGGGCGGTACCAACACGCTGAAGATCGTCCGCGTCGGCGAGCACCAAATCAACTAAAATAGATAATTCACAGATAGACATTACTGCACAGGAGTTTCCATGCCGCTCGTTTCCATGCGCCAACTGCTCGACCACGCCGCCGAAAACGGCTACGGTCTGCCCGCTTTCAACGTCAACAACATGGAACAGGTCTGGGCCATCATGGAGGCGGCCAACCAGGTCGACGCCCCGGTGATCATGCAGGCCTCGGCCGGTGCCCGCAAATATGCCGGCGAGCCCTTCCTGCGCCACCAGATCCTGGCCGCCCTCGAAGCCTACCCGCACATCCCCATCGTCATGCATCAAGACCACGGCCAGTCGCCGGCCGTCTGCATGGCCGCGATCAAGTCCGGCTTCTCGTCGGTGATGATGGACGGTTCGCTGCAGGCCGACGGCAAGAGCGTCGCCAGCTACGAATACAACGTCGAAGTGACCCGCAAGGTCGTCGAATTCGCCCATAGCATCGGCGTTTCCGTCGAAGGCGAACTGGGCGTGCTCGGCTCGCTGGAAACCATGAAGGCCGACAAGGAAGACGGCCACGGCGCCGAAGGCCACATGACCCGCGAAGACCTGCTGACCGACGTCGAGCAGGCCGCCGACTTCGTCAAGCAGACCAACTGCGACGCGCTGGCCATCGCCATCGGCACCAGCCACGGCGCCTACAAGTTCACCAAGAAGCCGACGGGCGACATCCTCGCCATCGACCGCATCGCCGAAATCCACGCCCGCATCCCGAACACCCATCTCGTGATGCACGGCTCCTCGTCCGTGCCGCAGGAACTGCTCGCCGAAATCCGCGAGTTCGGTGGCGACATGAAGGAAACCTACGGCGTGCCGGTCGAGGAGATCGTCAAGGGCATCAAGCACGGCGTGCGCAAGGTCAATATCGACACCGACATCCGCCTGGCCATGACCGGTGCCATCCGTCGCTACCTGGCCGAGCACCCGGACAAGTTCGACCCGCGCGATTTCCTGAAGCCAGCCCGCGAAGCAGCCAAGAAGATTTGCGTGGCCCGCTTCGAAGCCTTCGGCACCGCCGGCAACGCCAGCAAGATCAAGGCAATCGGCCTCGACAAGATGGCCGAGCGCTACGCCAAGGGCGAACTGAACCAGATCGTTCGCTAAGCCGGCTTGAAACATCGCCACCAAGGCCGCGTCATGCGGCCTTTTTCTCGCCACCACGGAGCGTTCCGGCATGCCTGACGCGCCCATGCCGCGCCGTTCCTGGCTGCCTCTGGCCGTGTTCGGCATCGCCCTCGCCGCTGCCGGCTGGCGCATCCCCGATGCCCCGAAGCCTATCCTGGCCGCAACCGCCGAGCCCACCGTCGCCGTCAGCGAACTGCCGCCCGCCGCCCGGCTCTCGCCGGAACAGCCCAGCCTGACGCGCCTGCCCAACGGCACGCTGGCGGTTGCCTGGCTGGAGCGCGGCGACGCCGAAAACGCAGCCATCTGGATGGCAACCGGCGATGGCAGGACCTGGCGCGACATCGGCAAGATCGCCAGCCGGGAAAGCACGGCCGGCGCCACCTTCATGCACGCCCAGGGGCTCGGCCGCCCCATCCTGTGGTCCGAAGGCGGCTGGCTCCACCTGTGGTACGAGGCCTACCCGCTTGGCCGCTGGGCCGGGGCCTCGATCATCCACAGCCTATCGACCGACGGCGGCCGCAGCTGGAACCGGACACAACGCCTGCCCGTCAACGCCTTTGGTGGCCTGGGCAGCCGCCTGGGCCAAGCACCAAGGGAACTGGCCGATGGCGGCCTGTTGCTGCCGCTGGGGCAAGCGAACGAAGGCGCTCCCTGGCTGCGCCTCGCGGCAACCGGCCGCATCGTCGACAAGCTGGAACGCCTGCCCGACGCCAGCACGCCGGAGGCGGCCCAATGAACCTCGAGGCCGCCTACGGCCTGCTCGCCCACGGCCTGTTGTTCGGCGCCCTGGCCACGCTGGTGCCGTTCGGGACCTTCCGCGCCCGCGCCGCCCTCGCCGCCACGACCCTGTCACTGCTCGTCGGCATCGCACCCATCATGCTGGCAGTCTTCGGCCCGCCGTCGACAACGCTGTTGTTCCTGGCCGTGCTGCAACTCGCCGGGCGCCAGCCATCGCCGCTTGGCCGCCTGCCGGCGCTTGCCGTGATCGGCATGGCGGCGGGACTCGGCGTATCCGCCAGCGCAATCGTTCCCGGCGACCTGTACGCGCTCGGCTACCAGCCCTGGCCCCTGCTGGCCGCCCTGCTGCTGGTAGGCATCGCGCTGTGGTGGAAACGCCAGATGCCCTGGCTCCTGATCCTGAGCATCGACCTGCTGGCCTACGCCGGCGGCCTGTTTGCCAATCTCTGGCAGGCGCTCATCGACCCGCTGCTCGTCGTGCTGGCCCTGGCGGTGGTGCTGCGCGGGCCGTTCGCCCGCCTTATCGCGTCAAGGCGTCGCTGATCAAGCGGCGGATGCTGCCGGCCTCGAACGGCTTGTCGCAGATGGCCGATACCCCGGCCCGCTCGACGGCGGCAAGACGACCCATGTTCTGTTCGCTGGTCACCATCAGGATCGGCACATCGGCTTGCCAACTCTGGGTACGAATATAGGCAGTCAGTTCGCGACCATCCATTTCCGGCATGTTGTAGTCGGTGATGACCAGATCGACCATCGACTGCTCCAGCAGGGTGACCGCCTCCTTGCCGTCGGCGGCTTCGGTGATGCGCTCGATGCCCAACTCGGTCAGCAGGCGACGCAGATGGCGGCGCGAGGCCATGCTGTCATCGACGAGCAGCACGCGCAGGCTTTCGATTTCAGCGACATCGATGTCCTGCGGCGGATTCAGGTAGTCCGCCGCGGCGTAGAGTGCGCGCGACAGCTGCTGTTCGGTGAAGGGTTTGGCGACGATGCTGCAGGCACCGGACTGGCGTACCGGCTCAAGCACCTGCGGCCGCGTTTCGCTGGAAACGAGAATGAACGGCACGGTTTCCAGCGCCGTTTCCGCGCGCATGGCCGCGACCAGTTCGGTACCGGCCAGATCCGGCAGGTAAAGGCTGCTGACGACCACCGTTCCGTCGTGACTGGCACGCAAGGCAGTCAGCGCCGCGCTGGCCGTCTCGACAACCGTGACCTTTTTTACCCCCTGGTTGGCGAGCATGCGTTGCACCAGATGCGCCTGCATCGATGACGGCTCGACCAGCAATACCGAAAGGTCGACCAGGGAGGTGATCATTGCCATGCAAGCACTCCGGAACGAAGGGGAATGCTTGCACTATAGCAGTGCGCCCGGGCTTTTGAAGCCCCGGCGCACTGCGCTCATCAGCCGCGCAGGCGGGCGGCGATGGTGGCGACGCGCTGGCCGTAGGCCTTGGCGGTATCGAGATCGCCCTGCGGAATTTCCTCGACCGCTGCGTCAGATGGCGAACGGACCAGCAGGCCGACGGAGCCGCCCAGGTGGTTGGCGTCGGCATGGGTGGCCGCCTTGGTGTTGGCCGGCAACTGGCCGAGGCTGACCCAGATGCCACCGTGCTGGGAAGCGAGGGTTTGCAGCTGGATCATCGTCGCCCCCTTGTCGCCGACCGGGCTGGCGCTGTTGGTGAAGCCGCCAAACACCTTGTCCTGCCAGGCACGGGTAAACCAGGCCTTGGAAGAAGCGTCGGCAAACTTCTTGAACTGCCAGCTCGGGCCGCCCATGTAGGTCGGCGTGCCGAAGATGATGGCATCGGCAGCGTTCAGCGACTCCCAGCCGCCTTCCGGCAGATTGCCTTCGGCATCGATGGCGAGGAGCTCGGCACCGGCACCTTCCGCCACCGACTGTGCGACGCGCTGGGTGTGACCGTAACCGGAGTGATAGACGACAACAATTTTGCTCATGGAACTTCCTTTCGGGAAATGGACAAGAAGGGGTTAAACGTTGGGAGGAAGGTCGAACAGCAGGATTTCCGCAGCCTCGTCGGCTAGGAAACGCAAATCGGTTTCGTCGGCGATCTTGGCGCCGTCGCCAGCCTGCAAGACCAGGCCATTGAGGGTCAGCGCGCCGGAAACGACGTGAACATAGGCCAGACGGCCGGCGGCGACGGCATACGACAGCGGTTCGCCCGATAGCAGCATGCTGGCCCACAGTCGCGCGTCCTGGCCGATGGTCGTGCTGCCGTCGGCGCCATCGGGCGAGGCGACGAGACGCCAGCGGCCGCGCATCGCATCAATCGCCATGGGCTGCTGCTCGTAACTGGCCCGGGTACCTTGCACCGCCGGCTCGATCCAGATCTGCAGCAGATGGGTTTCCTCATCCGGCGACGGATTGAACTCACTGTGCAGGATGCCCTTGCCGGCGCTCATGCGCTGGACTTCGCCGCGCCGGATGATGCCGCCATTGCCCAGGCTGTCCTGGTGCTCCAGGGCGCCGGAGAGGATGTAGGTGACGATCTCCATATCGCGGTGACCATGGCGTCCGAAGCCTGAGCCCGGGGCGACACGGTCCTCGTTGATGACGCGCAGCGCCCCCCAGCCCATTTCGGCCGGGTCGTAGTAGTCGGCGAAGGAAAAGCTGTGCTTCGCCCGCAGCCAGCCATGGTCGGCATAGCCGCGCGCATCGGAAGGTCGAATCTGAATCATCGCAAATCCTTTGTGAATTGATCGTATAGCTTTGTTTCCATAATAGGCCTAGAGTTCTATTCATATCGGCGAATTATTTCGGCCCTATCGTTCAATAAAATTCACATGAAAATATCGTTCGAACTCCTGCAGATTCTTGACGCCATCGAGCGGCACGGCAGCTTCACGGCCGCAGCGTCGGCGCTGCACCGCGTTCCCTCGGCGCTGTCGCACGCCATCGGCAAACTGGAAGACGAGCTGGGAGTCACGCTCTTCGTGCGGCAAGGGCGGCGCGCAACGCTCAACCCCGCCGGACGCACCCTGCTCGACGAGGGCCGGCACCTGTTGCGCGCCGCGAGCGACCTGGAACGCCGCATCCAGCGCATGGCCGATGGCTGGGAGGCGGAACTGCGCATCGCCCTGGATGCCATCATCCCGGTCGAGCGCCTGTTTCCCCTGCTCGAGGCGTTCTATGCCGGCGGGCACCCGACGCAGATCCGGATCAATTCGGAAGTGCTCGCCGGCACCTGGGATGCACTGACGACCGGACGCGCCGACCTCGCCATCGGCGCGCCGGGCGATCGCCCGGCGATCAGCGGCATATCGAGCCGACCGCTGATACGGCGCACGGACTTCGTTTTCGCGATTGCGCCGGGACACCCGCTGGCCGCCTGGGATGGCCCCATTCCACACAACGAGTTGTTGCGCCACCGCGCCGTGGTCATCGCCGATACGTCGCGCGAACTCGATGCCCGGACCGTCGGCCTGATCGAGGGGCAGGACACCTTGCGTGTCCCGGACATCCGCGCCAAGGCCAGCGCCCAGATCGCCGGACTGGGCGTCGGTCACCTGCCGCGCTGGATCGCAGCCCCCGAGATTGCCGCCGGCCGCCTGGTGGAGAAGAGCCTGGCCGATCCGCGCCACGAACTGCCGATCAATGTCGCCTGGCGCAATCGGCAGGAAGGATTAGCGCTCACCTGGTTTCTGGAAAAGCTCGGCGAGGAAACGACAGTGCAGCAACTGACCTATCAGCTGTAGACACCGGTTGATGCCACAGAAAATTGACGCCTAGGTCGCCTCGGCCCAGTCGATGATGGCCTGCCATTGCTCCAGGTCACGCTCGGCACGCGAACGGGGCAGATCGAACAGGGTCATGCCGGCCGCCGTCGCCTGGACGTAGACCTGCGTATCGCGCAGATAGGCCAGCACGGGCAATTCGAAGGTCGCGAAGAAGCGTTCCAGTTCGCCGGCGGCACGGGTCCGGGCATCGACCCGCATGCCGATCACCGCGACATCGGCCTTGCCCTTGCGCACGGCCTTCTCGGACAGCAATTCGCTCAGGAAATGGCGCGTCGCCAGCATGTCGAACATCGATGGCTGGACCGGCACGATGACCCGCGTTGATAGTTTGAGGACGCGCTCCAGCATCTTGCCGTGCAGGCCGGCCGGGGTATCGAGCACGACGTGCGAGGTTCCCTTGGGCGGCCGGGCGATGTTGTCGTGACCGATCTCCCAGGTTTCGATGGTCGGCAGCTCGAAGGGGCGGATACCCAGCCATTCGCGGGATGACTGTTGGCGATCGATGTCGCCGAGCATGACCTCATGGCCCTGGTTGGCGAAATAACCGGCCAGGTTGGTAGCCAGCGTGCTTTTGCCGGAGCCCCCTTTGGGGTTGGCGACGAGAAAGGCTTTCATGCCTGCGATTCCCTCTTTTGCAGGATGCCGCGCACCAGATTGACGTGTTCGCGCAGCGTGTAGACAAGGTCGGTGAAACCCAGCGGCACGTGCAGCTCGGCGGCCTCTTCGTCGAGCGCGTCGAGGCGGCTCCGGTAGTCGTCCAGCTTGGCCGGATCGAAGTGATTCTTCAGGCTGTCCTCAAGGAACTTCAGTTCGCCGTAGCAGCGGAAGACCTTGGAGCGCACGCGCCAGGTGTAGATCGCGGGTGCAACCTTGAGCAGCGGGATGAGCAGGGCGAAGATGGGCACCAGCAGCACGATCAGGCGATCGGCCAGAACCGCCAGCCAGAACGGCAGGTAGCGCTGGAGGAAGGGCGGCCCCGACTTGTAGTAGCGCGCCGCATCCGGGGAGAGCGGCAGCATCTGGTCCTTGTAGGCGGGGAATTCGCCGGCATCCTGGAAAAAGCCGCTCTTGCCGTGCACTTCGCTGGCCGCCTGCAGGAGCAGCGTCTGCAACGCCGGATGCAGGTCGTCGCGGACGACCAGATTGGCGGTCGGCGCCAGCACCTTGATGTCTTCCGGCGGGAAATCGCGCACCAGATCGGCCACGCCATGCGGGAAAGTCAGCTTGGTGAGGAAGGGGAAACGCCGCTGATAGGCGCCGGACTGGGAAAAGCTCATCAGCTTGACGCCCGGCGAGCGCAACAGCACCTGGACGACCGGCGCATGCTCGGCGGCGATGATGAAGGCCGCGTCGATGCGCCCCTGCTGCAATTCCTCGGCGGCCTTGAGGCCGGACAGCGGCACCAGATGATCGCCGGCCGGAATATCGTTGGCTTGCAGCAGCTGCTGGGCCAGCTGGCGGACGCCCGAGCCTTCCTGGCCGATGGCGATGCGCTTGCCATGCAGATCAGTCAGGCGCGTGATGTCCTTTTCGCTCCGGTAGAAAACCCATACCGGCTCGTAGAACATGCTGCCCAACGACAACAGGCCGGAATCGTCCTCGGCATCCGGGTCGGCCTTCGGCTCGACGACGCCGCCCTGGACGAAACCGATCTGCGCCTCGTCCTTCTTCAGACGTTCCAGGTTATCCAGCGAGCCGGCCGAGGCCTTGACCTCCAGCGCAATCCCGTTCTTGGCCAGTATCGCCGCGTAACGTTGGGCAAACTGGTAGTAGGCGCCGGCCTGACCGCCGGTCGTGATGACGATCCGCTTGGGCGGCGCCGGCTCGACGAACTGGAAGGCGACGACAAAGCCGATGCCGACGATCAGGATGATCCACCATGCCGTGGCGAAGAGGTCGCGCAGCGACAGCAATCCGGCCTTGATCTTCGCCATCATGGAAGCAGCAGGGTGGAACCGGTCGTCTTGCGTGCCTCGAGATCGCGGTGCGCCTGGACGGCATCTTTCAGGGCATAGGTTTGATGCACCTCCACCCGGACCTGACCCGACCCGACCACGCCGAACAGCTCATCGCCCAGGGCCACCAGATCGGCGCGCTTTGCCGTGTAGTTCATCAGCGTCGGACGGGTGACGAACAGCGAGCCCTTCTGCGACAGCTGGATCAGGTCGAGCGGCGGCACCGGCCCGGAGGCGTTGCCGTAGGAAACCATCATGCCCATCGGACGCAGGCTGTCCAGCGAACCCGCGAAAGTATCCTTGCCGACGCCGTCGTACACGACCGCCACGCCCTCGCCGCCGGTGATTTCGCGGACCCGGGCGGTGAAATTTTCGGTACTGTAGTTGATCACATGGTCGCAACCGTGAGCCCTGGCCAGCTCGGCCTTGGCCGGCGAGCCGACGGTGCCGATGACCAGCGCGCCGAGCGCCTTGGCCCACTGGGTGGCGAGCAGGCCGACACCGCCGGCTGCCGCATGGATGAGCACGGCATCGCCGGCCTGGACGCGAAAGGTGCGGCGCAGCAGGTAGGCTGCCGTCAGCCCCTGCAGCATCATCGCCGCCCCGGTTTCGAAGCCGATGCCGTCGGGCAGCCGCAGCAGGCGGTGCGCCGGGATATTGCGTACCTCGGCATAGGCGCCGATCGGCCCGCCGGCATAGGCGACCCGGTCGCCGACACGCACGTCGTCCACACCCTCGCCCACCGCCTCGACGACCCCGGCCCCCTCGAGGCCGATCCCGGAGGGTAGCGGAACGGGATAGAGTCCGTTGCGGTGATAGACGTCGATGTAGTTCAGGCCGACCGCATGGTGGCGGACACGCGCCTCGCCGGGGGCCGGCGCGGCGACATCGACCGCTTCCCACAGCAGCACTTCCGGGCCGCCAGTCTGGTGGATACGTATGGCGTGAGGCATGGTCATCTCCGCTGAAGTCGAGAGTGCGAGGGTATCACCGCGCCGCCCATCCATCCACCGTCAACGCCGCCGCCTATCGCTCTCAGCCGCCGGAAATGCGCACCCAGAGGATGCCCAGCCACTCGTGCAGGGCGTAATAGGAATTGTGCAGCGCCGAGGCGGACGGGAAAAGGCTGAGTGCCTCGAAACCGGCGCCATTCTTCGAAACGAAATGGGTCGGGGCCGGAATCACGTCAAACCCCTGTGCCTCGAACAGCAGGCGGGCGCGCGGCATGTGAAACGCCTGGGTCACCAGCACGATGCGCTTCACCCCGGCCGGTGCGAGCATCCGTGCCGACAAGGAGGCGTTGCCCGGCGTATCGAGGCTGTCCTCTTCCCGCCAGCGCACGGGCACGCCGAACTCGTGCTCGAGGACGGCGGCCATCGCGGCAGCCTCCGACGAGACCGCCGGGAGCGGACGCCCGCCGCTGACGAGGACCGGCAACTGCGTCTCGCCCGCCAGTTGCGCGGCGCGCCGGACGCGAACCAGCGTACGCTCGTTGGCTGTTTCGCCGCCGAACTCGGCGACCGGCCTGATCAGGCCGCTCCCCAGCACGACAATCGCCTGCGCCCCGGCGGTGTCCGGCGACCAGGCGCCGGCGCGGTCTTCCAGCGTGCCCATCAAGGCCGTTCCCACCAGCGGCAGGGACTGCAGCAAGAGCAAGACGCCGCCCGACACGGCCACCGCGAACGCCCAGCGCTTGCGGCGGCGGAAGCAGGCCAGGGCCAGCAAGGCCAGGGCATTGCCCGGCGGCAGCAGCAGGGTGCTCAACAGCGTTTTCAGGAACCAGGCAAAAGTCATCGGTCACCCCATCCCGGCAGCGGCATCACGCCCGCCTCACACCGGCGTCAGCTTGGCGTACTCGAGCGACAACCACTTCATGCCGGCCGCACCGCCGAAATTGACCTGCACGCGCGCATCGGCACCGCGCCCCTCGGTCGACACGATGACCCCGACGCCGAATTTGGCATGCTCGACCGTCTGGCCGACCCGCAGACCGGTCGCCGAGGCGGGTTCGGCATAACCGCCGCCGAACGACCCGTAGGCCGGTACCGACGAGGCCGGCTCGGCTTTCTTGTTCAGCTTGCGCATCAGGTTTTCCGGAATCTCGTCGAGGAAGGACGAGGGCATGCAATAGCGCGTCTGGCCGTGCAGCATCCGGGTCTGGGCGCAGGACACGTAGAGCCGCTGACGCGCCCGCGTCACCGCCACGTACATCAGCCGGCGCTCCTCCTCCAGCCCGTCCTTGCCCTCGTTGACCGAGTTCTCGTGCGGGAACAGGCCCTGTTCCAGGCCGGTGATGAACACCACGTCGAACTCCAGGCCCTTGGCGGCATGCACCGACATCAACTGGACCGCTTCCTGGCCCTCGCCGGCCTGATGCTCGCCGGCCTCCAGCGAAGCCAGCGTCAGGAAAGAGACCAGTGCGCCGCCTTCGCCGATGGCGCCTTCGTCGTCGACGAAGGTGGCGGCGGCGTTGATCAGTTCATCGAGGTTTTCCAGGCGATCCTGGCCTTCCTTTTCGGTCCGGTAGTGCTGCGCCAGGCCGGACTTTTCGATGACGTGCTCGACCATCTCGGGCAAGGGCAGGCCCTCGGTTTCGGTGCGCAGCGCTTCGATCAGCCGGATGAAGGCACCCACCGTCTGGCCGGCCTTGCCGGTCAGCGAGGCGGCGGCGTTGTACAGGCTGGAATTCATCTGGTGCGCCGTGGCCTGGAGGTTTTCCAGCGAACGGGCGCCGATGCCGCGAGTCGGGAAATTGACGACGCGCAGGAAAGCCGTGTCGTCGTCCGGATTGCCCAGCAGGCGCAGGTAAGCCAGCGCGTGCTTGATTTCCTGCCGCTCGAAGAAGCGCAGGCCGCCGTAAACCTTGTACGGCACATTCTTGGTGAACAGCTCGTTTTCAAGGACTCGCGACTGGGCATTGGAGCGGTAGAGCAGCGCAATCTGCGTCGGCGATACGCCATCGCGCACCAGTTCGCGCACCTCCTCG
>CALJZP010000085.1 GCA_937983545.1 uncultured Azonexus sp.
CTGCCATGGCGCAAGAAGACCCGTATCAGCAAGGATCTGCGCGCCGCCGAGAAGATTCTCGACCAGGACCACTACGGCCTCGACAAGGTCAAGGAACGCATCGTCGAATACCTTGCCGTGCAGCAGCGCGTCGAGAAGGTCAAGGCCCCCATCCTGTGCCTGGTCGGCCCTCCGGGTGTCGGCAAGACCTCGCTCGGCCAGTCCATCGCCAAGGCGACGAACCGCAAGTTCGTGCGCATGGCCCTGGGCGGCGTACGTGACGAGGCTGAAATCCGTGGCCACCGTCGCACTTACATCGGCTCCATGCCGGGCAAGATCCTGCAGAGCCTGACCAAAATCGGCGTCCGCAACCCGCTGTTCCTGCTCGACGAAGTCGACAAGCTCGGCCAGGACTTCCGTGGCGACCCGTCGTCTGCCCTGCTCGAAGTACTCGACCCGGAGCAGAACAACACCTTCCAGGACCATTACGTCGAAGTCGATTTCGACCTGTCCGACGTGATGTTCGTGGCCACGGCCAATACGCTGAACATCCCGGCGCCGCTGCTCGACCGCATGGAAGTGATCCGCCTGTCCGGCTATACCGAGGACGAGAAGGTCAACATCGCCATGCGCTACCTGCTGCCCAAGCAGTTGAAGAACAATGGCGTCAAGAAGACGGAAGCCATGGTCGCCGAAAGCGCCATCCGTGACATCGTCCGCTACTACACCCGCGAGGCTGGCGTTCGTGCCCTTGAGCGCGAGATTTCCAAGATTTGCCGCAAGATCGTTAAGACGCTCGTTCTCAAGAAACGGGAGTCGAAGATCGCCGTCAACGCCAAGAATCTCGACAAGTTCCTCGGCGTCCGTCGCTACAGCTTCGGCATGGCCGAGAAGGAAAATCAGGTCGGCCAGGTCACCGGGCTTGCGTGGACCGAAGTCGGTGGCGAACTGCTGACCATCGAGTGCGCCAACATGCCGGGCAAGGGCAACATCATCCGCACCGGCTCGCTGGGCGACGTGATGAAAGAATCGGTCGAAGCTGCTCGTTCGGTGGTTCGTGCCCGTTCGCATCGCCTGGGGATCAAGGATGAGGCGTTCGAGAAGACCGATATCCACATCCACGTGCCGGAAGGCGCCACGCCGAAAGATGGCCCGTCCGCCGGTATCGCCATGACCACAGCGCTGGTTTCCTCGTACACCGGCATCCCGGTCCGCTGTGACGTTTGCATGACCGGGGAGATCACCCTGCGCGGCGAGGTATTGGCCATCGGCGGCCTCAAGGAAAAGTTGCTGGCCGCCGTGCGTGGCGGCTTGAAGACAGCCTTGATACCGGAAGAGAACGTCAAGGATCTCACCGAAATCCCCGACAACATCAAAAACAAGATCGAAATCGTACCGGTCAAGTGGATCGATCAGGTTCTGGAAAAAGCGCTGGAACGCAAGCCGGAAGCGCTGCCGGCCGAAAACGACGCCAATTCAGGCGTCCAGGCCGCCGCTGATGCTGTCGCGGCCTCGACCGTCGTTACTCATTGATTTTGAAGGGAAGGATGCCAGCGGCGTGCGCTCTGGCAGCTTTCCCTCCTTACTCCCCGCGGTGAAATGACCGAAAATCCGCTTGACACAAGGATTTCGCGAGAGATATAAATCCGTCCTCGCAAAGTTTTCACCACTCCAAATCCTATTTTTAGGGGACTTCAATATGAACAAATCTGAACTGATCGACGCCATCGCCACCCAAGCCGACATCTCCAAGGCTGCCGCTGGCCGTGCTCTGGATGCCGCTGTTGAAGCCATCACCGGGGCACTGAAGAAGGGCGACTCGGTCAGCCTGATCGGTTTCGGCACCTTCTACGTCGGTGAGCGCGCTGCCCGCACCGGCCGTAACCCGCAAACCGGCAAGACCCTGCAGATCAAGGCAGCCAAGTCGCCGAAGTTCCGCGCCGGCAAGGGCCTGAAGGACGCCTGCAACTAATCGTCACCGACGCAATACGCAAGGACGGGACAAAGCCGACTGCGTATTGCGTTGATGGACCGGGTGCTTAGCTCAGTTGGTAGAGCGTCGCCCTTACAAGGCGAATGTCGGCGGTTCGACCCCGTCAGCACCCACCAAACAGTCCTACCCCAAGGTAGCACGAAGTCTTAAAACCCTGCTCCGGCAGGGTTTTTCTTTTCCCACCTCCAACTGACATGAAGCAATGTCGATTGCTCCTCCAGCAGCGGGAAGCGGCCCTTGAAATCACCGTGAGCACTTGGGCAATGCCTGCATTGAAGGGATAATCCCCCTATTCCAGCAAGACACTTCATTGAGATTTTCCTGCTTTCGGGATGCCCTCCGGAAGCCACAGGGAAACACAAAAACTATTACATAAAATCAAATGGTTAAAGAATCAAAAGAGCAACCCAAGCATACCCCCATGATGCAGCAGTACTTGGCGCTCAAGGCAAACCATCCGAATACCCTGCTGTTCTACCGGATGGGTGATTTCTACGAACTGTTCTATGAAGATGCCGAAAAGGCTGCGCGACTGCTCGACATTACGCTGACCACACGTGGCCAGTCGGCTGGCGTGCCGATCAAGATGTGCGGTGTTCCCTTTCATTCTCTGGAGCCCTACCTGGCGCGCCTGGTCAAGATGGGCGAATCGGCGGTGATCTGCGAGCAGATAGGCGATCCGGCCACCAGCAAAGGGCCGGTCGAACGCGCTGTCGCGCGCATCGTCACGCCCGGTACCCTGACCGATGCTGCCCTGATCGACGACAAGCAGGATATCTGGCTGCTTGCCCTCACTACGCACCGGAATACAGCCGGGATTGCACGACTGAACCTGGCCAGCGGCGAATTCGTCCTGATTGAGGTAGCAGCCGAGCAGCTTCCCGCGACGCTGGAGCGCATACGTCCGGCGGAAATTCTCTACCCCGAAAGCTGGACGCCGAATTTCGCCAGCGACGCGGCCCGGACCCGGCAGCCGGACTGGTATTTTGATTTCGATTCCGCACGACGCCTGCTATGCGACCAGTTCGAAGTCGCCTCGCTGGCTGGTTTCGGTGCCGAAGGCCTAAGGCCGGCCATCGCTGCCGCCGGAGCGCTTCTGCAGTATGCCCAGGCCACGCAATCCGGAAAACTGACGCATTTGCGCGGGCTAACCGTCGAACTGGAAGGTGCCTTCCTGGGCCTGGACCTCGCCACCCGACGCAACCTGGAACTGACCGAAACCCTGCGCGGGCAGCCCTCCCCAACCCTCTACTCGCTCCTCGACAACTGCGTGACCAGCATGGGGTCGCGACTGCTGCGTCATACCCTGCACCACCCGCTGCGCGACCGTGACATCCCCGCATTGCGGCATGGTGCTGTCGAAGGGCTGCTCGAAGACTATGGCCGACTCGCCGGCGACGTTCGCAGGGCACTGCACGGCATGGCCGATATCGAGCGTATCGCCGGGCGTATCGCCTTGCGCAATGCCCGGCCGCGCGACCTCGCCAGCTTGCGAGAGTCGCTGAGCCGTCTGCCGGAACTGCGCGCGCCCCTGACGGGACAACCTGCGCCATTGCTTGCCCACCTGTTCGGCGAACTGGAAACACCCGCCGCCGCGCTCGCATTGCTGGTCCGCGCCATCGCCGCCGAACCTGGTGCCCAGGTGCGCGACGGTGGCGTCATCGCCCCGGGCTACGACCCCGATCTTGATGAACTGCGCTCGCTGAACGACAACTGTGGCGCCTTCCTCGTCGACATGGAAGCCCGCGAGCGCGAGCGGACCGGTATTTCCAGCCTCAAGGTCGAATTCAACAAGGTGCATGGTTTTTACATTGAGGTCACGCACGCCAACGTCGACAAGATTCCTGACGACTACCGCCGTCGCCAGACCTTGAAAAATGCCGAGCGCTACATCACCCCCGAACTGAAGACCTTCGAGGACAAGGCCCTGTCGGCCCAGGAGCGGTCGCTGGCGCGGGAAAAACTGCTCTACGAAGCGATCCTGGATGCCCTGCTGCCGGTCGTCCCGACCCTGCAAGGCATTGCCCGTGCGGTAGCCCAGCTCGACCTGCTGGCCGGATTCGCAGAATCGGCCCTGAAGCGCAATTGGTGCAAGCCTGAATTTGCCGTCGAAACGCAATTGAATATCGTCAATGGTCGCCATCCCGTGGTCGAGGGCGAACTGGCGAATCAGGCCGAAACCTTCATCGCCAACGATTGTCTGCTCGCCGACAGCCGCCGCCTGCTGCTGATCACCGGCCCGAACATGGGCGGTAAGTCGACCTACATGCGCCAGGTGGCGCTGATCGCCCTGCTTGCGCACATCGGCAGCTACGTGCCGGCCGAATCGTGCCTCCTGGGCCCGCTCGACCGGATTTTCACCCGCATTGGCGCTTCCGACGACCTCGCGTCCGGACGTTCGACCTTCATGGTCGAAATGACCGAGGCCGCCGCCATCCTGCACCACGCAACACACCAAAGCCTGGTGTTGATGGACGAAATCGGCCGCGGCACCTCGACGTTCGACGGCATGGCGCTCGCCTTCGCCATCCTGCGCCATCTGATCGAGAAAAACCGCAGCCTGACCTTGTTCGCCACGCACTATTTCGAGCTGACCCGGCTGTCGCACGAGTATTCGGAACTTGCCAACGTCCACCTAGGCGCGGTCGAGCATAACGACCGCATCGTTTTCATGCATGCCGTCGAAGAAGGCCCGGCCAACCAGAGTTACGGGATACAGGTCGCCGCACTGGCCGGCATCCCCGCTGCCGTCGTCCGCACCGCCCGCAAGCAGCTGCGCGAATTCGAGCAGCGCGCCGCCGTCGATCCGCTGCAGCCGGACCTCTTTGCCCAGGGCGAGCCGGAACCGGCGGAGCCCGAGCCGCATCCGGTCGTCGACCGGTTGGCGGCGATCGATCCTGACAGCCTGACCCCGCGCGAAGCCCTCGACGCCCTGTACGCCTTGAAAGGGCTACTGCGTTGATCGGCAATCGCCGGGCAAAGGCTGCTGGATCGATCATCCGCAGACTGCTGCCGGCGTTGGCGTTGGCCACCCTCTCCTTGCCCACCGTCGCCGAAACCTGGCGATTCGCGCTGATCGGCGATACGCCCTACAACAGCCACGAACGGGCGGAATTGCCGAAGATGCTCTCCGCCATTGCCGACAGCAAGGTCGATGCAATCGTGCATATCGGCGACTTCAAGTCCGGTTCGACCCCCTGCTCGGACGAGGTATTCACTGATCGCTTCCAGCTATTCGACAGCAGTCGCGCCCCCTTCGTTTTCGTTCCCGGGGACAACGAATGGACGGACTGCCAGCGTCTCAGCAACGGGGGTCACGACCCGCAGGAGCGACTGGCAAAGCTGCGCAGTCTGTTCTGGAGCAAGAACCAATCGCTGGGCCGGACAACGCTGACACTCGAACGGCAGCCCGGTGCCTACCCGGAGCACGCCCGCTTTCGCCTGGGACCGACGCTCTTTGTCACCTTCAATCTGCCGGGCGGCAACAATAACTGGGGAACGACCGACATACCGCGTGCCGACTATGCAGCCCGCCATCCGGTCACCATCGCCTGGCTCAAGGAAAACTTTGCGCTGGCCCGACGGGAGAACATGCGGAGCCTCGTCTTGTTGTTTCAGGCCAATCCCGGCTTCAAGCACCATACGCAAGGCTTGGCGCATCGCGCATACCGCGAATTTCTCGATACACTGCGCGACGAGACACTAAGTTTCCAGGGGCAGGTGGTCGCCGTTCATGGCGATACGCACATGAACCGGATCGATCAGCCGATGCGCGATCCAGCCGGCCGGCCGCTGAACAATTTCGTTCGCGTGGAAACATTCGGCTCGCCCTTCATGGGGTGGACTACCGGAATCATCGATTCCGACTCACCCGCCTCGATCCGCTTCGAAAGCCATCCCTGGCCGGCAAGACACGAATAGCAGCGCGCGCAGGAAACGCCAGGCCAAGACTCAGCCATGTCATGTTCGCCGTTGCAGGCGAAAAAATACCCGCCTTGGCGGGTATTTCAGTCAGCGAAAAAGTTGCTTAGTGGCAGGTTTCGCCATCATCGTCCGGATGATGGACATGACCATGCTCGATTTCTTCCTCGCTGGCGGGGCGA